>RFVC01000051.1 GCA_009922595.1 Gammaproteobacteria bacterium | reverse complement strand
TAACCTTGGCGATGAGACACCGGAAACGCCGGAAATCGTAGCAGACAGGCTGCGTGCAGCACTGGAGTTTATACCCCCGGAAAGGATCATCGCTGCTCCGGACTGCGGTTTGAAATACCTGCCACGCGAATCCGCCCGGGCCAAGCTGAGGGCGCTTGCAGAAGGCACCGCAATGGTGAACGCTGAACTGCAGTAATTGTTCAGTCTGACCGAATAAAAAAGGGCGCTGCAGAGCGCCCTTTTTTTCCGCAGATTCTAGCCTGTAGATCAGGACATGATCGAATGCGCCAGCATAGGCGTACGGCGCAACTGAAATTCTATTTCCTTGGCCGCTTCTTTCAGGTCAGGCACGATGGTTTCAATCATTTCCTGCTCTGAGCTTCTCGCCGAGGCCGTTGAACACGACACTGACGCTATCACCTGGTTGTCCTCATTGAATACCGGCACGCCTACGGACACTACGCCGAAATCAAGTTGACCGTCGGTGGAGGAAAACTTGTTTTTCCTTACGGTGCCGAGAATCTGCCGCAGCTCGGTTTTGGACGTAACAGTGCGTTCAGTGAGGGCATCCATTTCCACGATGTCAAAATACTCATCGACTGCCCCCTTCTCCTCAAAAGCCAGGATAGCTCGGCCTGCCGCAGTCGCGTATGCGGGAAACCTTGTGCCCACTCCAGCCACAATGCGCGTTAACTGCTTGGTTGAAACGTAAACCAGGAACAGTGCATCAAGGTCGGAAAGCACGGCCAGTGCCACGCTGTTATCGGTTTTATCCCTGACCCTTTGCAGTGACGGCCTAACCACTTCTTCCAGGTTCATCGATTCGATATAGGCGGTACCAAGACGAAACACCTCGGGACGCAGTAGGAACAGCTTGTCTTTTTTACCGACGTAGCCAAGGTGCTGAAGCGTATTCAGGCAGCGTCTGACCACTGCCGGATTAAGCTCAGTCTGCGATGCTATTTCGCTGAGCGTCATTTCCGGCTTTTCCTTGCTGAATGCACGCAGCACCGCCAGGCCGCGGGCTAGCGAATTCAGATATTCCCCGTCGTTTCTTGGATTTTTCTCAATCATTAATGCGCATCCAACGTCCTTTATGCCGGCTTCTCGCCGCTGACAATCGAGTAGTAGCCATACGAGTTACGACTATCAATATTGACAAATCCTGCGCTGCCCAGAATTTCACGCAACTGCGGTAACGTGAACTGTTGCCCCATCGTGCCGATTGCCATCAGCAGTGAAAATGCGTTGGCAGGATAAGGACCGTTACCGCTGTCGTTTAGCAACATTTCATGGAGCAGGATTTTACCGCCGGGTTCGAGTGCAGCAAAGCTGCTTCTGGTCAACTCCCTGCAAGTCTCAAAACTCCAGTCATGAAAAATATTGGAAAAGAAATGGGCGTTGTAACCGTCCGGCCAGGGCTCCCGGAACATATCTATAGACGTGGTATCTACCTGATCAGCAACACCGGCATCAGCAATATAGTCATTAGCCAGTTCACAGATTGCGGGCAGCTCCAGCACGGTACAGCGATTATTTTTATCCAGTTTTGCTAGGGCAATGGCAAAACACCCTGACCCTCCTCCCACATCAAGCATACGGGTTACCCCGGAAAAATCGATCGTCTTTGTCATTCCCACTGCAGCCGCAATGGAATGGCTATGCATGAAAGCCGTGACCTCACGCGCCATATCCATATCCACTTGACCGCTCTCCCAGCTCTCTGCCGGCCGGTCTCTTCCATCCTGGTCCTGCTTCTTGCCGGTTATCGCTTCGATCAATAAACCATGGCGCTTCATCATTCGACCTTCACGCCGGAAAATACCTCCCCAGCTGAACTGGCTGTCACTGAGCATGTAATGCTGGGCAAGCGGTGTCAGTTTCCACGTACCGCCATATTCATTGAGAAAACCCAGGTGTCCTAAAAACGGCAGCAAGGCGCGCACTGCCCGCTCCTTGTAGTCAAGTTTCTGGGCAAGGACTTCAGCAGACACCGGCTCCTGGTTGAGACTTTCAAAAATACCCAGCTCAATCGCTGCAGATATAGCCGGCACATTGAGCATTGCCATCCAGCTATCCCAGATACTGGTGTCATCAACAATGGGTAAATCTAGTTTCATAAAAGACTCCTCAAGGACAAGTGCAGAACTCTACTGATTCTTCATGCATAAATAAACTCTTCATTCTCATAGTGCATGCTATGATGTCGGCTTTTTTAATCACCAGCGAAACACATAATGATTGAGCCAGGATTTGAATTCGTTTTTGCGGTGGAATGTGAGCTTGCCGATCCTGTTCAATTTGGCGAGTCCTTCGAAGGTCCACGCAGAATGATTGCCATCACCCAGGGTAAGTTCGAAGGACCGGATATCAGGGGCTCAGTGTTAGCTACTGCCGCTGCTGACTGGCAATACACTAGAGCTGACGGAGTAACGCAGGCTGAAGCCGTTTATGCCCTTGAAACAGATGACGGCGCCATCATCCAGATTGAAAACTACGGCTTACGCTTTGGCCCTGACGACGTGATGAAACGCCTGGCAGAAGGCGACGATGTTGATCCTTCCGAATACTATTTTCGGACCAATCCCCGATTCAAGGCGCCTATAGGTAAATATGACTGGCTTAACAAGGGAATCTATGTGGGCACGGGGGCTAGGTTCGCGAACTCAATTAAACTCTGGTTTTTTAAATTAATTTAATATATATCAATACTTTAATGAGTCTAATTAAAGTATTTTATAGGTGAAGATATGCCGCTAAATCTGATGGAGCACTACCTGGTGCTCACAGATGATATTGACCAGACAAGGGACTTTTACATCGAGGTGCTTGGGCTGCAATCGGGCTTCAGACCGGAACTGGGCTTTCCCGGGTACTGGTTGTACCTGGACCAAACACCTGTTCTGCATATTGCCGAATGGGAAACCTATACTGCCCATTCAAACAAACTCGGCATTCCGGTCACTACCCGAGCAGAGGGTACCGGCGCTTTTGATCACATCGCCTTTAACGGCACAGATCCTGGCAGAATGGAAAGTACGCTCAAGAAGGAAAACATTGCCTATGAGCGCAATGATGTCCCTCATGCAGGACTGGTACAGTTTTTTCTTAATGACCCCAATGGCGTGAAGATCGAACTGAATTTTGCCGTCTGAGAGCCAGGCTTAAGTTTTACGGATTATTTGTGTACCACGTAAGTGGAGCTGACACTTTCGCGCTCGTACATTGCCCTGTACCACCTCTGGGCGTGTTCCAGGCTCTCCGGTAAAAATTTATTAACGCGTTTTGTCATATCAACAGCCACGACCCCTGTGATATCGGCCATAGAAAATTGTGTCCCGGCCACATAAGGGACCTCTGCAAGACGCTCATCCAGTCTTTTGAAAAAAATGTCTATACGCTGCATTCCACGTTCGGCCAGGGCTGGAATCGCCTTTACAGGTTCCTGCACCCCCGCTACGGCGTAATTGGCAAAGCGTTCTGCTGAGTTTCTGAAGGCATCCTGGCCCGGCAAGTAGCCATCAAATTCCATATGCCTGTCCCAGGAATCAACCAAGGCTTTTTCCAGCGGGGTGCTACCAAATAGAGGAGGTTCAGGGTTGAGGGCTTCAAGATAACGGCATATCGCTAGCGACTCATCTATACATGTGCCGTCATCCAGTTCCAATACAGGAACAACTCCCCGGCTGTTCTTGGCGAGGAACGCTTCCTTCAGATTTTCCTTTTTTTCAAGGTCTACCTGGATCAGTTCCAGTGAGAGTCCTTTTTCAACGAGAAAAATCAGGACTTTCCTCGCATGGGGCGCTTTCGGGAAGTAATAGAGCTTCACGGTTTCAATTACTCAAATGAAGAAGGCGAACAGAATGATGCCCAGTAGCAGGCGGTAAGCCACGAACGGCATAAAGCCCATGCGGCTGATGGCTTTCAAAAAGAAATGAATGCAGCTGAAAGCGACGACAGCTGCCACCAGGGTGGCATAGCAAATCACCAGCCAGTTTACTGACTCAAGACTCAACAAATCGATAAACAGCAAAGTACCTGCCCCAGCAATCACTGGGATGGAGAGCAGAAACGAAAAGCGGGAACTGCTGTCACGATCCAGCTTGCAAAACAAGGCAGCAGTCATTGTAATCCCGGAACGCGATGTGCCTGGCACGAGAGCCAGAATTTGCAAGACACCTATAAACAAAGCAGATTTCCAGGTCAGGTCGGCAAGAGTCAGCTCTCCACCAGATTTCTTATCTGCCCATAACAGCACCAGGGCAAAAACAATGGTTGCCGATGCAATGACCGTTGTACTGCGAAGATACTGATCAACAAAGTCTTTGCCGATAAAGCCGACAATGATGATCGGCAAAGTGGCGATAAGAAGCTGCCAACCCAGATTGCTATCAGCAGTAGATCCTTTTCCTGCTAATTGCCCCACACATGAAACCACAATCCTGGCCAGCTCATGACGAAAATACACAACAACGGCGCTTAACGTCCCTATATGCACGGCAACATCAAAAGCCAGCCCCTGATCTTCCCAGCCGAGCAAGGCCGAAGGCAGAATAAGATGAGCGGAGCTGGAGATCGGCAGAAATTCAGTCAAGCCCTGGATAAAGGCGAGGAATGTTGCCCTGATAAAATCAAATTCCATTCAATAAATCTCTTATGAATGCGTTACCTTGTCTCTTAGATATACCGGGTTTACCTCTTCGGCGTCTTGAAATAAACCCAACTGGAAGTTTTTCAGGGCAAGCTCAGCAACCGCAGAAGCTCGAGGCGTTATGCCGGGGTATTTTTCAATTATCTTTTCCTGGAGACTTGGGGGCATTCTGTTCAGGTAATCAAGACCGCTGCCCACCGCCACAAATGTGTCTTCGCCAATCGAAGGGAGCATTTCCGGTTTACACAGTTCTTCCTTGCCAACCAGCTTCACGTCACCTCCACTCAGGAAATACATTCCCCAGTATACCTCGTCAATCCGTGCATCCAGGCAGCTAAACACAGACACTTGCTCGTAGGGCAGCTGCAAGACCTGACTGGCCAGGGTAGATACTGGGACAGCGGGCAGACCTGCTCCTAGCGCTATGCCCTGCGTAACGCCTGAGGCAATTCTCAGGCCAGTAAAAGAACCCGGTCCCTGGCCATAAGCAATGGCATCCAGATCTTCATAGCAAAGCCCATGTTTCTGCATTAACCGCTCAATCATGGGCAATAATTTTCCGGCATGCTGGCGGGGGATGATTTCAAAGATTTCATCCACCTCGCCCCCCTCCGCTAAAGCACAGGAGCACGCCTGCGTTGATGTTTCTACTGCGAGAATTACTGCCATGATAAAACCGAAATAAAAAATCCCCCGCAGCGTACTACGGAGGATTATTATTGAAGAATCAAGAGATTGTAACCTGGTTCCTGATTCAGGATTAGCCTGGGAGCCCCTGAGGGCTCCACTGTGCTAATTAGCGGCGTTTCCTGACAGCCTTTTTCTTGGCTGCTTTCTTTTTAGCCACCTTCTTTTTGGCTACTTTCTTCTTAGCTACTTTCTTTTTAGCGACTTTCTTCTTAGCTACTTTTTTCTTCGCCACCTTCTTTTTGGCTACTTTCTTTTTGGCTACTTTCTTTTTAGCGACTTTCTTCTTCGCCACCTTCTTCTTCGCTACCTTCTTTTTCGCGACTTTTTTCTTCGCTACCTTCTTTTTAGCGACCTTTTTGGCAACTGTTTTTCGCTTGGCTGCCGCTTTTTTCTTAGCTACTTTCTTTTTAGCTACTTTCTTTTTAGCTACTTTTTTCTTAGCTACCTTCTTTTTGGCTACCTTCTTTTTAGCTACTTTTTTCTTCGCTACCTTCTTTTTAGCCACCTTCTTCTTAGCTACTTTTTTCTTGGCTACCTTCTTTTTCGCCACTTTTTTCTTGGCTACTTTCTTTGCAGCTACTTTTTTCTTCGCTACCTTCTTTTTAGCTACTTTTTTCTTCGCTACTTTCTTTGCAGCTACTTTTTTCTTCGCTACCTTTTTCTTGGCCACTTTCTTTTTCGCTACTTTTTTCTTAACCATTTTCTTTTTCACCCTCTTTTTAGTTGATTTGATTTTGGAAGCCGTCTTCCTGGCTTTCGCACTAGCTATCGCTGCTTCCTTTCTTGCTAATGCCCTGGCTTTAGCCTCAAGCTTTTTAGCTATCGACTTGGCCCTGGAATCAGCCTTCTTCTTTGCTGCTGCCGCATTCGCGGCTTCTTTCTTTAGCTTGGCTGCCAGTTTTCTGGCGTCCGCATTTGCTCTTTTCCTCGCCCAAGAGGCTTCAAACTTTTTCAGAGCCTTACTAAGGTCTTGTTTTGCCTTCTTTTTTAGCGAATTCTTGTAGGAAGCTATTGCTTTAGCCTGCTCCGCCACCCTGTTTTTAGTGGAATCTATAGCCTCGGCCTTCGCCATACTCTGGCGGGCTTTTAATAATTTTGTTCTGGCTTTTTTTATATTTGATGTTGATTTTCTAACTGATGAATTTGCGTTAGAAAGTGCTTTCTTGGATTTTGCAGAGGAGACTTTTTTTCTTGCTGCGCTTAACGCTTTGGTGTGTCGAGAGAGTTCTTTATTTGCTTTGTTAACTGCTGACTTTGCTTTGGAGGTGGCTGAGACTGCGCGACGTTTTGCCGGCTGAGAGAGTGTGTTTTTAGAAGCGGCGTTGACTGCTTTCTTCGCCTTGGCAGTAGCCATGTATGTCTCCTAAAACGTAAAAGTTAACGACTTGAAATTAAAAAAATACAAGTTGCTTAAACGTTCAGGAGGCACATTAGCATAAAATTTTTAACTGTTACAACTAAGTTTATTGATTTGTTTAAATATTTTTTTGAGTTTTGTTTTGTTAAAAATAAGTTTATTTTGTTAACAGAACGGCTTTCCAAAAATAAAATAGGAATACGAATAAAATAAATTGATGAAATGTTTTTTATCATCGCCCTGTCATTAATTTTCAAGATTCTTACAACCCTAGGTTTTGCTTGATATCTGCAACGATTACTTCAATAGATGCGGTGCCATTAATTTTTATGAACTTTACGGCGCCAGAATTTTTTTCCATTTCCGTATAAAAACTCACTAACGGCAAAGTTTGCTCGTGGTACACTGAAAGTCTTTTCCTCACTGTTTCTTCAGTATCATCGTCCCTCTGAATTAAAGGCTCACCCGTTTCATCGTCTAGCCCTTCCTGCGCAGGAGGATTAAATTCAACATGATAGACGCGGCCTGAATCCAGGTGCACTCTCCGCCCGCTTAAACGCCTTACTATCTCGTCATTCGGCACATCAATTTCCAGCACAACATCTATGTCCACCCCTGCATCACGCAGCGCCTCAGCCTGTGGAATAGTGCGAGGAAAACCATCAAACAGGAAGCCAGAGTTGCAGTCATCTTCCTGTATGCGGTCCTTGACGAGATCCATAATAATGTCATCTGTAACCAGTCCGCCGCTATCCATAACCTCTTTAGCCTTTAACCCTACTTCGGTACCAGCCTTGACCGCTGCACGCAGCATATCGCCAGTCGAAATTTGCGGAATTCCGTAGGCTTCTGTCAGAAATTTTGCCTGTGTGCCTTTGCCGGCCCCAGGGGCCCCGAGTAAGATCATTTTCATTTCAAAGTACTCCAAGATAAGAGGGCCAAACCATACCTTTTTAGTGTTTGCTTAACAACAAGCTCACCTAAGAGGCATGCTCCTCCCAAGGTTAATCTTCTGATTTGGCTAACTGCCAGTATTGCTCCAGCTGTTCTATAGACATGGACTGCATGTCCAGCCCTTCATTGCTTATTTTTTGTTCAAGTCGGCGAAATCGCTTTTCAAATTTCTGGTTCGCCTGGCGTAAACAGGCCTCAGGATCCTTTTTGAGATGCCTGGAGAGATTAACGAGGCTGAAAAATACATCCCCCAGCTCTTCCTCGATGTGGGCAGAGTCGTCAGACATGATTGCCTCCGATAATTCAGCCAATTCCTCATGGACCTTGGTCGTCACGCCTGTGTAATCAGGCCAGTCGAAGCCAACATTCGACGCCCGTTTCTGAATTTTCCTGGAACGTGTTAGTGCGGGAAATGCCAGGGGAATATCATCCAGTATACTGACGGTGCTGTTACCCTTTTGCTCGCGTTCTGCCTGCTTTATTTGTTCCCAGTTGCCCTGTACCTCTTCAGTTGAGATATCACTGCTGGTACCAAAGCTCTCCATCGTGGCATCCGGAAACACATGAGGATGCCGGGTCAGCAGCTTTTGACCGATCTCACTCACCACATCGCTGAAGTCAAAATAGCCCTCCTCCGCACCCAGCTGAGCATAAAAGACTACCTGAAACAGCAGATCCCCCAACTCGTTGGCCAGGTGTTCGTAATCGTCCCTTTCAATGGTATCAATGACTTCATAGACTTCTTCCAGCGTGTGGGGTGCGATAGTTCTAAAAGTCTGTTTCCTGTCCCAGGGACAGCCATGGTCCTTATCCCTGAGCATCGCCATAATGCCAAGTAAATCCTCAAGGCTGACTTTAGAAGCGTCACTCATTTCGCTTTACCTTCAACAAATAATGCCATGGCTTCAACATGTGCCGTATGCGGAAACATATCCATCACCCCGGCGCTAGACAACCTGTACCCCTGCTCCGCAAGGAAGGCTGCATCCCGCGCAAGGGTCGCCGGGTTACAGGAAACATAAACAATTCTCTGCGGGCGTATCTGGATCAGATCAGAAAGTATTTCGAAGCACCCTGAGCGCGGCGGATCCAGGAGCACCTTGTTGAAGGTATTCTGAAGCCAGGGAGCCTTGGCCATTGGCTGGGTTAAATCTGCACTGTGGAATTCCGTATTGGAGATATTGTTGAGCCGGGCGTTTTCCATGCCTCTTTCAACCATGGCCTGCGAACCTTCCACACCAGTGACATGCTGACAACGGCGGGAAGCAGCCAGCGTAAAATTACCCAGCCCGCTGAATAAATCCAGCAGGCGGTCGTCTTGTTGCAGTTCCAACAGCTGTAATGCCTGCCCAATCATAAGCCGATTAATATCAGCATTGACCTGGGTAAAATCTGTTGGATGAAATCCAAGCGCCAGCGATTCTGCCGGCAGTTGATAGTAGAGACGGTCTGGCCCTGATTCAGGATGAACTTTGTGTACCGTGTCCATACCCCCCGGCTGCAGGTAAAGCGCAAAACTGTTCTCCCTGGCAAAACTGACCAGTTTTTCCTGGTCTGCATCACCGAGTGCTTTCAAATGGCGAAAAACCAGCGCCGTGGTTGGGGCATCGAGGTCAGGATCACCCGCTGCAACTTCAATCTGCGGTATTTCCCTGAAGGCCTCGAGGGAGCTTACCAGTGCGGATAATGCCGGCAGCATGCGGCTAACTCGCTGATCCAGTACCTCGCATGACGACATGTTCGTAATAAAGGTAGATCCTTTCTCCCTGAAACCCACCAACACCTGTTCTTTTTTATGCACATAGCGCACCGCCAGTCTGGCTTTCCGGCGATAGCCCAGAACAGGCCCCCTGAGCGGGTCCATATGAGTGTACTGCTGACCCTGGACAGCATGATCGAGCTTCTCAAAGAGCATGCTTTCCTTGAAGGCGAGTTGAGCCCTGGGATCAAAGTGCTGAAGGCTACAGCCGCCGCAGATTGACGCATATTCACAGGCGGGTTCTATTCTGTCGGGGGACGGGCTATGAACTTCAACAAGTTTAGCCTGGTCGTATTTACTCCGCCTGTCGGTGAGTACCGCCTCAACCTTTTCACCGGGAAGCGCGCCCTCCACAAAGACCACTTTTCCCTCGTGATGCGCAATGCCCCTGCCTTCATGACTGAGAGCGCTGATCTCAAGTTCCAGTGGAGTAGTTGGGAGTTTTTTACGCCGACGCCTGCTCATAGCCTGAACTGCTAACTTGATCAGACTGAGGTAAACAAGCCGGAAGACAGGTACCGGTCACCCCTGTCGCACACGATGGCGACAATAACGGCATTTTCTACCTGCCTGGATAATTCCAGGGCAGCAAAAACTGAACCACCTGAAGAAACACCAGAACAGATGCCTTCTTCTGTGGCGAGTAGGCGCATGGTGCGTTCAGCATCTTCCTGGTTAATATCAATGATCCGATCAACACGTTCACGCTCAAAAATTTTCGGTAGGTATGCTTCAGACCAACGGCGAATACCGGGTATCTTTGCTCCCTCGGTCGGCTGCAGACCAATGATTTCGATTTCGGGATTTTTTTCCTTCAGGAAACGGGAAACTCCCATGATTGTCCCTGTTGTTCCCATGGAGCTGACAAAATGCGTCACAGTGCCGGCAGTATCGCGCCATATTTCAGGCCCGGTATGTTCAACATGCGCAGCGAAGTTATCAGCGTTGCCAAACTGGTCAAGGACTTTACCCTTGCCTTCCCGCTCCATTTGCTTGGCCAGGTCCCTGGCACCTTCCATGCTCTCTTCGGCGGTAACTTCTATAAGCTCTGCGCCATAGGCAGCCATGGAATCTTTTCGCTCTTGGGTAGAGCTTTCCGGCATGATGAGAATCATCTTGTAGCCCTTGATGGCAGCCACCATGGCCAGTGCTATACCCGTGTTTCCACTGGTGGCTTCAATGAGGGTGTCGCCGGGTTTGATTTCACCGCGTTCCTCAGCCTTGCTGATCATGCTGAGTACGGGTCGGTCTTTGACAGAACCAGCCGGGTTATTCCCTTCGAGCTTCACCAGTATGGTATTACTTGTCTCGCCGGGAAGCCTCTGCAACCGGACCAGAGGTGTGTTGCCGACGGTATCTTCTATTGTAGGAAATTGCATAAGTGGCTACGGGAATTGAAAAGATGCTAATTTTATCCCGAGAGGGCAATAAAACCCATATCTTACTGTCGGGACCGCGAAAACAGCGAACGGCTTTGCAGAGGGGTATTGCCCAAATGATTTGACAATATGCCACGAATCACGTGCTTCGCGGTTTTCAGCGTCTGGGATTTGCTGAAATCCCTGTTACTGATATTCAGCAGCGAGACGCCGGAATAAAGCTCTTCGCTGCCAACGTCTTGGGAACCTGTACCGCCAGAATTCTGCAGTTTGATAAAACCACTATCTTCTTGGAAGTAATACCAGCTTTCAGGATCGATAGGATCATGACTAAATGCCTCTGTCGTGAAATCAACGCCATAGCCAAGGGTATCCAGTAATGTCAGCTCAAATTCTCTTAAAACAAGCTCAGTCGTCTCCTGGCCGCTCAACTCTCTAAGTGCGTGTTCATAGGCCAGGAAGAAGGCCGGATCAGACTCATCGCTCTGAAACAACCTGACTATGATTTCGTTCATGTACATTGCACTGAACAGACGATCACCTTTTAACGTGAAGGTTCCAGGCCGAAACTCTACTGTGCGCAGCGTCTTTAGATCACTTTTTCCTGAGAGGGATATCTGGACGGGCAAAAAGGGCTGCAGCAGGCTTTTGCTTTTGGACTTAGCGCTGCGAGCTCCCCTGGAAATCGCGCTGATTCGGCCAAAGTCAGGAGTCAAAAAGTCGAGCAAAAGACTGGTATCCCTGAAAGGCCTGCTATGAAGCAGGTAGGCTGGTTGTAATTCAATAATATTTCTCATGAAAACATGAACATTTATGACAAGTCATCGTAACCAAGACTCTTGAGAGCACGCTCATCATCGGACCAGCCGCTTTTTACTTTAACCCACAGGTTGAGCATTACCTTTCCACCCAACAGCTCCTCCAGGTCCTTGCGGGCCTCCGTGCCAATCATTTTTAGTCGACCGCCCTTATCACCTATGATAATTTTTTTTTGACCATTTTTTTCTACCAGTATCAGTGCACTTATGTGTGTCACATGACCTTCCTGTTGGAACTCCTCTATTTCCACTGTCACTTCATAAGGCAGCTCATCACCCATCTGGCGCGTGATTTTTTCCCTGATGAACTCGGCGGACAGGAAACGGGCATTCCTGTCTGTTAGCTGTTCTTCCGGGTAAAGAAATGGATTTTCTGGCATCTGCTCAGCGATAACTTTTTCCAGCGCATCAATATTGTGTTCTTTAAGCGCTGAGATCGG
>RFVC01000006.1 GCA_009922595.1 Gammaproteobacteria bacterium | reverse complement strand
AATTTCGTGGGGGCCTTGCTCTGGAAGGCATGAGACCGCATGATGTGGACGCCAACCCCGGCATCTTCGAGGAAGTGCTTCGCAAGCTGAAGATTCACGCCATGCCGCCCCGTTCACAGCCTCAGCCTAATCTGGCTGACCGCAACAAGTTCATGGCAGCCCTTGAAGCTACCCTTGATGAAGCCGCGTTTTCAGATCCTTATGCCGGCACCACCTCTATTCATCGCTTGAACAGGGAGGAATATACTAACGCCATTCGCGATCTGTTGGGTGTCGACCTCGACCTTTCAGAATTATTACCTAGCGATGCCGGCGGTCACGGTTTTGACAATATTGCCGACCTGCTACGCACCTCGCCCATGCTACTCGATCGATATATGACCGTCGGTATGCGAGTAACCGATCTTGCTCTGGGCAACGCCGAAACCCAGCTCAGTGTGACCACGTACCAAATTCCATTTGATACAACCCAGGAAAAACACCTTGAAGGGATGCCGCTGGGTACACGCGGCGGTGTGCGTGCCAAGCATTATTTCCCGGTAGATGGTGAATACGTTTTTTCCGCCCGTCCACTTCAGGGTGTGGCCGAGGGTTACTTTGGTATCGAGGGTCATGACAAGCCTCATGAATTTCTGATCTATCTCGACGGCGAAATCGTTTACACCAGCGAAATCGGCGGCACGGAACAGCATGAAATCAGTGTAAAGGAATTCAACGACGTCATCCCCATCGTTAATGAGGAACTTACATCTCCAAAGATCTCAGTCACAGCTGGGCCACATGATGTGATCTTTACCTGGCGCGAACGCCGCCCTGCGGAGATGAATTCCTGGCAGCCCGTACAGCGAGATACCCTGGAGATTCACAACAGCTCCGGTATGCCGCGCCTTGAGGAGGCCTCAATCGAAGGGCCTTACAACCCGGGTGGTGTCAGCGAGATGGCAACACGCGACCAGATCCTGGTCTGCCGTCCGGAAAGTGTTGAGCAGGAAGATGATTGCGCCAGTGAGATTCTCGCCAACTTGGCCCGCAAGGCCTACCGCCGCCCGATTGAAAATGATGACATCGCTGCACCGCTGGCCTTCTATGAACAGGAACGCGCCCTGGGCAGTGATTTTGATGCGGGCATTCGCACCGCGGTGGCCCGCATGATTGTCAGCCCTTTCTTCCTGTTCCGTGTTGAAACCGACGCCCCGGACTCTGCACCTGGTTCTAACCAGCCGATCAGTAGCCTGGAAATAGCCTCACGCATGTCCTTCTTCCTCTGGTCAACAGTACCCGATGATGAGCTGCTTGAGCTAGGCGAAAACGACGTTCTCACAAATTCTGAAGTCCGTGCAAAGCAGGTCGAGCGCATGCTGGCTGATCCCCGCGCCAATGCCTTTGTGCAGAATTTTGTTGGCCAGTGGCTGACATTGCGCAATCTCGAGAAAGTGGCACGTCCAGATATTCAGATGTTCCCGGATTTCGACAACAACCTGCGCCAGGCTTTCCGAGAGGAAACCGAGCGTCTGTTTGCTTACATCCTGCGAGAAAATCGTCCTGTGCACGAACTACTCACCGCGGATTACACCTTTGTGAATGAACGCCTAGCCAAACACTACGGTATCGACGGTGTTTACGGCGCCCGCTTTCGCAAGGTCGACGTTGAAGACCCGAATCGGTTCGGCATTCTGGGCCATGGCAGCATTCATTCGCTGACCTCTGCCTCTAGCAGAACCTCCCCTATCATGCGCGGCAAGTTCATCCTCACCGAACTATGGAATAATCCCCCACCGCCACCAATACCAAATGTGCCAGCTCTTGAGGCCAGCATACCCGAGGGCAGGCCATCCACCGTCCGCGAACAACTTGAAAGACATCGGGCTGATCCTGTTTGCGCCGGTTGTCACGACCTGATTGATCCCATGGGCTTTGCTCTGGAGAACTTCGACGTGGATGGATCATGGCGTGATTTCAACAAAGAAGGCCTGCCAATTGATGCTTCAGGCACACTCCTGGACGGAACCGTTATTGAAGGACCGATCCAGATGCGCGAGGCCCTGGTGGCAGATCCCGAGATTTTTGCCGGCACCGTCACTGAAAAACTGCTGATTTATGCGCTAGGTAGGGGCCTGGATCCTAAAGATAGGCCTATTGTGCGCCGCATCGTAAGACTGGCCGAGAAGGATAACTATAGCCTTCAGTCACTCATTTTGGGTATTATCGAAAGTTACCCATTCTTGATGCGGACCAATAGTTCCAGAAGTAGCATCAATACTATAGCTACAACAGAGAATTAACGAGGGGAAAACGCATGTTCATAACTAAGAAACATCTCAACCGCAGGACATTGTTGAAAGGGGCTGGTGCCGCAGTTTCACTGCCTTTGCTTGATGCCATGGTGCCCGCTGCCACTGCCCAGTCAGCCACGGCGGCGGCTGAAAGACTTCGTTTTGGCTCTGTTTATGTGCCCAATGGCATTTATCCCGATGACTGGCATCCTGAGCAGACTGGCAAGGATTTCGAGCTAAAGCGGGTAATGAAGCCCATGGAATCGAACCGCGAATACCTGACCACCATCAGCCGTCTCAAGTCGCCAGAAGGCAACCAGGACATGGGTGGCATTCACATGGGCGCAAGTGCTGCCTTCCTTAATGGCCGCGGCCCACTAAGCGAAAACGGCGACTTTAACGCGCTACGCTCGGCAAAGTCCCTCGACCAATATATTGCAGACGTGATTGCCGGTGATACTCCACTGCGATCGCTGGAGCTTGGCGTTGAAGACATGGGTACCTCTGCTGGAGCTTGTGACAACTATCCCTGCATTTTCTTCAACACTATGGCCTGGTACGACGACCAAAGTCCGCTGCCGGTAGCCATCAGTCCGCAGGTGACATTCGAGCGTATGTTTGGCGATCCCGGAACGGCTGAGCAGCGTCTGCGACGCCTTGAAACTAAACGGAGCATGCTTGACTCCATCCTAGATGAATCGAAGCGTCTCGAGCGTATGCTGGGTGCAAGCGACAGCGCACTGCTAGATGAATACCTAACCAACATACGTCGCATCGAGGGCCAGATTCAAAGACTGTCCTCACGCTCAGGCGTGATTGCCAATGCTGAAGCCGGCCCTGTCGGAATCCCCGAAGACTTCGATACCCATATGACGCTGACCTATGACTTAGCTCATCTAGCTTACCAGGGTGATATGACCCGCGTATTCAGCTTCATGACGGGTCACGAAGCCACTGGCCGCAGCTATGCCCACGTTGGCGTTAACGAACCGCACCATAATGTTTCTCATCACAAGTACACTGAGGAGAGCCTGGACAAGTACGCACGCATTACCACTTATCAGGTCCAGAAGTTTGCCGAGTTCGTTGAGAAACTCAAGAACACGCCAGACGGTGACGGCAGCCTGCTTGACTCGACACTACTCTACTTCGGCGCCGGAATGAGCAACGGTGTTGCTCATGATCGCCACAATGTTCCAGCAATGCTGGTAGGTCGTGCTAATGGCAGACTGGAAGGCAACCGCCATCTACAAGCACGCGAGGATGAGCCAACCTCCAACTTGTTGCTGGGTATTGCTGACCTGATGGGGGCTGAGATCGAACACATGGGTATTGCTGACGGTCGCTTCCTACTCTAATCAATGATTATCAACTACCACAAAAAACCCGGCATCCGCCGGGTTTTTTTATATCTGCCAATTACTGAAAATTAATCGGTAGCTAGGCCAAAGCTAAGAGTGCGGTAGCGGCAACCTATAGTTGCAAAAGGTAATTAGGCTTTTGCCCAAGCCATCATATCCCAGTCCTGCGGCACATGGATGAAAAGATTGGTCACCGGTGAGGTCACCCTAGTGACATGACCCTTGCCGTTAATGTCTTCCAAATAAACAAGATCACCCTGTCCAATAGCCTGGCGCTTGCCGTCAGAAAGCTCCACTTCCAGTGTTCCGGTCATATTTATGGCAAACTGTTTACGTGGTGCGGTATGCCATTCCTCAGCATTTGAATCATTGCGTTCATAAACGCGTGCCGTCATCCCAGTGACCGGTATCTCGCCATTATTATTTGTGATGTCGACGATATCAGCATGCGATTCCCCGTCTGGTGTGGCATAGATATGAATGAGCCGCGCCCTGGTTTCCTTCTGACCTAGCGCTGTTGGCACTCCCGCCGCAGCCGCCAGCCCCGCAAGTGCAAGCAATTCTCTTCTTTGCATTTGTTTCCTCCCTTATTCTTAATATTTATTTTCGGGTGATAGCGTTACTCTGCGCCTCATTTAAAAAGTTAATGCCATCCCACATGGCAGCGGTCAGCGCTATGATGTGCTGAACCGTTACTCCATGATAGGTCTCATAGGTGACATCCAGTGCACTAGAGGCCATGCTAAGGACCTGCGCATAGAGCCTTCCAGTCGGCGTTTTCGAGCCAAAACGCGGCGCATTAATGAAGACGCCTGCCCTTTCCAGCTCTCCCAGAGATACCATGACCTGTGTCAGATTGGCGTAACGGTCCCCTTCCATACTGAAGGTAACCTCGATCGCGACCAGGGCTATTTCATCCGCTGTCGCACTTTCTGTCGTCACACCCTCGGGCAGCGCCTGCAGAATTGCCTGCTGGGTAGCCACATCATTGGCAACCTGGGCAGCTGCGCTGTATGAGCAGCAAAGCATTAGTAAAAAGGGCAGTACCCTAGTCATTCCTGCTCCAGAAGACTGTCAATGAATGCCACAGTTTCGTGATGTCCCATGTACTCGGCCAGGTCGCGCGGGGTATAGCCCCCAACATCACGAAGAGTGAAACTGACTCCCGCGTCAAAGGCAAACTGCAGAGCCTCGTTCCAGCCTGTCTTTGCTGCGCCATGCGCAACGTTCTGTCCGTTCGGGGCTCTGTAATGAATATCAGCGCCAGCTTCCAACAGTAGCTGCATAATAGTAGCTGCCTGGACGCCTGTTTTATAGGCACCTGTAACAGGCGTTTCCATGAATATTCCGTAGACATGCCAAACTCCGGCGGCGGCCTGCATTGGGGTAACCTCGTAAACTCTGTTGGGAATATCGACGCTGGCGCCGAATTCAAGCAGTAACTTTACCGCCTCTACATCACCTGCCTTTGCCGCTTTGTGCAGTGCTGTTGCGCCGCCGTTAAGTACACGGGAGTCGGGGCTGCCATCGGTATAGCCCCTGTCGTTACCGCGGAAAGGCGGCTCCTTTTTTAGCGGCATGTCTGGGTAGGCCCCTCTGTCCAGCAGCATGCGGGCAATATCCAGTGCCGTATGGGAATCAGAGGAAGGCAGGTCACCTCGGCGGCTGCTGGGAATCAGGTTCAGGTCGATGGTATTGTACAAAGCAGTTCGTCCCCACCAGTCAAAACGGCGGACGTCTGCACCGCGCTCAATGAGCAGGGCTGCCGTGTCGTATTGCATGTTGAGTGTTGCCAGTATAAGCGGCGTCTGTGCCCAGGGGTCGGACAGGTTGATATCCGCACCTCCATCAACTAGCGCTATAACGCATTCCGTGCAGCCCTCCCTAGCAGCATATAGCAACGGTGTGAATCCACCGTAATCGAGGGGCTTGTTGCGCGGTTCCGATGTTACCCAGCGCGGCCAGTCATGGTCCTTGCCGCGGGCATCGACCTCGGCGCCATATTCAATAAGCAGACTGACCATTGCGGGCTGACGCTGCGCGGCGGCCCACATGAGTGCCGTTTGCCCGCCCCAGTTTTCGGCGGCATTCACATCTGCGCCTTGCTCCAGTAAGAGCCTGGCTGTCTCTACCTCTCCGGTTCTTGCAACTGCCATCAGTAGTGTTTGCCCCTCCCTATTCGCAGACTCTACATCACCACCGGCATTTAAGAGTGTTTGCATTATGGCCGCATCAGCATGCTCGGCAGCCACCGACATCGGCGTTGAACCATAATTATTGGAGGCGTTTGGATTGGCCCCTGCGTTTATTAGTTGCTCAGTTAATCGAGCGTCTTTAAGGTATACCGCCCAGTGCAAGGCTGTTGTGCCATCTATCGACGGCGTATTGGGGTCTACACCCCGCTCAAGCAGGGCCAAGGCGCTTTCATTGTTTACGCTGTTAACCAGTTCGGGGAGTGAATCAGCTGCCATCGTGAATTCAGCAAGCAGCCATAAGAAAACTGATACCGGTAAGAAATTGAAAAACCCAAGCATAATGGAAGCGCCCTACACTTCCTGCAGCAGCCCAGTGCTGTTACCCAGGGCCTCAAGACCCTGGATACCAGCACGTTGAAGAAGTGTTAGGACAAGGTTGGCGTGCGGGGTATGGTCAGGGTAGCGCAGGTGCTGATTCCCCCTGATGCGTCCGCTGCCGCCACCAAAAATGGCCGAGGGCAACGGGTTGGCGTTATGAGCGTTGGAGTCGCTCATATTGCTGCCGTAAAGGAGGATCGAATGATCCAGCAGAGACCCATCTCCATCTGGCGTGCCGGCAAGACGATCCAGGAAGCGGGCAAAAATGGTAGAGTGGTAAGCTTGGATCACGGCGCAGTCGTCCATCTTGGACGGAATATAGCGATGATGGGACAGCGGATGATAAGCATCCGAGATGCCGATCTGGTTGTAGGTCAGCATACTGACTTCGGCAGACATCATCATCGACACTACCCGGGTCAGACCGGCTTCATAAGACAACGCGGCGAGGTCAAACATCAGGTTGATATGACTTTCCCAGTTTTCCGGTACACCGAGAGGTGCATCGGGAATATCGATGCCGGTGAAATCCTGCTCACCCAGTTTCTGCACCTGGCGCTCAACATCCCTAACAGAGTCCAGGTATTCATTCATGCGTTGCCGGTCGGTACTGCCAAGTTTACCCGACAAGGATGAGGCGCTTTCGGCCACCAGGTCCAGCAGGCTGAAGCGCTGATTCATAATCGATTCGCGCTGTCGGGCATTATCGCCCTCGCCAAACATGCGGAAGAACAGTTTACGCGGATCATGTTCAAGGGGCAGCGGCTGCGTGCGCGTGCGAAATGAAATGGTGGAACCATAACCACAGCCCAGCGTGGCATCACAGGCACCGGCGCTGGACGCTTTCACTTCGGTACATAATTCTATTGAAGGAAACGGGGTGTCCTGGCCCAGGGTCTGTGCAGCAATCTGGTCAGCGGAAATACCATAGTTGGGATCTCCGGCATCGACAGTAAAGGGAGAAGCACAACTCAGCCAGGTTCCCGGTGACGTGGCATGCACCCCGGCACCTTCAGCTGCCGTATTGCGCAGGTTGCTGATAATAGTCATCTGATCACGGAAGGCTTCTAGCGGTTTCAGAATCGGGGTAATCCTGAAATCGCGCCCCGTCTCGGCAGGCGTCCACTTATCCATGATGGCGCCATGGGGAAAGTAGAAAAATCCGAGCCTCGGGGTAGGTGCTGCCGCCGTCTGGGCCAGCGCCGTGCCGGCAGGAATCATGGCATCCAGCAGCGGCAGCCCGATAGCCGCACCCGTCCCTTTCAGGAGCGTTCTGCGTGAAAGATGTTTCTTCCTGATAAACATGTGGTTCCCCCTCGTCAGAGACTATATACCAAATCGCGGGGTTTCTGACCATTCATTCCGTTGTCACCTTTGGATCGCCGCCAGTATTTCTGTCTCGCTCTCATACTTCAGCCTGAACTGCTCACTACTGACAATCCCCAGGACTATAGACGAGAACCGATAGTTGTCTCGTGATGCTTCCCTTACAATCCGCCGAATTGCCGGCATATCCTGGTATTCAATGCGCCTTCCTAGACCGAAGGTCATCAGCTTTTCGGTAAAGGTCTGCACGAACTGGTCAGGCCTTGCCAGGATTGCCTCTTTCAGTTCCACCGGCCCGGCAACAACAGTGCCATCAGCTAGCTCCCCCGAGGCATCAATTGGGACTCTAGCCATACGGTCGACATCGCGCCAGCGGCCCACGGCATCAAAATTTTCCAGGGCGAATCCCAGAGGGTCAATGACACCATGGCAACTCTTGCAGGACGGATTGTTGCGATGCTGCTCAAGACGTTCGCGTACAGTGGAAAAGTCCTCGCCGATTTCAATTTCTACAAAGCCTTCGACGTCAGGCGGAGGCGCAGCTGGCGGCGTACCCATGATATTTTCCATCAGCCATGTGCCGCGCAGGACGGGAGATGTCCTGTTGGGATAAGAAGACACCATCAGCACGGCCCCCTTGCCTAGCAGACCCCAACGCCGTGGATTGCCCAGTTCAACGCGGCGAAAATGACTGCCTCGGATTGAGTTAATGCCATAGTGCAGCGCCAGGTTTTCATTGAGATAGGTATACTCTGCAGTCAGCAGGTCGAGGACACTACGATCTTCGGCAAAAATACTCTGCATGAAGCGTAGCGATTCCTCAGCGAGATCCGCCCGGATATTTCTGTCCACATCGCGGAACAGGCGTCCATCTGGGGTAATGTTGTCAAGTTCTGCCAGCCCCAGCCACTGGAAGCCAAAATTGTTGGCAATGTTTGCCGCTCTCGGATCCTTCAGCATCCGGCGTACCTGTGCTTCCAACACGGCCGGATCTTTCAGTCCATCATCAGCGGCTACTTCAAGCAGAATTTCATCGGGCAGTGAACTCCAGAGAAAAAAAGACAGTCTTGAGGCGAGTTCCAGGCTACTGAGCTCAAAAGTTGAGCCCGGCGGCAGAGAGTCAGGCACCGGTTCCAGGCGATAGAGAAATTTTGGGTGAGCCAGAATGCCGGAAAGCGCAAAGCTGACGCCTTTTTCAAAACCGCCTTCGGCATGACCTGATTCGTACATGCGCATTAACAGGTCGGTATCTTCATCCGCCAGAAAACCCCTGAATGCCTCGTTGGCCAGTTCAGTCACTATCTGCCTGGCACAGCTGGCTTCATCTGCATCCTCCTCGGGATGGCAGCTGAAAATCTTTTCTCGGCTCGGCGTGGGACTTAAGCCCGTCGCATTCACCGGACCATAGATCTCAAAACCGCGAACAAACGCAATGTCATCCTGGCCTTTGCGTGGTGTCTGCTGCTGCAGTGGACTGTCGGACTCAGCAAAGGAGCGATGCACAAAAAATACGGCCACCCTGTGAGGACCCGCGGTCGTAGTGATTGGAATATTGCGCAGGCGCGCATTGAGTTCGTCCAACGCCAAGGCCCTCAGCTTGTCCAAGCGCTCTGCTTCTTCAAGCCCCCCAATTGTTATCTCGAAAAACTGGCGCCCGTCGATGGTCGCCACCAGCGTATGTTCATGTTCCATGCCGGTAGCGGCAAGACCAGAGGTCATACTGCCTATGTTGAGCAGGTAATCCCCATCGCTAGGAAAATAGTGCTCAATCACCGCCCCGCCCCGAGACCCCAGTGGCAATCCCTCAACATGGAAAGACTGTCCCTGAGGCGAAAAGGTATAGGGTGTGCCGGAAGGCAGCGCATCAGGAGTGCTAATGGCTTGCTCACTGACTACCCTGGCAGCATTCAGGTATTGGTCAATAAATACGGGAGTGACCTGCAGGGCAGTGGCAATATTGTCAAAGCCATCTTCAGCCCCGTCGACCGGCAGCAAAAATTCAACATCTATCTTGAGGTTAAGCAGGTCGCGAATTGCGTTGGCATATTCTGTCCGGTTCAGGCGGTGGAGTAATTTTTCGCCGTTCTGCTCCAGCGGTCGTGGCTGGTCCAGGTTGCCTTCAAGCCAGGCCACTAGGGCATCCACTTTCTCGGAGGCAGGTTTAGCCTGGCCCGGAGGAGGCATCAACCTGCCGCGCAGTTTCCTCACCACTTTTTCCCAAACCTCCGCATCAGCGGCAATGGCATCATGATCCATCAGGTCGATTGCGAGTCCGCCGCTGAAATCATCCAGGTTATGACAGTCAACGCAGTAATCTTCCAGCAGCTGCCACTGCGCTTCCGACTGACTGTCCAGCTCCGCCTGGGAAGGCACAGCTGGTAACGAAGTCATTAAATTTTCAGAACCATTGCTGTCCACTGGTCCCTGGTCACTGCAGGCTGCCAGGCCCGCTGTTAAGAAAGCGAGGATGAGTGATGTCTTCTTAGCAAAGATTTTCATCATATGCTTCACTCAGGGGATATTCAGGATGCGAAAGTTCTGAGGGTCCCTCACCCGCCACTGGAAACCCTGGTAGGCCAAAGTGAGAAAATGTGTCGGGTCGCCCATTACCGCATCAAATTCTGCCGTCGGTTTTTCTTCCAGCACATCCTCGATGCTGGAGCTTTGTATAAAGGCGGCATGCAGACGGTCAAATATGGTCAGGTACATCTGGTTCTGGCTCTTAAGCTCGTCCCGCGTCATGACCTCACCATAGGCAGGAATAATCATTGTGCTCTCAGTAGGGACTGTAAGCAGTGATATGAAACTGTCCAGCAGGCCGCCAATATAACCTCCGGTCCACCAGTCAATCTCGGGCCAGCGCCCGTTGGCGACTATTCCGCCCGTGGCCAGCACGTCCTCGTTTTCAAAGTAGACCCATAGATCGCCGTCGGTGTGGGCGTTCCAGATAAAACCGATGTGAATGGTCTGCCCTCCGATTTCTAGGACTTCATCGTCGCGCACTATGGTGTCCGGCAGGCCCGCCTCCTCAAGCGGCTGGTAAGTCTTACCCGACCAGCGCTGCCACACCTCGGTGCCAAGCCACAGCCAGGTATTTTCGTGGGCAATAATTTCGACTCCGGATTCGCCAAGCGGTACGTTGGCGCCCGTTTGATCGGCATGCCAGTGCGTATTGATCAGGGCACGGACAGACACGTCCGTAAAATGCGTGGCCAGGGCTGACTGCAGCTGCGGGTACCAGTCGGCATGACCGCCGTCCACGAGTATCAGACCCTCATCACTTTTTACGGCGAGCACGTTGGATTCAGGCCCCTGGATAAACAGCACATTTTCGGAGAGCAGCCTGGTTGAAATATCTATTGACTGGGCCCAGGCAGTGCTGGCCACCAGAGCCAGGACAGGAAGCAGCGCAAGTAAAAAAATACTCATAGGCTGTCTTGAAATAATAACTGAATTGTATCGGGTCATGGTTTGTGAGAGTTTAGCGGCTTCAAGTCCAACTAGACCTGAACTCTTAGTGTGTTATTTAATACCCCTTTATTGTGATAAAGATTTTTATCATATTTGAGTAGCCAGGTGTCTTTTTTTGGCTGAATTAATAGAGGAAAAATTATGAAAACAAGAGCCAAGCAATTAATTTCTCTCGCTTTTTTCTCAATTGCAGCAGCCAGCAGCCCCGGCATGGCACACCATTCACTGGTTGGTGAATTTGATACCTCGGTTGGCTTCGAACTGACTGGCACCATCACAGACCTGGAGTGGACCAATCCCCATATCTGGCTCTACATGGATGTCACGGATCAGGACGGCGAGGTCAGCAAATGGGAATGTGAAATGGGCTCTCCCAACCAGCTCTTCAGACTAGGCTGGCGTGAGCAGGATCTTCCCATTGGCACAGTGATTGTCGCCCAGGCCAACCCTGCCCGAGACGGTTCCAATACGTGCAGTACTCGCGTCATCACCCTGGAAGACGGCACGCCCGTTTTCTCCCGCACCGGCAACCGCTAGGGGGCATCATCATGAACCTGATCAAAGTATCCTGTACTTTTGTCCTTGGCAGCCTGCTCTCTTTGAGCCTGAATGCGCAAGAAGACGACATCCCTCGCTTGGCCAGCGGTAAACCAAACCTTAACGGCGTCTGGGAGTTTCCCTACGTGCCGGACATGGCGCGCAGCAACAATCGTAACCAGTTCGGTCCTGGCGAGCTACCCTATACCGAAGCCGGCAGACTTAACTTTGAACGCTACAATTCTTCAGACGGTGATTACACCGGGGCATGCCTGCCTTTTGGTCATGTACGTTCCATGAACTCGCCCAACCCTGTTCAGTTCATTCACACGGACACTGATTTTGCTTACCTGTTTGAAGTGAATACCTGGCACCA
Source organism: Gammaproteobacteria bacterium (assembly GCA_009922595.1). GTDB lineage: Bacteria > Pseudomonadota > Gammaproteobacteria > Pseudomonadales > Pseudohongiellaceae > Eutrophocola. The sequence goes on along the minus strand of RFVC01000006.1, from coordinate 62,285 downwards.
CGCGTTCAAGATCGGCGGCACAGATAATTCCTCCATGATGCCGCTAACCTGGTACGGTAGCTCGCATGGGGAATGGGACGGCGACACGCTGGTCGTTACCACGCGCAACTACAACGGTAAAACCAGGCTGGATACGGTGGGTCATCCCCACAGCCACATGATTACCGTGACTGAACGTTTCACCCTGCGCGATGCCGATAACATCGACTATGAAATCACTGTTGATGATCCGATCTACTATTCGGAGCCATGGAGCAACAAACGCCTGTTCACGCGTATGCAGGGCGATTTCGGATTGCTGGAATATTCCTGTAACGAAAACAACAAGGGTTTCTGGGAAAACAGGATCAAGCTGCCTGATTACGAAAACTGGCATACCTACGAAATCGAAGAGTAGTTACACCGATAAAGAAAAAGGGCAGATACCTTTGAGCTACCTGCCCTTTTTTATGCCTGTGTTTTGCAGTCTGTCAGTCTATGGCAAAACAGTACAGCAGGCCGGCACCTCCCACCTGGATCAGTGACTGCTGGTCACACCCCGGCGTTGCATGCGAAGAGTTCCATGGAGATCCAGGCGTGGTAAATGAATAGCGGTCGCCATGTCCAACCCAGGCGCTGCCTTCATCATCGCTTGTCCAGTTGCTGCAGGTGCGATCTTGCTCTGGAGGAAAAGCTGTCCCATCCAGCTGGGTCCCGGTGAGGATATCGTGTTCACTGAAGTCGGGGTTACCATCAATACGCGAGGCGAACTGGTGGCCGTTTTCATCCCGTGCATGGATCCAGTTAAAGTTGGAATTGTCGTAATGCAGGCTTTCAACGCTGGTGGCCATGACTACACCTTTCGCGTTGGCCCAAGGACCGCTGCCGATCCTATCGCGGGCATTCACAGCATCAGGGCCCTGAGTGCTAAGGTAGGCAGCCCAGGCTCTATCAGAGCCTACCGCTTCAGCCAGGGCCTGGCAATGGGCATCCGCACCCTCTAGCCCGCCAAGATCAGCACCGTTACCGATGCCACGGCTGGTCACAAAGAATCCCATTTTCGGCAGTTCTGCTCCTTCATCTGGCTGTGCTGCCAGTAACTGCATGCTCATCAGTGCTGCAGGGATAAGTAACGCGAGTGTTTTTATTTTCATTGAATTCCCCTCTGGTTAAGTTAGCTTTATTTTTTGTTAATTGGCGAGCGGATTACCACGCGGGACATAGGTCTCATCAAATCTATCGGGTGTCCCGGAATCAGAACTGATATAACGCTTGCTGATCATCCACTTGCCATTAACCTTCACCAGTTCCGTATCTTCACGCCCCTGCTCGTAAAGACTGGGTGGCTCCCCCACGCCGTCATTTTTGATGCCGGTCCAGACGACGTGAGCCTCGGCTCGCCTACCATCCGGGTCTATTGTAATGACAGGGTTAGTCAGCAGCATGTGATTCTGCGGACGAGGGTCAGCGTTGGGATCACGCCCCGAGCCGCCACCGTACAGTGCCTGGATTTCCTCTCGGCCGTTGGCAATCGTACTGTCTACATCTAGCAAAGCATCCTCGATGAAATACTCCGACATGTCATGGGCGTCACCAGTCGTCAGTTCGTAGTAATAACGCACGAGCAAATCCTCAATCTGGATGCGATCAAGAAGCGTCTCCATTGTCACCTCTTGAGCGGCAGCATGTCCGCCAAAAAGAACTGTAGCAACAATCGCAGCCATCGCTAAAACTCTATTCTTCACTGTGATTTCTCCCCCTCCAAAATTATGATTTCCTTAAAGCTTACTGCGTATCATCTCAACACGCTTCTTATTAGTTCCTCCATCACTGTATCCCACGCGGGACGCCGAACGAACATGAATGAGCCCGTTCTCACCATCATGGTAAAACTCAACGTCATCCACGAAACCCATCATAGGCGTTCGGAAGGTATAGTGAATATAATTATCTTCCACCAACTGCCTCTCAGTTTTTTCGTGACTATCAAGGAAATTTGTTAATTGTCCCCATTTATCACCACTAGGGTCAGCAATGGGTTTTATAAAATGTTTGTCTTCAGGTTCAACTTGGCTGGAGACACAGTTAGGCGAAGTCGGGCAAAATTTGAGCAGCCCATTCTCATGGCCAGATACCACGTTCATAGTGCGGCTCTTAAATGCCTGAAAATATAACAGCGCGATAAAAACTGCGAGCAGTACTGCAAGTGCAATCAATGTTCCCATACCAAATTTTTCTAGCACTTTTTGGTTAAACTTTATTCAAAAATACACTTAATAAGAATACTTGAACTTCTGAAGCAAAAATGGCGACCCAAAGGCCGCCATTTTGGTTACTTTAATTTATAGGTCGCTACACGATTTATTTAGAATCTAGAATTCCATGTTGACGGTGAAACCAACCTCCCGTGACCTTCCAATAACGGAGAAGTCATAACCCCAAACATTTCTAGTATCAAAACCACCGTTTATGTAGAGCTCATCAGTTAGGTTATTACCCCAAAGACTTGCTGACCAATTTCCATCCTGCGGAGTGTATGTGACCCTGCCATTTAGTATCCCATAGGATGGCTCTTTTATTATATTGCCGCTACTGTCTATTCGGGTTCTCTGATAAGCTGAATCTCGAGCGTAATCTCCCATCCATCCATACTTTCCTGAGAATGAAAGGGTGCCACCATTAGCCAGGTTGTAATCGTAAACGGCCCCTAAGGAAAAGCTCTCATCTGCTGCATAAGCGAAAGGGGAATTTGGAGAGATTCCATTCACTCCATCAAAAACACCTCTTTCAATGTATGCAGTGTCGATCAAGCCAATATTTAATGTCAGCACTAACTCGTCAATTGGTATGTATGTAATGTCAAATTCAAACCCTGATGCTTCTCCTTTGCCATCGCTGGTCGGGTAGGGAAAAGGTAGAGAAGCTCCGGGGTTGTTTGGATCAGGTGGTAGCTGTTGAACCCTCATGCCCTCCCAATCGGAATCAAAATAAGTGCCATTAAATCGCAACCTACCATCTAGCCAGTCAGATCTAATACCTAACTCCCATGTGGTCACTATTTCAGGATCAAGTGTCACTATCCCAACATTATTAACATTGGTTCGACCACCTGAAGTAAATCCCTCCCCCCAGTTCGCGTAAAACATTATGTCATCAGTGTGTTGGTAGGTGATTGCGAATTTATTGGTGGTAATGCTCCCAAGGTCAGGGTCTTCTGCAACATTTGTTACAGTTCCAGAGAAAACATCACCCTCCGGCGCATTTCTTGCATCGCTGGTTCTAAATGCACCGCTCGGCGAGTATTGAATAGCCCTTCCGTCATCGTTCGTAATACGAAATCCAACTGTCGCTTCTATCTTATCAGTCATCTGATAAGAAAACTCGCCGTACCAGGCAGAGTCTTCATCAACAAGCCCCGTTAGTGCATCATCAGTTATTAAAACTATAGGGAAATAAGCTGCTAGAGAAGGATCTCCTACTGTCGCACCATAGCTTCTAACATATCCCAGTGCCGCCCCGTTTAAAGGTGGATCTGTAGGCCCAGTGTTAGGAATTGCAAAATCCCACAAACCCCAACGATAAAAACGCTGTGTACTTTCTTGATCCAGAGAGTAGTAACCTAGGAGCCAATTTGCACGATCATCAAAAAGTGACCCTGTGAAGCGAAACTCCATCGTTGTGTTTTCATCAAAATTTCTTATGTCATCGGTGGTTATAACGAAATCTGAACCATCAAAGTCAATGACTTGTCTTCTATCCATTTCCCAATCTGAAACAATTGCTGTAACAGAGAATAGGTCACTTGGACTCCAATCCATTGTTAGAGTGTAGTAACTAAGATCTGTTCTAATTCCGTCCTCATCTCCATCAGACTTAGACTGCCATTTACCTACCTGTCCGCCGGGATACCCTGGCTCATGGGTTAGGGGACCAAATCTGTTTGCAACTGTTGTCACTGGAGAATCAGGAAAAGATGGGTCAATTGCCCTGACCGTTGCCAGGTAGTCTGGGTTACCAGCAATAATATTTTGAGCTTTGAACCGAGGGTGGTTTGTATTTGTAAACCTAACTATTCTTGCGTCAGAACTTGACTTGTCTTCATCGTTCACTGTGAAACGTAAGGAGAAGTTATCACTAGGCTCCCACAGCAAATCGCCACGCAGAATGAGATCATCTTGTCCGCCAAAATCATGATCCCTAGTTAATCCCTCAAGAAAACCATCGTTTTGAAAGCTTGAAACCATTATTTTTGATTTCAAAGTATCCGATATGGGGATATCCATTGCAGCGGTAAAATCACGCCTGTTGAATTCACCAACACCCAAGCTAATTCTTGATCCGAATGTGTCGGCAGGTTTGCGCGTAGTGATGTTTATAGCGCCGCCATTGGTATTTCTTCCAAATAATGTTCCTTGAGGCCCACGCAAAACCTCAACCCTCTCCATTTCGGCGAAGTTAGTCTGCTGAAAACCAAAGCCTCCTTGCCAGACACCATCAACATATATTCCCACACCTGGCAGCCCTCTGATAAAAAATTGTGACTGCCCCTGCCCAGTACCAGGATTTAACACCACATTGGGAACCATAATACCTAGCTCACTCCCAGTCTGGATATTTGCCTCTTGCAACTCAGAAGCGGAAAATGCCTGCACGGACATTGGTGTCTCTTGTAGGTTAGTTTCCCTTCTTTGCGCAGTTATAATTATTTCTTCTAATGCGGATTGCTGGGCATACAAATTATTTCCACCTGTTAGACATACAACTCCTGCAGTTACTCCCAGAAATATTTTCGATAAGTTTAGCGTTTTCATGACAACCCCCCCTGTCGGAACCTAAAATTTATAATAAATTCAATATAATAGAGATATAAGAGCAAAAATAAATTCTAACTTTTCAAATTAACCATAATTTTTAGGCACAAAAAAGGAGGCCCGTTGAGCCTCCTTTTTTTTTCCACAATGTCAGTGCCTTCTACGAATCGAGATCAAAACGATCAAGCTGCATGACCTTGGTCCAGGCTTCAACGAAGTCCTGCACAAATTGTTCCTGCATGTCGTCCTGCGCATACAGTTCAGCAACATTCCTTAACTCGGAATTGGAGCCGAAGAGCAGGTCTACTGTGGTGCCGGTGTATACAACTTCGCCGCTCTCACGATCAACACCTTCATAGACACCTTCCATGTCTGACTTCTGCCAGGCAATGGACATATCCAGCAGATTGACAAAGAAGTCAGTGCTCAGGGTGCCCGGACGGTCAGTAAATATGCCGTGCGAGGAGCTATCGGCATTGGCATTCAGTGTACGCATACCGCCTACTAGCACAGTCATTTCAGGAACGGTCAGTCCCATCATATCTGCTTTTTCAACAAGCGCTTCTGCAGGGGGAAGCAGGCTCTCGCTGCTGAAGTAGTTGCGAAAACCATCAGCTTTTGGCTCGAGTACTGCAAAGGAATCAACATCAGTCAGTTCCTGTGTAGTGTCGTTGCGACCTGGCACAAAAGGCACCTCGACATCGAAGCCTGCATCAGCTGCAGCCTGTTCAATAGCTGCTGCACCGGCCAGTACGATCAGATCCGCTAATGAAATCTGCCTGCGGTTCCTGTCATTGAAGTCGCTCTGGATACCTTCCAAGACATCTAATACCTCTGACAGGTTTTGCGGGTCATTTACAGCCCAGCCGTTCTGTGGGGCCAGGCGGATGCGGGCACCATTGGCTCCGCCGCGCATGTCCGTACCTCGATAGCTTGCTGCTGAGGCCCATGCAGTCCTGACCAGGTCCGGAACGCTGACACCGGAATCCAGGATAGTGCTCTTGAGTCTATTGATATCACGAGCATTGACCAGCTGGTAATCAATTTCAGGAATCGGATCTTGCCAGATCAGATCACCCACGGGGACATCATCACCCAGATAGCGGGTCTTAGGACCAAGATCACGATGAGTAAGCTTGAACCAGGCATGTGCGAATGCATCTTCAAACTCTTCTGGGTTGTTCAGCCAGCGAGTAGTGATTTCCCGGAAGGCTGGGTCCTCTTTGAGCGCCAGGTCAGTGGTGAACATTACAGGCGCATGGCGCACGCTTGGGTCGTGGGCGTCAGGCACGAGGTTTGCCGCCGCAGGATCAGTGGGTTTCCACTGGATTGCTCCAGCCGGGCTGCGTGTCTGTTCCCATTCGTAGCTGTAAAGATTCTGCAGATAATTGTGAGTCCACTGCGCTGGGCTTACCGTCCAGGCACCTTCGAGACCACTGGTGATAGTATCTGCACCGTTGCCGCTCCCACAGTTGTTGGTCCAACCAAAACCCTGCTCTTCAATTGCGGCTGCTTCCGGCTCAACGCCGACGCACTCCTCAGAGGGGCGGGCGCCGTGAGCCTTACCAAAGGTATGACCACCGGCAATAAGCGCTAGTGTTTCTTCATCCTTCATTGCCATGTTGCCAAAGGTTTGGCGAATACGCTGTGCAGAGGCCAGCGGATCGGGCACACCACCTGGGCCCTGTGGGTTAACGTATATGAGACCCATCTGCGAGGCACCGAATGGGCGCTCCAGCTCACCATTACTACCATGACGGTTTGAGGCAAGCCACTCACCCTCTGAACCCCAGTTGACCATTTCAGGCTCCCAGAGGTCGACACGACCACCGGCGAAACCATATGTTTCAAAACCCATGTCTTCCATGGCCACTGTACCGGCGAGGATCATCAGGTCGGCCCAGGAAATGCTGTTGCCGTATTTCTGCTTGATGGGCAGCAACAGGCGGCGAGCCTTGTCGAGGTTGGCATTGTCAGGCCAGCTGTTAAGTGGTGCGAAACGCTGCATGCCGCCATCTGAACCACCACGGCCATCGCTGATGCGGTAAGTACCGGCAGCGTGCCAGGCCATGCGGATGAAGAATGGTCCATAATGGCCGTAGTCTGCTGGCCACCAGTCCTGCGAAGTGGTCATCACTGCAGCCAGATCAGCTTTCAGGACATCCATGTCGAGGCTTTCGAAAGCTTCGGCATAATCAAACTCACCACCAAAAGGATCTGACTCGACGGAGTTATCGCGCAGAGCCTTCAGGTCCAGTGCGTTTGGCCACCAGTATTCGTTGTCAGGCATCTCGGCCTGGGCAGTGACAGCTGATACTGCGATTGCTGACGATACAGCAATCGCCACTGCTAATATCAATTTCTTAGGTTTGTACATTGGGGGACTACCTCCATTTATGATTCACAAGCGATTATATGGTGGTCTTTCACAATGTTACCCATCGGATCTACCTATCTGGTCAATAGGTAAATCAAAATACTAAAAGATGGGTGGGTTAGAGCCTTTATCCTGAACCACTATCGAAATTTACTGGATTAGTATTTTTTTTGCATAAGAACCGGGTCTTTGTTTAACGACTTTGCCTCAGGAAAACAACATTTTTGACGGAGCAAGGAGGCCCGATTACAAACCTTTTTAGAGATAAACACCAAGCTCACTGTCTCTTTCTACCAGTTCGTAAACTCTGATTCCTTCGCAAGGCCCCTCGTAGGAAGCCATGCATTTACCATTTTCAAGGTCAAACAGGTAGCCGTGCATTGGACAACGCAGCTGGCCGTCTAACACCAGGCCCTCATTCATTGGATAGCCGGCATGGGGACAGATATTGTCGACAAGCCGCGGTTTATCTTCATGAACCAGCAACAGCAGATGATGTCCTGCCAGTCGAAAGATCCGGCGGTAGTTAGAATCGAGATTAGCAATTTTTTCCAGCGGGTAATATTGCATTATCATTCAGGGGTGACGGGGGAAATCTTCATTCTCTATTTTACGCCCTAAGCAGACAAGAGCTCCAATACCATGGCCGATTATCCCGAGATTACGTTCAACTACTTTGACCTGCGAGGACGCGGACAGTTTATCCGCGCCATGCTGGAGCATCACGGGGTACCCTTTAAAGATAACCGCATTGTCCTGGCAAAGGACAACAGCAACTGGCCAGAAATCCGCAACAAAAGGCTTATCACAGGTGACTTCCAGAAAATCCCTTTCCTGCACTGGGGCGAATTTCGGCTTAATGAAACTCTGGTGATCCTTGAATTCCTGGACAAGCAGCTTGGCCCAAATGATCTTGACGAAACTGCCTGGGTCCAGCACCGACAGGTGACGTCCAGTGCCTTTCTTGACCTCGTCGTGGCCTGCATCAATTTAATCTGGAGCGATATATTTCATCCGGGAGCCAATGTCCCCGCCACGACTGCAATTCTAAAACGGCGCATATCGATGCACTTGGCAACGTTCAACCAGACGCTGACTGAATGGCAGTGGCTTGATGGTCTCCAGGACAGGCCCGTGATGGCGTCCGATGCCGTTCTCTGGGAAGGGCTCGACATGATCAGGCTTACCTTTGACGATCACGTAAGTTTCGAGGAACTGGACGTGCTTGCAGCCTTTTACGATGAAAGTCCGGGTGCCAGCACTTTCAAGAGGCTGCTAGCTGAAAAACACCTGAACATAACCGGCAGGCCTGGTGAACCCGATGCCCTGGCCGCTATTCACGGCAGCCTGAACGGTGGGGTTTAATATCAGGGGGCCGCAAGCACTGCAGCTGACTCGATCATCACTGGTTTGTCTTCCAGTGAATCCAGGTAGCTGCCGCCGTCATTCCAAAGTTGCCCCTGGTCAAGACCCATGTTCGGGTCTCCCACCGGAACAAAGGCATCCACAGCTTCCATTCCAGTGACTACCTTGCCGAACACGGTGAAATTAAATTGCGGATCAGCTAGACGGTTGTTTTCCACGTAGTTGATGAAGACCTGGGTAGAGTTGGTATTGGGCCCCGCCTTGGCAAAGGCAAGCGTGCCTCTCTCCAGGGCAAACAGTGAGGGATCATCGTCAAAATTATTTTCCTGCCAGGCCGGGTATTCTCCACGCCAGTTAATGCCGAACTGGGCCACGAAGCCGGGGACCACCCTGAAGACGGGCGTGTTGTTGTAAAACCCGGCCTCAACCAGTTCAACAAAGCGGGCTGCTGCATTGGGAGCCGCTTCAGGGAAAATATCGATCGAGATATCACCGCTGCCTGTGCGCATCAGCACCGTCGTTTTCTGGGTGATTTTCGGCGCAGTGTCTTCCATACCGGGCAGGGCTACGAGGTCATGAATGGCTTCGGGAGCTGTTTCCTGCATCGCCTCAACAGGAGCTGAATCAGCAGCCGTCTCAGTCATGGCTGACCCACCGTTGTTGTCTCCTTCGCAGCCGGTGAGAAAAATTATCGCGGTTATTTTAAATAGGTGATGCTTCATAGGTTTGTCTCTTTTCTGTAAGTCTTGATTCTGTCGCTTATTGCCAATACGTCCAGATGAGAATCTCATCCAGCAATTCTGTGCCCGGTCCCCGATCGGCAAGCTCATGATTGACGATGGCCGCCACGCTGTAAATTTTTCCGCTCTGCGCGTGCACGTAACCTGCCACTGCGGCCACTTCATCAAGCGAGCCGGTTTTCACATGCATTCTGCCGGACAGGTCCGATCCCCTGGCACGATTACGCATGGTACCGTCCATTCCATTGATTGGCAGTGAGGCCACGAATTCAGGCATGTAGGGACTGAGCCAAGCAATTTGTAAAACCTTGTTCAACAGGTCTGTAGTCACGCGGGTGTCCCGAGACAAACCTGCCCCGTTGCTCATCGTCAGCGCGGTTGAGTCCAGGCTTTTCACTTCCAGGTAACTGTTGACCGCCTCGATACCCTTTGCCACTGTTGCCGGGGGACCAAGAATCTCCGCGCCTAGTGTCAGCAAGAGATGACGCGTCATGACATTGTTGCTGTACTTGTTAATGGACTTGATGATGTCTGACAAGGGTAACGAATTCCAAATCACCGACGGCTCTATATCATCAGGGACAGCTCCAAGGCGAACATCACCGTTAAACTCGCCGCCCAGTTCTGACCAGAGCGTGGAAAAAAGGCCGTGGGTGTAATCCGGTGCATTTAGCACTTCCCTGACCATGCTGTAGCGGTCGCAGCGTGAAGGGAAATTCCCTTCAAAGATAACCTCGGATTGATCCTCGGGGTTGAAGTTGAAACTGATACCGCGCTGGTAGCCGCTGCAGGAACGATTTGCCAGTTTCAGTCGGTTGGTAATTTTCACATTGGGCAGGCGCGGGTCAGAATGAATAATGACGTCGCGCCCATTAGGATGCGGGTAGAAAAAAAAGGTCATTGCCTGAAAATTAGAGATGATGGCATTGGGCCGCGTGTTGTAGGCGCGCCCGCCCTGATTGTCGATCAATTCACCGTTTGCCACGGAAGAATCAAAGTAGGATCCATCCAGCACCAGGTTGCCGTTAATATGCTCCACCCCGGCACGCTGCAGCGACTTGAGCATGTTGCGAAGCTGGTCCTCGACTAGGAAAGGGTCACCCCCTCCTTTCATAAGCAAGTCGCCGTTCAATACCCCGTCGGTGATCGGACCGAGCGGATAAAGCTCTGTTTGCCAGTCAAAAGCAGGACCAAGAGACTCAAGGGCGGCAAGGGTGGTTATGATTTTCACCGCCGAGGCTGGGTTCATCGGCTCCCGGGGATTATGCTCAACAGTGATGACATTGGCCCCCACTTCCTGCACGACGAAACTGAAACTGTTTACCGGCAGGTTGTGCCCGTCCACGATGCGCTGGATACGCTCAGGAATGGCCTGCGCAAAGACTAACTGACTGGTAAGCCCCAGAGTGATGAGGATTAGAATGGCTGTTCGTTTTCCCATGGATGGGAAGTTTACTCTAAAGAAGGTGTGCAGTCGTACTTCGTGTGAGCTATCTAAGTACTATTCAGTCGATAGAATCCGGAGCAAAGCCGATACCTTCCCAGCCATCCGAGGGACGCACTAGTGTCAGCATCTGCATTCGGTTGGATCCGTTCTTGGCCTTCCTGCCAGTCAGCACGACCTCATCACCAACCTTCAGGTCATCATGATTCCAGCCTCGGCGCACCAGGATATTGCGCGGATAGGTTTCACTTTCCCAAACAGTTCTGAAGCCATCAGCGTTGGTGACTTCTATATAGACGCGGCTGTGAGGATTCTCAAACCAGACTTCAGTCACAACACCCTCGATGGTGCTGACGGAATCCTGATCGTAGATAGATAAGAAGGAATGATGGGCGCCTACAGGAATCGCGATAACTATAAACAAGAGGGCTAAGAATATTTTTTTCATGTTTATCAACCTTTTTATCAGCTTCAAGCTTCTAGCCCCAAGCTTACTGCTTGTGGCTTGCGGCTGTGTCTATTCATCTTCTATGTGCGGCCTGACAACACAGTCATAGTCCATGATTTCAAAATCCGAACGCTTCCACTGTGTAGTGACACTCCAGGGCTTTGTGAAAAATACCGGGTCATCGATAATGGTTTCGAGCCGCTTGGTATTACCGTCATCCAGCATCGTGCGTTTTTCAACAACCTTGAGCTGGTTTGAGTGCGGAACTCCCTGCGGCCTCAGGTAGCCCGGCTGCAAACCCACGGCCTCGATAACAAGCGTGTCTCCTTCCCAGGTCGCATTCGAATAGCCCATGCGGGTGGGATAGGGATTTTCAGGGTGGGGACGATCAAGGAAGGCCCGCCTCACCTGGTGCTCGTATTCATAAAGCAGCACGATGCGATCTTCTTCCTGGATAATCTCATGCAGCATCGGCGCGGTAGTTATGCGAACGAGACTGAAAATACACTGGTGAGCCGGATCGCCAAGAGGATCGGCTACCCAGGCATCAAAGGCCGCCTGGCCGGGCTCGGTGTAAGGAACTTCCACATCCCAGGCATCTGCAGACCAGCCTTCCATTTCCCAGGTGCCTGAAAAATCAGGAGAGGTTTGAGCAAGCGCCTGTATGGATAACAGAAGCGTCAGCCCAGCAATAACTCCTTTCATATCTCCTCCAATCTGCATTTATCACGTAATGTTAATCAGGCGAGTATAGGAAGCAGCACGCAAACAATGCAAACACCTTTGCCTGGCCTGAGTAAGAAAAAGACCTATAATCCCATGCCTACAATGCTTTGATCATCATGAAGGGGAAAACCATGACAAGAATTATCACTCTGATCCTGGTAGTCGGAATGTCTTTTTCTGCATCGGCCCAGGTACCAATCACCACCCAAGAAACGCTGCTAGACCGCATTCAGATCGAGGATATGCTGCTTGCCTATTACTACGGGTTCGAAGTGGATGAAGGCCACGACTGGACCGCCATGTACACCGATGATGCCGTCCTCGATATCAACGGACAGGTTTATACGGGCAAGGCCGCCATCCAGGGGCTTTACGATAACTATGCTGAAATTTCACCCGAGGAAAATGTCCCGGGCAAAGTGCACGTGCTCATGACCAACCCGCGCATAATTGTTGAGGGTGACACGGCTACCGCGCACATGATTTACACCGAAACAATGAACGACTCGGTTTACCTGGCGCCGCGCCTTATTGAGCAGGGCCGGGAGGATACCAAGTTCAGGAAGATTAACGGGACCTGGTACATCACTGAGCGCCTGATTACCCAGGATGGCGGATTACCGCCGGCTTACTTTAGCACCTACAAGCCTCGCTGAACCAGGGCTTACTCAAGGTTGGTGGCTATGGGTGAGCCGTTAGGCTGCAGTACCCGCATGCTGCCTTCCTGTACGGAGCGGTCTGTGTTGATAGTGAGAAACTCAGTCGCCGCGCCCTGCCCCTGACGGAAAAGCGGAAAGATAAAGCGTGTTTTGCTGCCCTCCGGAACAGTTAGCAGCGGTATATCCATCACTACCCTTCTACCCATGATTGTCCGCGTGGATTCCAAGAGTGTAAGGCTGACGCCGGGATCGGCAAAAAGTCTCAGGATGCCCTGGACCGGGCTCTGACCGAAGACTTCCTCGAGATCCAGCACCACGCGTTCGCCCCGGTTGATCATATGGTCGTATGAACCCACCGAATTACCCTCAACATCGAACCAGACCATATAGAGCGTTGCAGCTTCATCCAGTTCATTGACCGCATAGAGGGTGGCATCAATATCGCCCTGGTGACGAGCGCTGGCTTTGGTATTTACTGGCGCCCAGAACAGGGTCCCCTCCTGATAGGAATTCACGGTAAACATACTGCTGATGGAATTGTCCCGGGTCAGTTCTGCGACGATCGCAAAGGCATGCGGTGCAGACCCGCTAATCGCTCGGACTACAGCCTTGCCTTCCAGGGGTGCCCGTGCATCAGGCGGAATGTTCAGGACAAAACTCTGACCGGGCTCAATGCTGTATGGAGTGGCTTCCTGTCCGGTAATCTCAAGCAGACCAGTGCTGGTCTCTTGCTCCGTGTTGATGAGTATCAGGCGCAGAAAGGATCCTGCCCCTGCCTTCACATACGGCAGAATTCTTCTGCTCGCCATTTCCTCTGTCGCTGCCTGGTTTTCAAAGACGACTGGCGCGGGTGCCAGGATAGTACGCCCCTTGCCGTTGTCGACCTCAAACTGGCCCTGGATAAAAACGGGCTGGCTGCTTTCTATGGCAAGCACACCAGCACCTTCGTCGTCCACGAACAGCTCGGAGACATTCAGGCTTAACTGGTTGGTGGAAAGGATGGTTCGGCTAGCCTCCTCGCTTTCGCCATCTGCCTTGTTCAGGACAAATTCGACGGATGCGGGGACAAAATTATCATTCACAATGGTCAGCACAACATCATAGTCGCCGCCGAATTCCACGTAGTAAGTAATGTTTTCAATATCAACGCCGGCCCTGAAAGCTGCAATCGTCTCAAGTTCGTACTCGAATTCTCCTGTGACAGGGTTGCTAAGCTCACTCGTCACAAAGTTGGTGTTCATCATGATTAACGAGGAACGGCGCTGGGTGATGCCGACACCGTAACCTTCAAACGGGGCCTGATTGCTGGCCAAGGTAAGAAAAGACTTACTAGCCCGGGGCTGAACCTGCATTCGGTAGATTTCCCGACCCGGTGCTGCCTCGGTGTCAGTGAAGGGTATGGCTGCCTGAGCTAAGAGACCTGCTGGTGCAAGGACGGCCAGAACGGTGAGCAGGATTGAACCAGAAACACGCATAACGTAAAAATTTATTCGCTAATGTTGGAATTGTAAGGGGCCATGCAACTTAGCACAGCGGTATCAACAAGGGAAATAACGGCACGGGCTCCAGAAGCCTGAATTTCTCCACTTTTCACCCCTCACTTTTATTGAAATCTCTTTCTTCGCGGTAATACACTTGGATATCCTGTAAAACAAGCATTGATCAACACGGCGAAGCTATGAAACCTTACCGCATAATCTGGATTTTTCTAGGTCTTTTCAGTCTGGCCCCCGTCCTGGCCAGTGATGTGGTCAATGCAGTGGCCCGCGGTGACCGGGCTTCAGCCCTTGCCCTGATCAGCGAGGGTGCAGATGTATCTGCCCCGCACTCAGATGGGACCAGCGCCCTTATGTATGCTGCATATCTGGGCGACGCCGAACTGACCGAGGCCCTTCTGAAAGCCGGGGCCGACCCCGCTGTTGAAAATGATTACGGCACCACGGCAATTCAGGAGGCCGCTATCATTGGCGCTAATGAAGTTATGGCCCTGCTGCTTGAGGCCGGTGCCGATGCCAACTGGTCCAATCCTGGAGGGGAAACGGCCCTTATGAATGTGGCCAGGGCCGGCAACCTGGAGGGAGCTCAATTACTGCTTGAGCATGGTGCCGACATCCATGCCGTTGAACACTGGGGCGGACAGACCGCCCTGCTCTGGGCTGCCGCACAAAGCCAGCCGGAAATGCTTCAGCTGCTTATAGACAATGGTGCCGACATCAACCAGCAAAGCATCATCAGGGTGTGGGAGAGCACCACGCTGGACGAACCCCGCCCCAAGCATATGAACAAGGGCGGTTTCACGGCGCTGCACTTTGCGGCACGTGAGGGCTGCACCGAGTGCATTAAGGTTCTGGCCAATGCTGGTGCCGACCTGGATGCCCACGACCCGGAACGGGTCACACCTCTAAATGGCGCCCTGCTAAATTTTCACTATAACACCGCCGCCGCATTAATAGATGCCGGTGCCGACGTGAACAAGTGGGACATTTACGGCCGCAGTCCGCTTTTCAATGCCATTGACCTACATACTATTCCCATTGGTGGACGTCCTGATATTCCGTCAGAAGACGCGTTAACCGGATACGATATTGCAGCGATGCTGCTGGATCGGGGTGCCAATCCCAACATGCAGCTGAAAATGGTTCCACCCTTGCGCAACGCCATTTATGACCGTGGTTACGACAAGGTGCTCACCACGGGTGCCACCCCGCTAATGCGCGCTGTAAAAGGCGGCGATATTCCCAGTACACGACTGCTTCTCGAACACGGTGCGTTACCTGACCTGCCCAACATGGAAGGCCAGACGCCGATGATGATCGTGGCCGGTGTGGGTCATACCTCGGCTCCAACGCGCGGACTCTATCGAACCCAGGATGAAAGCATCCAGGCCATTCAGCTGCTGCTGGACTATGGTGCCGACATCAATGCGCTGTCCGGCGACCCTGCGCTGCCGCCAGGCATACGGCCGGTAGATTATGAGCGAGACAAGAATCTGCACCCGGCCAATGAAGGCGAGGTTGTCATTCATGGTCAGACAGCATTGCATGGTGCCGGCAAGCAGGGCTGGACCGAAGTCGCACGGTTCCTTATTACAAACGGTGCACGCCAACAGGTGGTTGATGATGGCGGTACAACTCCCTTTGACCTGGCCATGGGACGCTATGCGCCTGCCTACAATGACTCAGCACCAAAACCTTTCTTCGATACCGCTCAGTACCTGCAGGAGGAATGCGCCGTGGTGGACGGCTGTAAGATTCCCGATCCGTTGGATGTGACCCTACCCTAAGATTCAGAGATAAAAACCCCGGCACTTGCCGGGGTTTTTATTCGAGGGTTGTAAATATCAGAAGCCCAAAACACGGCCATGATGGCGCTAAATAACAACAGCGGAATCGGTCGTAATCATTGAATCGGCATACGGATTGGCCAATGACTCTTCTGTAGCGCATGATAAATACCAATAAAGTGCAGCGTGCCTGTTCTGCATGTATTCTTTTGCTTATCATAAAAAACAATTAAAAAAATTATTAAAGGGGGAACACCAATGCAAATTTTCCGCAATATACTCTCAACGTTTTTAATTTTGCTTCCTGCGATAACACTTGCCGGCTACGCCGATGATCGAGCCGAAATCGAAAACATCTCTAATAAATACATGGTGGCGGTAGATGCCGGTGACATAGAAACCGTGATGGAAACCTGGCATGAAGACGGCCGACTGGTCTGGGTATTTGGAGACGAGCATGGCAAGGATGAAATCCGCGCGGCCATGTCAGGGTTTGGGGGTGCCCGCTACGTAGAAATTCCAGAGGGGGCTACCAAGCGCGATCGAACCCGCCACCAGATTATCAATCACGTGATTGACGTTGATGGCGATACGGCCACCTCAACCGCGTACTGGTTTGCCATGACCAATAACAATCCCCACGGTGAAGTCCGCATTCTCTACATGGGGCACTATGCCGATGAATTGGTGAAGGTCGACGATAAGTGGCTCTTCAAGGTACGCAAGGTGTACAACGAGTCCTTCGACAACAGCGCCCTGTGGTATCCCGAGCTGGGCGAGATTGATCCCCGAACACGACAGAAACCGGAGTAATCAGTCTCCGATGACGTCGTGATAGAAGCGGATCAATCCGTTGGTGATGGTTCGGTCTTCAGTGTCGATGCTCATCACGTGAGAGACATGGTTGTATCCCTGCCACTGTGTGTACATAGGACAGTCCGCATACTTATGGCAAAGCGCCGCGTATAGATCTGCCACGCTGGATTCAATGTTTGAGGGATCGTATTCGGCACTCCAGAGGTATACGGGCACGTACTGCCCGGTGTAGCGTTCAACCAACCCAAGCGGTGAATTTGCTTCGCGCATCGCAGGGTCTGCCCCGTAGTACACCTCCGGACCCGTGCCGCAGCCGCATGAACTCAGTACGGCCGCCCTGATTCCCGGTCCATCCTCGAGCTGGCTTTCCTCGTGATACAGATAGCTTGCCACGTGAGTCGCACCGGCTGAATTCCCAAACAAGAAGATGTTGTCAGGATCGCCGCCGTAGACAGCAATATTCTCCTTAACCCATTCGATGATCATTCGCAGGTCTCTGGCACCATCCGGAAACTGGGCCTCAGGAGCCAGGCGATAGTTGGCATTGATGCCGATGCCACCGATGCGAGCCACAGCCTTGCCGATATTGCTATAGATGAGGTTGTCAGTTGCGGCGCTGACCTTGTCTCCCCTGACCATGGCGCCGCCATGAAAGTAAATGCCTACCGGACCTCCCTCCCTGAAATCTTGGTCACTCACCCAGAGGTCAAATGTTTGCAGGGGATGGTCACCATAGGCAATATCGCGGTGAACTAGGAGACCGCCATCATCCACCTGCTGGTGAAGAGGGGTGTACAGTGCTTGGGTGGCCGTATTGACCTCACCATTCCATTGCTTGCCTATCTCAGCAACACCAGTAAATGCCGCTTGCAGCAAATCATCCTGGGCAAGCAGCGCATCGCTCAAAGATATCCAGATAAGGAAAAATGACAGCATCTTCATAGTACAGCCCTCTTTTTAAAGCAGTTAATTTATTGTCCTAGTGATCATCTTGGCCAACATTTTCGATTCTATCGCGTAAATATCTGATCATGAATGTAATTCCTACCAGCATAAACAGCGGTACTGATAGATAAAATACAAATGATTGAGTGGCCTCTAGGCTTACCAACCCTGCCCCAAGATAGCTGTAGCTCAGCACGCCAGGGACAGCCCCCGGTATTGTCAGCAGCATTAACTTTCCCAGGTTCAACTGAGTCAAGGCGAGCACAATGTTCTGAAACAGGTACGGCACCACGAATGCCAGGCGTACGATAATGACCATGACACTGCCGCGACGCGAGATATCCACGAGATAATTCTTGATCTCGGGATGACGCATGGCGAAATTTCCCATTCCCCTGAATACATAACGTACGGAAACTGTAGAAGCGAAGCAGCTAATCAGCACACCTGCCAGCGCTGCCAATGCTCCCAATATGGGGCCATACAAGGCACCGCAGGCAATATTCAGTGGAATGAGAATGGGTATAAAAAAGAAGGAGCAGAAAAAATAAATGACAAACAGGGTGACGATGCTGGCCACGCCAAAAGAGCCCAGGAACTGCTCTAGTGCTGCGACAAGCGATTCATCGGAGAACTCCGGATAAAACGTCCTCCGCAGGATGAACACCAGCACGCTGAAAAATACGAGCAGAATAACGGGATTAATTTTTTTCAAAGCGTCGGCTTAATAAAAGATATATCTGAAGCTTAACACAGGAGCCCCATTCCAAGGCTCCGGAATAACTGCCACTTCCACCTTACTGCCTTAATGAAATATGATTGTCCAAATAAAAAGAAAAGCATCACTGCATAGGGAATTTCCATGTCTTTACCCATTCGTCTGCTGGCCACTATGGCGTTGTGCATACCGCTGGCAGGTTACGCCCATCACAGCTTCTTTGGTCGTTTTGACAACAGAGCCCATATCGAGCTGGAAGGGGTAATTACGAGCCTGCACTGGGAAAATCCTCATATTCATATCTTCCTAGAAGTCACTAATGAAGACGGCTCTTTAACCGAGTGGGATTTGGAAAGCGGCTCACCCACCCTGATGCAGCGTGCCGGTATTCCCAGGGATTCGCTGCAGGAAGGCATGACGGTGCGCGTCGCGGCATGGCCACCCCTCACAGATAAAGTGGAGGCCTTTGCCACCAACGTCCTGCTTACAGACGGCACTGAACTGCTGATGCAGACTGGACAGGAAGCCTATTTCAAGGACGAGGTTATCGGTGACTTTTCCTACCGCTTCCGAACTGAAGGAGATCGCAGCCATCCTGAATGGGGTATTTTTCGCATTTGGACTTTTACCGGTGCTGATGGCTTTTTGTTTCCGGAGTCCATCAACCGCGATTACGACATGACCCAGTACCCGCTGACGTCAGCAGCCATGAAAGTGCTGGATAATTTCGACCTGGCACGCGACAACCCAACAAACAACTGCCAGCCAAAGGGCATGCCGCTGATCATGGAACAGCCACTGCCCATGGAAATCTTGCGCGAAGGCGGCAACGTGGTGCTGCGTATCGAGGAATATGACCTAACTCGCACTATTCACGTGGGAGAAGATGGCGCACCTGACGGCACACTGGCCAGCCTGCTCGGTTACTCATGGGGCTGGTGGGAAGGTGAAGCCTGGGCGCCGGAAAGCACACTGGTAGCGAGAACCACGCACATCGATTTTCCCTGGCTGAATCAACGCGGTATTCCGCTTAGCCCTGAGGCAGATATCGAGGAACGTTTTACCATGATCGAGGACGGCGCCTTTATGGATTACCAGATGGTGGTCAGTGATCCGGTCAATTTCACCACCCCGGTGAATTTGTCCAAGAAATGGATCCACGTCCCTGGAGTTGAGATCCTGCCCTTTGAGTGCGACGAAATCTCAGCGCAGTAACGCACTACATTGCAAATAAAACCAATATTTTTTTCATAGCCTCGCCATACCTTCTACTCCTGCGATAAAACTACAGCGTTGAGGGAAACTGGTATTGACCTCAGTCAATTCGGCCACAAAAAGCCGGTTTCAGTTTTTGCGGTAACCATGGTTCAATCTAAAGCTTGGCTACATCTAAGGGAAAAAGCCCATGAAAACGGTTCCCGTCATTTCTGCCGAGAAAGCTGCAACAAAAATCCAATCTGGTGATGTACTCATCGCCGGCGGATTCGGCATGACCGGCAATCCGGTTCATCTCCTACATGCACTCGCTAAAACCGACGTAAAGGACCTCACCTACATCGGTAACAATGTTGGTGAGCCTGGTCTGGGCGGTGGCAGGCTGCTTCGCAACGGTCAGCTTAAAAAAGCTATAGGCTCCTTTTTCACAAGCAACCCGGAAGCGGTGGCAGCGGCGCAAGATGGATCGATGGAAGTGGAACTGCTGCCGCAAGGGACGCTGGGCGAGGCCATTCGCGCTGGCGGCGCCGGACTGGGCGGTTTCTACACTCCCACATCAGCCGGAACGCCCCTAGCAGAAGGCAGGGAAACAAAAACTATTGACGGCAAGGATATGGTGTTCATCAAGCCGATTAGGGGCGATGTCAGTCTGATCCGCGCATGGAGAGCTGACACCGCTGGCAACCTGCAATATCGAATGACGGAGAACAATTTCAACCAGGCGGCGGCTACGGCTTCGCGCCTGGTGATCGCAGAAGTAGAAGAAATTGTTCCAGTTGGCGATATAGAGCCCGAAGCTATTCATACCCCGGGGTGTTTTGTAGATTACCTGGTCCAAGCACATACCACGAAAGAAGACCTGGGCTCTTCAGCCTCTGTTTCCGCTAGCCAGAAGAAAGTGGATGAGGCGCGAATGGCAATGGCCAAGGCGGTCCTGGATGAGATCAGCCAGGGTGAGGTGGTTAACCTGGGAATTGGTATCCCCACCCTCATCGCCGATCTCATCACACCGGAATCCGGCATCATCATGCACACTGAAAATGGTATGCTCGGCGTCGGCCCCGAACCGGAAAGCGGCGGCGCCATGAATTACCCGGTCAATGCCGGCAAGATTCCGGTCACTGCCCTGCCCGGTGCCAGCTACTTCGATTCCAGCGCGTCCTTCGGCATGATCCGCGGCGGGCATGTTGATGTTGCGGTCATGGGCGGCCTAGAGGTAGACCAGCACGGCAATCTCGCCAACTGGGCTGTCCCCGGCAAACCCTTGCTCGGTGTCGGCGGTGCCATGGACCTAGCCTCCGGGGCCAAGCGCCTGATTGTGACCATGACCCAGTGTGACAGAGAGGGCAACAGCAAGGTGAGGCAGGAATGTTCTCTTCCGCTGACGGCTAAAGGCGCGGTAGATATCCTAGTGACCGACATGGGCGTCTTTCACTTTACTGAAAACGGCATGGTGTTGAAGCGGCTCATGGGAGATCATTCTGTCGAGGACGTCAGGGCCTGCACCGAAGCCGACTTCACTGAGGACCTGAAATCATGAAAACATACAAAGTCGCCTGCTAACCTGGAAATCTTTTTCTTTGACGGTAAGAACAAACCATAGCTATGACTGACGCCTATATATGTGACTATATTCGCACTCCCTTTGGCCGCCATGGCGGCGCACTTGCCATGGTGCGCACAGATGACCTGGCAGCCGAACCGCTTAAAGCACTTATGGCACGCCATGAGTCAATTGACTGGGACGCCCTGGACGATGTCATCCTTGGCAACACCAACCAGGCGGGTGAAGACAACCGAAACGTGGCAAGAATGGCACTGCTGCTTGCCGGCCTCCCAAAAGAAGTGCCAGGTCTCACAGTTAACAGGCTATGTGCTTCCGGGATGGATGCCGTGCTTATGGCCAGCCGCCAAATCAAGGCAGGCGAAGGCGACCTATTTGTCGCGGGCGGTGTGGAGAGCATGTCCCGCGCCCCGCTGGTGATGCCGAAGGCAGAATCAGCCTTCAGCTGCAAAGCAGAAATTTATGAGACTTCTCTGGGATGGCGCTTTATTAATCCCAGTATGCAGGCCATGTACGGCACCGACTCGATGGGTGAAACCGCCGAAAATGTCGCCGCTGATTTTAATATTGCGAGACAGGACCAGGACGCTTTTGCCCTGCGCTCCCAGCAGCGCGCCGCTGCCGCCATTGAGAGTGGACGCCTTGCAGAGGAAATTTCAGCAGTTTGTATTCCCCAGCGCAGGGGTGATGACGTCATTGTAGACACAGACGAGCATCCCCGACAGGACACCTCGCTGGAGGCATTGGCCAAACTCGGCACCCCCTTCAGGGAGGGCGGTTCAGTCACAGCCGGCAATGCCTCGGGCATCAATGACGGGGCTGCCGCCCTGCTCATCGCCTCGGATGCAGCAGTCAGACAGCATGGGCTTAACCCGCTGGCCCGCATTTCCGGCGGCGCCAGTGCTGGCCTATCCCCTCACATCATGGGTTTTGGCCCAGCTCCTGCCACCCAGAAACTCTGCGCACGTCTTCAGCTTGAGGTTTCTGACATCGACCTGTTTGAATTTAACGAGGCCTTTGCCTGTCAGGTCCTCGCTTCAACACGCGCACTGGGACTGCCCGATGATGCCGACTTCATTAATCCGAATGGGGGCGCCATTGCACTTGGCCATCCTCTCGGTGCTTCCGGCGCAAGGATCACCGGTACCCTGGCCCTGCAGATGAAAAACACTGGCGCAGGAAAAGGCATTGCCGCCATGTGCGTAGGCGTTGGCCAGGGCGTCGCCATTGGGCTCGAAGCAGTTAACTAATCCTAGAATCAGTTATTTAACACATTTCAAATGTTGCTATTCTTGCCCGCCAACAATAATAAATGGGCATTGCCTTGATGCAGAACGCACTCTCTACCAAAGCCGGCCGCTTATTCACTTTTGGCACACTGTATATTGCCGAGGGCGTGCCCCTTGGCTTCACCGCAACCGCGATGGCCGCCTATATGCGCCGCGAAGGCCTTGATGTCAGCCAGATTGGCGCCTTCGTCGGCATGCTTTACCTGCCCTGGGGCTTCAAGTGGGCCTGGGCGCCGCTGGTCGACATGTTCCGACTCGATCGGTTTGGCGGACGTAAAGCCTGGATCGTGATTTGCCAGGCCATGATGATTCTCACCCTGATAGTGGTTGGCCTGATGGATTACAGCTCTAATTTCCAATTGCTGTTAGCCCTGATTCTCTTTCATAACGTGTTCGCTGCCACGCAGGACATCGCGATTGATGCCCTGGCCGTAAACACCCTTAGGGAGGATGAACGCGGCACCGGTAACGGCTTTATGTTCGGCGGCGCCTATCTCGGCCAGGGTCTCGGCGGTGGCGGCGCTTTATTTGTGGCTGGCTTCTGGGGATTCGAGGCCGCACTTGTATATGCCTGCCTGCTTCTCTCCGTGATTCTTTTCTTCGCCCTCTTCTTTGTTAAGGACCCAGCCATCAGCAGCAAACTTGAACCAGTCGCGGCTAATCCGGTCCGGGAAGCTGTGCAGGCAGTCAAGCATATCGGTATAGAGTTGTTTAACGGCATGTTCCGGTCGGGAAAAGGACCAATGGTGGGATTTCTTTTTGCGCTGACGCCTATAGGCGCCATGGCACTTAGCAATGCCATTGGCACAACACTGCAGGTGGATTACGGGCTTTCAGATAATGACCTAGCCCAGATCAGCCTTTACTCCACAGTGCTTGCAGGGGCCGGCTGTGTCATTGGAGGTTTCCTCGGCGACCTGTTTGGCCTGCGCAAAATGATTGCCCTGTTTTATGCCCTCTCGGCCTTACCCGGAATTTACCTGGCCATGAGTTGGGGAGCGAATCCGGCATTGCCGGCCATTTCAAGGGAGACCATGTTTGCCGTCTTCCTATTCGCCGGGCTAACCACGGGGCTGCATTACGGAATTGCCGCCGGCGTCTTCATGAGCCTGACCAACCCGGCAGTGGCGGCGACACAGTTCACAGGCTTCATGGCACTTCATAACCTAGTCATCTCCTACTCCAACAACTGGCAGGGATGGATGGCGGAAAACGTCAGTTACTCAAGTGTGTTATGGCTGGATGCCGTGCTGGTAATCATTCCGATTGTTATACTTCCCTTTATGACTCCGAGGGAAGCCAAGGAAGAAGTTGCTCCGTCTACCGGAGTGCCGCTGCCCAATGCCAGTTAATTGTCGTTGCGGCTGGAGCCGGCAAGCATGCGCCGGCCTGTAGCCTCAAGGATTATGGATTCGGCATTCACCAGTGGACTGCCGTTGCGCGCCAGACTACCGTCAACGGCTATGACATCGCCCGGCTTCAGATCGTCACGTTTCCATCCGAGTCTGAGCAAAGTATTCGGACCGCCAAGTTCTAATGTCCATTCCTTGGTTTCTCCGCTGTCTTCATTGGGCACATCCATAACGATAAAGATATGAGGATTGGTCCACTGCACTTCCGTCACGGTACCGTTGAGCGCGACCGGCTGGTTGATATCGTACTGCGCGGGAAAAGAATGATGGGCGTAGGCTGCCGTTGACAGGAAATACGCGGCGACAATAAACACGATAAAACCAGGTATTTTCATTTCCTCAGTACTCCAGGTTCATATGCTCAACAAAACGCTCATTCTCAAGACACACTTCGTCAATTAACTCACCGTCCACCACGATGCGCTCGCGCAGATTCACCGTCCAGGGCCGAGTGTAGGCAACCGGATCATCTACGGTTACACGAATATCCAGGTGGCCATAGTCAGGCCGGGTAATCTCTTCCCTAATCCTCGCCTTTTCCCCGATCTGGCTTCCATTCCAATCGATCCACGTACCATCGCGCACGCCGATTGTTTCAATCACCAGCGTATCCCCTTCCCAGGCGGCAGAGGAATACCCCTGCCAGGAAGGCGAAGGATCATCAGGCAATTCGCGCCCATCGACAAAGACCTGGCGATAGCCGGCATTCATTTCATTGAGCACCACCAGCAGCTCATCCTTGTGGACGAACTTGAGCAGGTGCGGAAGGCCATAGGCCCGTAGAAAATTATCGGGCAGGCAGCGGATATGCGGATCTTCAATAGCAAGATTATTAGTGTGGCGTGCCACGATCGGCCCCAGCCACTCCTGGTAAGGAAGTCCACCCTCCATTTGGGCGCCCATATTGGTCATCAGCCGGCCTGAAGGAAGACTATATGGATCGCTAGGAGAAGGCTCATCAACGGGCGTGTTGTCGGAAATCCATATCCCGGATAGGTCAGGCCTGCCGTCGACATGCCTCGGTGTTGGAGCCCGCATGTCGACTGAACCATTTTGTAGTCTCGGGACGCCAGAGGAAGGATAACCGATCCATTGGCCCAATGAAGCCACCGGAGTTAACAACATACAGCAGATGAGAATGATTTTTTTATTCATGGTAATAGGATTCTGCTATAAGCTGATTAATGAAATTTAACATAGTTAATATACCCTAACCCCTAAACTACTTCTATTGATGTGGATCAGTCAAAATTCGGGGGAGCATTTAGCCTATGAAGAAAATGTACTGTTACAGCGAATCAGTAGTATGCTGGGTAATGAAATTGCAACCAGCAAAAAGCCAACGGCTTAACGATGAAAGGAAAACCAATGAAGCGCGAAATTATTAATCCATGGACGTGGCAGGAAGCACTGGGCTTTGTCCATGGTAACAAGCTGGAAAATGCAGAATCCCTTTTCTTTCTCGCCGGACAAACGGCAAGTAATGAAAACGGTGAGTGCCTACATCAAGGTGACATGGCAAAACAAATCGACCAGGTTCTGGACAACATAGACAAGATCCTAGAGCAGGGCGACATGAATTTCACCAATGTAGTTCGCTTAAATATCTTTACCACAGACATGGCGGCTATGATGCAAGCCCATGATCATATGACCACCAATCTTAAACAGCGGGGGTGCCAGCACACAGGATGCCTTCTTGGCGTGACTGCCCTGGCTTCACCAGGCGCCCTGGTGGAAATGGAAGTTACCGCGGCCAGGTAACGGCACCGCACGTCATTAATGCTTCTCAATTTTTATACCTACCTGGGGGCGAGGATACTGGTCTCCATCGCCAGTTCGATGCTCAGTGTCGCCATTGGCTGGCACCTTTTTACCTATAGCGGCGACCCCTTTGACCTCGCCTTGGTCGGTTTGCTGCAAATCACGCCGCTGATTTTGCTGTTTATTATCAGCGGGCTGGTGGTAGATCACTTTCCCCGCAAGTACATCCTAATCACTTGCGCACTGCTTGAAGCTGGGGTGTATATCGGTCTTGGTTACAGCATGAATGATGGCGACTTAAACCGGCAGATGATCTTTACGCTGATACTGCTGCATGGCACTGTGCGGGCATTTTATTCCCCTGCATCTGATGCCATCCTCATTCATCTTGTGAGCGACGAATTCCTGTCCCGCGCTGTTGCCATAACCAGTTCAATGTGGACCACAGCACAGACCCTCGGCCCCCTTGCCGCCGGACTGCTGCTGGCATGGCTTGACTACGATTTGTACTGGGTGCTTTCAGGGATTGTCATCCTGGGCAGCCTGTTATTTTTCATACTACCCAACATCAAGGTGGACAAGCCCAGCGGCCGAGGTCTCAAGCAACTGCTCGGCGGCATTCGTTATGTAAAGGACAGCCCAATTGTGCTGCCCAGTATTTCGCTGGACCTGTTGATAGTACTTTGCGGCAGCGTCATGGTTCTTCTTCCCGTCTATGCCATCGAGGTATTGAATGTGGATGAAAAAATGCTTGGCTTGATGCGGGCAATGCCGGCACTGGGCGGGGTAATGATGGGCATTCTGATTACCAAGATGCCACCCATGCGCCAGGCAGGCAAATTGCTTTTTACAGCGCTCGCCATTTTCTCCTGCTCAATTCTGATCTTTGCTTGGTCTGCAACCTTATGGATCAGCCTCGTCGCGCTCTGGGTATACGGTGCTTCTGACATGATCAGCGTCAATATTCGCTCATCCCTTATTCAACTGGCCACCCCGGATCATTTACGTGGCAGAGTCAGCGCAGTGAACATGCTTTTTATTGGCATCTCCAACGAGATGGGTGACTTCAGGGGGGGTGCGGTAGCAGCACTGGTTGGCCCGGTAATGACCGTACTGGCCGGTGCAGTGATGGCATTTGCAGTGACCTTTGGCGGCTACGCACTTTTCCCCAAGCTCAGGGATCTCGATAAACTTACCGATGCAAAAGTGAATGACGAAACATGAAGCATTTAAACATTACTGTGAAAGGCGTGGTCCAGGGCGTATTTTTCAGGGCTTCGACCAAGGAACATGCAGATCAGCTTGGCATATGCGGGCTGGTCAGAAATGAGCAGGACGGCAGCGTCTACGTCGAAGCCGAGGGTAAAGATTTGCAGCTGGATATTTTTCTGAGCTGGCTAAGTGAAGGACCGCCCGCGGCAAGGGTGGAATCAGTCGAGACCTCTCATGCCATTTTGCAAAATTATTCCGGTTTTGAAATTACAGGCTAGGTTCTAAATTTTTCTTGTAAAAAAGGACTAAACGGGGTCGGAATCTGCCAGGTTAAATTTAAGGTGTGAAAAGAACGCGCGCGATCCATAGGGGGCAGGGACCAGCATGTTGCCCTTCTGGCTTGCCGGCAAATACTTCATCCTTACCGACCCCCGAACATTACCTCCTATCACCTTGATCTGGCTAGTTGTGTTATCCAGTTCAATCACAATGTCGCAATGGGTCCTGGCTCCCTGCCCCATCTGTGAGCGGCGCTCGCTGAGATTACGGTAAGCAGGCCGGCTGCCCCGGCAAAGCATGTCACCGGGCTGAATGTCTTTTTCACCTATATCGTAGGCTACATAAACCGCTTTGGGTTCCTGACCATCGCGCGCTCGAATGGCCTGATCGATATAAGTGTGATGCGCAATTGCTCGCTGGAACTGCTCTGGCTTACCCAGCCCTGCCTCACACATCACCCAGGAAATGAAAGCGGCCGACCAGAAGTCGCGCCAGCGCGCCGTGATGCCAAGTTCATTCCAACGCCGGTTCTGTTTTTCCAAGATCCAGCTGCTGTTGGGTGCTGCTGCCCAGTACCCTGCCACGTCATCGGCCAGGCGCTCTGCCTCGGCCGCATCCATCCAGTTGGTCCGCCACCACCGAGAGAGTCTGCCTTCGTTCCTGTCGAGCTCCTGCTGATCCGTCATGTCAATCACAGTTGAGCCAAACCACTCCCATTCCTGTCTTGATATATTGACTATGCGCTGGCGCACCTGCGCCAATGGATACTGCTTACAGCTTCGGTCCACAACCTGCATTTTTCCTGGCAAGCCCGCCACCCTGGCAGAGGGCGCCATCACATCGAAGGCTTCACTAGGAAGACGCTCCTTGATAATCATTTCGCCCTGCTGGGCCTGCCCTGTGAATGGCAGGGAGAACATCAATAGCGAAAATAGTGATTTGTGTATGAGTGGATGCATATTCATATTAAGCGATTAAACCGCAAGTTTTTCAGTTTGAATTTTGATATCTTCGATGCCCCTCTCGATTGCTCCGCGAGTGGCTTTGCCCAAAATCCCATCTATTACGAATAAGAAACGCCGTAATCATGACGCCAAGTGTTTGGTGCTGTCCATCAAAACGAATGGTAAAAGATGATATGTCAGACCCCCTCTTATATTGCCTTTATAGAAATACTGCATATTTGGTTTAAGGATGGCTAAAACCCCACTGTCATTTCTTTCCCAGAATTCCTGAAAATCATTAATTTTAGTAAGTTATAAAATTATTGCGCCTTGATAAATGTCAGTAATCGGTAAATTGTGCTCCACCCCTGTTTACACTATAGAAGCGCTAGAAGCCGCATAAACAGAGGGCTTTGGTCTCAATTGTGGAAATTTTCGTATTCAGGGAACCTTCATTCCCCTTTTGGTATGCTGGTATGGCAAAATTAGACAGTTTACTAGCAACATATTCATAACTAACGGAATTTACGACAATTTAATGAACGGCAAAGCAGTTTTTTCATTGAAAGCCATGGCGACATTCTTCATGGCCATTGCAATTCAGGGCACCTCTGCCCAGTCCACCTCAGCACTTGGTAGCAGCCAGGATGCCGCCCGCCTGATACAGGATTTCTGTGTTAATTGTCATAACTACGAGGACTACTCCGGTGGACTCGCCTTTGACCTCATGGATATCAATCATGTCACCAATGATCCGGCTGTATGGGAAGAAGCCATCAACAAGCTGCGTGGAAGGCTAATGCCCCCTGCAGGACAGCCACAGCCTGACCAGGAAATCGTAGACCAAGTTGTCAGCTACCTGGAAAATTCCATTGATACCGGGTCCAGCGATCATGTTATCGGACACGTACCGATACAGCGCCTAAACAGAACTGAGTTTGCAACAATCGTCGGTGACCTACTCGGCGTTGATGTTGATCCCGTTCAGATTCTGCCGAGTGAAATAGAAGTCGAGGGCTTCGACAACATCGCTAATGCGCTTGGCGCGTCCCCTGCATTCCTGGAACAATACATCACGGCGACCCGCGCCGTGGCGACCGAGGCTATCGGTCAGCCGGTGCCTAAGTTTGCAAGCGTCTTTCATGAACTGCCCAACCGCAACATCGGCTTCATGGCCGGCAATAGTGCATCGCGCAACCACATTGACGGCTTTCCGCTGGGCACACGCGGCGGCATGAAATTCAAACATTTCTTCCCGGCTGATGGTGAATACCGATTCAGTATTCTGGATATTGATGCTGGTCTCTACCCACGCGGTATGGAGACATCAGCAACGATGGTCATATTCGTTGATGGCGTTGAGGTAAACCGCGTTGACATTGGCGGACCCCAAGACCTAGCTATTGCTACTCGTGACGGTGTAGTTGGGGGTGACGTCATTTTAGCCAAGATTGCCGGACTGTCTGCAGACATTGAGGTGGGTACCCGTGAAGTGGTGGTTACATTTATAGAGCGATCCTGGGCAGCCAGCAATAACGCCACCGGCAACGGGCGTGTCACCGGCATGCCAATTGTTGGCCTGGGCGTACAGGTTGAGGGCCCTTACAATCCAAGTGGGCTGTCCATGAGCAAAAGCCGCGAAAAACTTCTGATCTGCCAGCCCTTGGAAATTGCCGAGGAACAGCCCTGCGCTGAAGAAATTGCCCGGAACCTGGCCGCCCGAGCATTCCGACGCCCTATCTCTGATGATGATCTAGACTGGATTATGCCTTTCTATAAAGTGGGCCGTGCCGAGGAAGGCGGTTTCGATGCGGGCATTATCGAAATGACAACGGCCATCCTGTCCAGCCCGGATTTCCTGTATCGCTCCATGCGCATCATCGAAGAGAGCCCGCGTCAGCTGAACGACCTCGAGTTGGCTACGCGCCTGGCCTTTTTCCTGTGGAGCCAGGGACCTGATGAGGAACTGATCGCTTTGGCATCTAATGGTTCGCTGTCTGACCCTGAAATCATGGCACAACAGGTGAAGAGGATGCTTGATGACAATCGTGCAGAAGCTCTGA
Organism: Gammaproteobacteria bacterium; assembly: GCA_009922595.1. Taxonomy (GTDB): domain Bacteria; phylum Pseudomonadota; class Gammaproteobacteria; order Pseudomonadales; family Pseudohongiellaceae; genus Eutrophocola. Next base: position 32,232 of record RFVC01000006.1, on the reverse strand, counting down.
TTGAAAATTTTGCGCTAGCATGGCTGAACCTTGATGAGCTGGAGCAGATACAACCTGTTGATCGCCGCTTCAATGACGGCACACGCACCAACTTTGAAAAAGAAATTCGCCTGTTCCTAAGCAGCGTCCTGCTGGAGGACCGCCCAGTAAGTGAGCTGCTTACAGCAGACTGGACGTTCGTCAATGATTCACTGGCAAGTCACTACGGCATTGAGGGAATTTACGGACCGCAGTTCCGCCGCATCAGATTGGAAGATGAAAACCGCTGGGGACTGCTCGGCAAAGGGGCAACACTGCTGAGAACGTCCTATGGTGACCGCACTTCACCCGTACTGCGCGGCGCCTGGGTGCTTGACCGCATCATGGGAACACCACCGACTCCACCTCCGCCCAATGTCGAAGTGGACCTATCGATTCGCGAGGGTGAAAAACCAACGACTATTCGAGCCCGCCTCGAAGAGCATCGCCAGAATCCAAACTGCATGTCCTGTCACGGCATTATCGACCCGCCGGGACTTGCACTGGAAAATTACACCGTAATCGGCACCTGGCGTGACGAAGATGCGCAGGCTGGTGAGGCTATCGATGCTTCAACAGTGCTGACCAGCGGCCTAGAAATTGATGGTCCCATTGAGCTACGCGAATTCTTGCTCAGTAAGAAGGACCAGTTACCCATGACCATCACCAAGAAATTAATGATGTATGGCCTTAACAGGGAAGTGGAATATTTCGACATGCCGTTTGTCCGCGAGATCGTTCGCAAGGCCGCCGAAGATAATTACACTTTTACCTCAATTATTACTGCACTAGTAAATCACGATGTATTTCGCATGCAGGGCTCAGAGGAACACCACGGCCAGTCGCACGAAATGGCGTCTGTAGCAACCGGGAGATAACAAAATGGCTAAATTTCTAACCAAGAAATACTTGTCGCGTCGAGAAGTCTTGCGAGGTAGCGGCGTTGCGCTGGCACTTCCATTCCTTGATGCCATGGTGCCAGCAGGTACGGCGCTTGCCCAGGTAGAAGCCATGCCGAAAAAACGTGCCGGCTTTTTCTACCTGCCGCATGGCACCATTATGAACAACACGCCATTTGGTAAAGAAGTGGACCACTGGACCAGTTCCGGTTCAGGTGACTCTTTCCAGCTCGGCAGGATGATGCAGACGCTGGAGCCATTCAAGAATTACGTCACCACGTTTGAAAACATTGAGAACAATGCCGCACTGGGTTCTGTCCATACTTTCAATCCAGCCACATGGCTGTCCTGTGTAAGACCGGGTGAAGGCTCCATTCCTGAACTGGCCACTACGCTCGACCAAGTGATTGCCCAGCAATTGGGACAGGAAACGGCCCTGCCTTCACTGGAAATGGCTACCGAAACCACCGTGCAGGTGGCTGCGGGCAACGGCGGTTTTTATGCAGTAACTACCTCGTTCGCCTCACCCAACCAGCCGCTGCCGATGGAGTTCAATCCACGCAAGGTCTTTATCCAGCTGATGGGTCCCTACGATTCGCAGGAAGAGCGAGCCATGATCCTGGACAAGAACAGCAGCATCCTCGACATGATTGCTGACCGTACAAAGGCTCTGCAGAACGAGCTGGGTTCAGGCGACCGCGAAATTCTTTCCAACTATCTGGATACCGTGCGCGAGATAGAACGCCGCGTGCAGATTGCCAGCAACCAGGACATGTCAGGTATTGATGTCCCTGCGGCACCTGTTGGCGTATTTGAAGATTTCGATGAGCAGATCACCATGATGTTTGACCTGGCAGCCCTTGCCTACCAGGCTGACCTGACCCGCGTCCTAACACTGGTTATGGCCGCCGAAGGCACTGACCGCACTTATCCTCATGTCGGCATGAACGGCGGCTTCCACCCAACCAGTCATCACACTAATGACCGGGTGCGCATTGAGGAACTGATCAAGGTTCAGACTTACCACATGGAGCACTTTGCCCGCTTTGTACAGAAACTGGCTGACACACCAGATGGTGACGGTAGCATTCTTGATCACTCTCTTTTCCTGTACGGATCAAACATGGGCAACAGTAATCAGCATGACAACTACCCACTGCCGGAAATTCTGGTGGGTGGTGCAAGCGGCGCACACAAAGGCGGCAAAAATGTCACGCCACCGGAACGAACACCGCTTGCCAATATCCACCTGACAATTCTCGACAAACTCGGAATTCCGCAGGAAAACTTTGGCAACAGCACAGGCATTCTTTCTGAAGTCTGATCCGGGTAAGAAAAGTAACAAGAATTATCAGAAGTCATTTATGAAGAAGTACGAACGCAGAAATTTACTCAAGGCGGGCGTTTGCCTGGCCTCTGCTCCCATACTGGCCGGCCTTACCGGCTGCTCCAGCGAGGAACGGGCGCAGGAAAATCCTGCAGTTGTAAAAGCTATGCGGGCCCCAACCCGGCTGGCCATGGAAACGATTCGCGAAAACGTCAGTGTCATCAATGGTGCGCCGGGCAATATCCTGGTCCTGACTACTAACTCAGGTCACATGCTGGTGGATAGTGGCTCTGCCTCCCTGGCGCCCTCTGTGCAGCTGACGCTTGGGGATACCCCAGTCCATACGCTTATCAATACGCACTATCACGCTGACCAGTCCGGTGGTAATGCCCTGTTCGGTGAAGCCGGAGCAGCCATCCATGCGCATGAAATAACGCGTCAGTGGCTCAGCGCTGACCATTATGTACCCTTCGAGGACTACTGGACCTCAGCCCTGCCTGAGATTGGGCGACCGACACATACATTCAGGGAAAAAGAAGCACTGACCATTGGCAATGAAAGCATAGAATTTGGGTACCTGTTGGAAGCCCATACACGCGGTGATGCTTATGTGCATCTGCAGGAAGCCAATGTTATTGCCGTTGGTGATGTGGCTTCTCCATTGAGGGATCCTTCCCTCGACTGGTATGCCGGCGGCTGGCTCGGCGGCCGTGTCGATGCCATGGATGACATCCTTGAAATCACCAACGACGACACGCTGATTGTTCCTGCCTACGGTCCGGTCATGACCCTTGAGGATTTCAGGGCTGAGCACGCCATGATGTGGTACCTATGGGAGCGCTGTTCGACGCTCGTCAATAATGGGCGCAGTGCACAGGACATTCTCGATGCCGGCGTGATGGATGAGATTGATCGTACATTTGATGATCCATACAAGTTCTTATATGACGCCGCAAAAGGTTTGTGGGCGCATTACACAAACTTTGGAGGCAACGTAGTTTGATGATTACACGAATTCTCCGGAGCACTGCTCTCATTGCTTTTGCCTCTATTTTTTCCGTTGCTACCAGTGCTCAGGAATCATTGGTTGAACTGATCAAGGATAAGCGCAGCGCCGATGCCCTTGAATTGATCGCTTCCGGTGTTGATGTAAATTCCGCGCAGCCTGATGGCTCCACTGCCCTCATGTATGCAACCTACAATGTTAACCATGAGTTGGTCGATGCCCTACTTGCCGCTGGCGCTGATGCTGACGTCACCAACAACTATGGATCTTCACCTCTGGCAGAAGCCACCAAGCTCAACGACGCTGAACTGGTACGCAAGCTGCTGAATGCCGGCGCTGATCCCGATTCTCCCAACCTGGATAACCAGACCCCGCTGATGCTGGCTTCCTATATTGGCAACCTGGAAATTGTCGAGATGCTCCTGAATGCCGGTGCTGATGTGAACGTGATCGAAACATTCCGTGGACAGACTGCGCTGATGTGGGCCTCTGCAGAAAACCATCCCGAGATTGCAGAACTGCTGGTTGCCAGTGGTGCAGATGTCTCCGTGAAAGCCGTGTACGACGACTGGCCCAGGCAAATGACTTCAGAGCCGCGCGCCCAGTTCCGTCCAACCGGCGGTCTCACAGCCCTGCTTTACGCGACACGTTCAGGCTGCTATCGCTGTGCCGTATCAATTGTGGAAGCCGGAGCCAACATCAACCAGCCCAATCCGGACGGTGTCACGCCGCTGCTGAACGCTATCGACAACAAGAGTTTTGATATTGCCATGTTCCTGATTGACCAGGGAGCCAAGGTGGACGTTTGGGACATGACTGGTCGTACGCCGCTCTACTTGGCCGTGGACATGAATTCATTTGTGCCAAGATCCTTTGGCAGCTTTGGTGATGTTTTTAATCCGCTGGCCAGCACTGAACGCTCTATTACGGCAATGGATATTGTAAAGCGCCTGATCGATATGGGCGTTGATGTCAATCACCAGCTTACACGCATGCGCCCTAATGGCCCAGGCCGCGGCCGTTTTGCCGACTATGACATGCGCGGCGGCGCACATGCCCTGATGATCGCCGTGTTCACTCACGACTATGACATGATTGAGGTGCTGCTTGAAAACGGCGCTGAGGTAGACCTCCGTAACGTCTTCAGGATTACTCCCTTAATGTATGCGGCAGGCATGAGCGGCAACGGCCGTGGTCCAACCGGTTCCAACGGCGAAGATATCCAGGACCGCGCCATCAAGACGATTAACATGCTGCTGGATTCCGGCGCGGATGTTAACGCCCAGGTAAACGACAGCCATACCTTTACCGCCAAGCTGGATACCTACATTGCATGGAAAGACAATGAAGGTCGCACGGCACTTCATTCAGTCGCCGAACTCGGCTGGGAGAAAGTTGCTGCTGTATTAATCGAGCGTGGCGCTGATCCAACCATTGTGGATAATGAAGGCAAGACACCCCTGGACCTGGCCCTGGCCGAAGTGGTTGAGAGCACACGCCCGGGTCGTCGGCCCAACGTAGAGGGCCGACAGAAAGTGGCCGAACTGCTGGGCACCATCCTGGTGGATTCTGAAACTGCCGCGAACTGATTCAAGGACATCGCCATGAGTAAGCATTCGTCGTATAACCCTCTCATCCTGGCGACACTGCTTGCGGGCGTTGCCGGTGTCGTAGCCTGTGGTCAGTCACAGGACACTGCCGGGACTGTCCAGGAGCCAGTCTCTGAAACAGCACTAGTTGTTGAAGAAGGACACAAGGCCATTGAATGGTACGACGGCACTATTGAAGAAGCCTTTGCCCTGGCCGAGACCTATAACAAGCCGCTCTTTTTCTACTGGGGTGCTATCTGGTGTCCACCCTGTGAACAGATCAAGGCCACCGTATTCAAGCATCCGGCATTCCTGGCCAAGACCAGCCTGTTTATTCCTGTCTACCTGGATGGGGATACCGAAAGAGCCCAGTCATGGGGACAGCATTTCGACGTTGCCGGCTATCCCACCATGATTGTGTTTTCACCCGAGGGTGAAGAGATAACCCGTATTCCCGGCTGGATAGACAGCGAACAATACCTGAACGTCCTGCAACTGGCACTGGATGACCTCACCAGTACACTTGACCTGCTAAAGCTGGCCATTCACGAACCCGATGCCATGGCACCTGACGCCTACACCCGCCTGGCCTTTTATTCCTGGGAACAGGCAACACTACCCGAAGACCTGGAAATGAAAGGCACTCTTTATGCGACGCTGGCAGAGCAGTCCCGCCAGGCTGGCAACCACGTGGCCTGGTCACGCCTGTTTTTCCATTCGCTTTATGCAAAGGGCAGCCAGAAAGACTTTACCGGCTTAAGTGATGCAGAAAAAACTGCAGCACTGAGCGCCATGGAAACTGTCTTTACCAATCCTGAACTAGTTCTGGCCAACAGCGACTACGCGCTGCTTTACTTTGAAGACCTTGTACCGATGCTGACCGATCAGGGCGCCAGCAGGGACAAGCTGGTAGAGAAATGGATAGCGGCCATGGACACGCTGCGCGACGCATCGCAGCTGTCGGGCGCTGAGCATATTGCCAGCTGGTATCCCGTGGTAGGCAATTTCAGGATGAACAATCCGGAGGCAACCACACTGCCGGCAGACCTGGAGCAGGAAATCATTGCCTTCATTGATGCTGTTGACCAAGATACCCGCGGCGAAGCCCGTCAGAATGTCATCAATACCAGCTACCAGCTTTTGGAGGAAGCCGGCCGCGCTGACCTGGCCCGGGAACTGCTGCTAAAGGAACTGGAAAAATCCCATGCCCCTTACTACTTCATGAGCAGTCTCGGCGGCATCGAAGAGAATGCGGGCAACATTGAGCTGGCCGTGGAGTGGAACAGGAAGGCCTGGGAAGGCGCCTCGGGGGAAGCTACCCGCTTCCAGTGGGGGTATCAGTACGTTGACACTTTAGTTCGCCTTGTGCCTGAACAAAGCGAAGTCATCCTCGGCATCTCGGAGCAGTTGCTATCCGAATTTAGTGAGGCCGAAAACATGCTCTCGGGCCGCAACTTTGCCCGCCTGCAAATGCTGCTAGACAGTCTTGAGCAGTGGCAGAAAACAACAGAAGTTGAAGATGGCACAGCTGCCGGCCTGGAAGCACTCTACTCGAATATTGCTTCCGTCTGCGAAGGGTCAGTACTGGCAGAGGAAAGCCAGGCCCACTGTCTCGAATTAGAAACAGCCTACTCGCTGAACCTCTGAGAAAATCTGCACGTATATCAGGGCGAGCAAAACAACGGTGAGGGGCAGACTCTAGACATTTTTAATTATGCAAATAGAGTATGCAATTAGCATGAAATAAAACTATTCGCCCCAGTGGATTTCAAAATTTACTTCCTTTTGATAGGTGGAAGGCGAATTATTGTAATAAATCAGGTCCAAGATACCATCTTCATCGATATCTTTAATCAAGGATCTCACTGCGTTTTTGTTTCGGAACGACTGTGCAGCAGGAAATATGCTTTCACTTTGCAGCGAGAAACCTTTCTCAAGCGTTTGCAGATAAAGTAAGCTCGCGCCATCATTAGTAGAAACAAAAATATCATCCAGCGAATCATTGTTATAGTCAGCACAACTGTATCGGTATGAATGCTTTGATGATATTTGTTCTTTTATGAGGCCATCTCTTTGAAAAATTTCCTTATCGTTTTGCTCAAATATCATAAAGGGCATATCCTGCTTCAATTGAGTCTCTGAGACTTGATCAAATTCTTGCCAGTCTGAGGGCAGCAACCTGCTATCTAACTGTGCTATGAAGTAGTTGCCGCCATCTATTATGCAGCTTTCACTAAATGCAGTCGCAACTCTATCAAAACCTAGTATTTTACGAATTCTCTGATTAGATAAATCTCCGTTCCAAGTTTCAACTTGGACCTTTAAATCGGAAGCCTCAAATTCAATCCTACCTGATTTGGCCCACGCATTATTATTTTTTAAGTAAAGCTCAACTGCAGAAACTTCTGTAGACCATATGACATTTTTGTCAGCTTGTATCTCCCATCCATTAATCTCTGGATAACCTGAAACATAAGTCCAAACTTTATCTATAAACCTATATGCAAGTGGTTCCTCTCCCACACCAACATTAGCAGGCCGATAGAGTACATCATCAAATCCAAGATCATTTGGAACGCTCGCAACGGCGTGATACCAGATGCTTTCAGGACCAGGGTTTGAAATGTCATATGTACCGTCACCATTAGAGAGCATTACTACTGGTAGAGAGCCCCAGTTAGGAGTTCCAGGATAAACTCCTGGGCGCCCATCTTCCCGGTTCATTGCATAAGCTATATCTAAGAAACCGTCGGAATTAAAATCACCAATAGCCTGTTTTCTACTTGCACCACCGGACAAGTCAACTTTTTCTGTTCCAAATATTTGAATGTTTGACTGGTTAAATTTTCTATCCTCATTTTGCAGAAAGACGACTAGGTTATTCGGCACTGGTTCGTAAAAATCCGAGCCTGCGCTGAAATTATTATGCCAATAGTGAGCGATGAGATCTTTTTTTCCATCCATATTTAAATCGACAAAGTTCACCATTTGTAGCGTGAGTAGTGGGTTATCAGCTTCTGGATAATCTTCCAAGTCGACAATTAGTTCGCTAAACTCTTCTTTAAAGGAAAACGAAGCTTCTATGGGAAAATCCTCGGATTTAAATTTTTGAGGAGCAGTATTAACGTGAATTATTGGTTTCGCTTCTTTGGTCAACGTTGAATAACCAACATAAATTGCAATTTCACCTAAATCTAACTTTCCTGAAAATACTGTTACTCTCTCGCTTTCTTGAAATTTTTCAAGTTCTTGTGCAACAGGAAGAGCCTTAAGACTTCCAGCCCACTTTTCCCACAGTCCGGATTCATTCAAAGCATAGAAAGCTTTATTTTTTCCAGACCCTTTCCTCATAACAGCAAAAATTGAACCAGGTTTGCCCACATCTTCAGCCTGAACCTCTATCACCGACTCGATCCTTACATCTTTTGTATAAAAAAACTGCTGAGAAGTTGTGACTCCATCATCGGATGATGCTCCTATATATATGCTCGCGGATGATTTGTTGCCATCGGTCTGCATAATAGTTGACTGCTTTAAGAGTTTTATTTTTTCTATTTCGCCGCTGGATAGACAAGGAAAAAGTACTAAAGTCATTGCAATTACGTTTCCAAGAAATATTTTTTTAGGTTTCTGCATGACTAAAGCCTTGATAATTAATTTAAATTTTTCTTTACATCTTTTCCAAGCAAGTTTTTTACTTTCATACATGCGCCCAATAAACCTGGATGCGCATGGTTTATGAGAACAGTAGGGACTTTTTCCAGTAGATGGCGATGACGGCCCTTGTTTTCAAAGCTGGCGCGAAATGAACTATTGGCTAGCAAATCGGGATAGCGCTGTACAATCCCACCCGCAATGTAAAGCCCGTCGAAAGCACCAGTGGCCAGCACAAAATTGCCCGCAACCTGGCCGAGGATTTCAAAGAACAGATTCACCGACTCTGCTGCCAGGGTATTGCTATTCACATTTTTAAAAATTTCGGGTGCCTTGAGCGGATGGCTTGGAGAATCATGTATTTCAGAAAGTGAAGTGTAGATATTTTCCAGGCCGCTGCCTGACACTAGCCTTTCATCTGAAACGCGCCCAAAACGATGCCTAAGAATTTCCCAAACCGCTCGCTGCAGCGCATTCTCCGGCGCAAAACCAACGTGACCCGCCTCGGTAATAACCGGAATGACTGCATCATCGCGCTTGATGAGACCTGCAGCGCCTAGCCCAGTGCCCGGTCCTATCACGGCCACATTAAATGCCTGGGTATCAAGGTTCCTTGGCTCATACAGACCAAAGGTAATCATTTCTTCCGGCAACAACTCAGGTAGGCTGGAAGCAATCGCTTCAAAATCGTTAAGAAGACAGGACGTAGAGATACCAAATTCCTGATTTAGCGAGGTCTCACGGATATGCCAGTTGTTATTGGTCAGGTCGACGCTGCCTTCACGAACCGGTCCCGCCGCGGCAAGACATATCGCTGATGGCATTGGTGCCTCGATACTGTCCAGGTAGGCGCGTATTGCCAGTTCGGGAGTGTTGTATTCAGCACATTGCAGCACTTTTTCCTGCAGGTAGGCATGCCCCTCCGGCTCGGCAAGTGCGAACCTCGCATTGGTCCCGCCGATATCTCCTACAAGTAGGACGCTGTCAGTTGTTAAAGACACTTAAGGCTTCCTTAGCTTTTTTGGTGATTTGTGAAAATTTCTTTTCTGCAATCAGCTCGGCAGGGGCAAACCAGCTGCCACCAATACTGACCACATTAGGAAGTTTGGAGTATTCAGTTACAAGGGCGGCATTGATACCACCGGTCGGAAAAAAACGTAGCTCCGGGATAGGCGCTGCTACAGCCTTAAGAAGCGACGCACCGCCCGATAATTCAGCCGGAAAAAATTTCTGCAGCGTATAACCCTTTTCATACAAGGCTAGCATTTCATTTGGGGTCACAGCGCCGGGCACAAAAGGCATGGCAAGCTTTTTAGCCGCGTCCACAAGTGTGTCAGTAGCCCCAGGGCTAACAGCAAAACTGGCGCCGGCATTTTTGACTGATTCAAACTGCCCGGCCTGGCGAATACTTCCCGCACCCAGCAACATGCCCTCTACACTGTTAGCGATTGCCTCTAAGGCAGACAAAGCTGCAGGTGTGCGAAGTGTAATTTCCAGGGCGCCGATACCGCCATCCTGCAAGCACCTGGCGAGATCAATTGCAGTTTGGGCATTATTGATGACCAACACGGGGACCAGTTTAAACTCTTCAAGCAGACTCAGGGCATCCATATTATTCTTCACTGAAAAAAATTGAAGCTCCTTCCTCGGCTGAAGCCACCTGGTTTCTGAAAACGGAAAATAGTTCCCTGCCCATACCTTCCGTGGGTTGCATGACCTTATCCGCAGAGGTCTGTCGTGCATCCAGGTCGGCTTCAACCCCAAAGCTTCCCCCCATGGCATCAATGGTAATCATATCTCCATCCTTAATGAGACCGATATTGCCGCCAGCATGCGCTTCAGGTGAAACGTGAATGGCCGAGAGCACTTTACCGGAAGCACCTGACATTCTGCCATCGGTTAAAAGCGCCACTTTGAAACCCCGGTTCTGCAAAACACCAAGACAGGGGGTGAGTTTATGCAGTTCGGGCATACCGTTAGCCATGGGACCCTGGTGTATCAGGACGAGCACCATGTCCTGCTCCAGCTCACCTGCATAAAATGACTCGAGCACAGCTTTCTGACTTGCAAAGACTTTAGCCGGGGCTTTAATTTTACGAAATTTTTCCTCCACCGCGGAAGTTTTGATAATAGCCTTGCCTAGGTTGCCAGTGACAAGCTGCAGGCCCCCAGTTGGATGGAAGGCCTCTTTTACAGATCGCAGGACACTGTAATCCCCCGAGGTGGTTTCAACAGGGCGCCAGGCAACCTTGTCAATATCGAGACTGGGAACATGTGTATATTTTTCCATGCCCTTGCCTACGATCGTAGCAACATCATCATGCAGCAGCCCTTCGGCCAGCAAGTCGCGAATAATAAAAGCTAGGCCGCCGGCGGCATTGAAATGATTCACATCAGCGACGCCGTTTGGATACACGCGGGTCATAAGCGGAATCACCTCGGACAAGGCCGCAAAATCCTCCCAGAGAATTTTGATGCCAGCAGCCCTGGCGATAGCAACAAGATGCAGCGTGTGATTGCTTGAGCCACCCGTTGCAAGTAGCCCAATGATGCCATTGATAACGACTTTCTCATCAACATTGCGCCCGTGCAGTAGCTCACCTTCTTCAGCATTGGCAACGAGCTGACGCACGGCTTCCCTGGTCAGGGCTTCACGCAACTCGGTTCTCGGATTGATAAATGAGCTGCCCGGCAGCTGCAGTCCCATGAATTCCATCAGCATCTGGTTAGTGTTTGCAGTACCGTAGAAAGTGCAGGTACCGGGACTGTGATAGGCAGCTGATTCAGCCGCAAGCAGATCACCGCGGCTCGCCTCTCCTGCAGCAAAGGCTTCCCTGACCTTAGCCTTTTCCTTGTTGCCAAGACCTGAAGGCATCGGGCCTGCAGGAATAAAAATAGTTGGAAGATGACCAAAGGCCAGTGAACCAATCATCAGACCGGGGACAATCTTGTCGCAGATTCCGAGACAGGCCACGCCGTTAAACATGTTATGCGACAGGGCCACTGCCGTAGAAAGAGCAATGACGTCGCGGCTGAATAGGGACAGGTCCATACCATCCTGGCCTTGGGTGACACCGTCACACATGGCAGGGACGCCGCCGGCAAATTGTGCTACGGCGCCAAGCTCCTCGGCAAAAGCTCGAATTTGCGCAGGGTATTGCTCGTAGGGCTGGTGCGCACTCAGCATATCGTTGTAGGCAGAAACGATGCCAATATTAGTAACACTGGGGTCCTGAAGCCGTGACTTGTTTGCCGAAGAACAGGCGGCGATACCGTGCGCAAAGTTGCTGCATGGCATTTGGTTGCGGCCAGGCCCATCCTGGGCCGCCCTGTAAATCTTATCCAGGTATTGCTGCCGAGATTCAGCACTGCGCTGGCTGACGGCTTCCGTGACTTGTTCAATTACTGAATGCATTGGATTGACCCTCTAAGGAGCCCAGAAGATTTTTATGTCGGCTGCCTTTAGCAAACGTTCAATCGGCAACCCCTGTGAATTCTCCAGTACCTGCTTTTTCTTTTCTCCAAAAACCAGCAAGACAATGTCCTTACTGTTCAAAAGTGTTGGAAGTGTCATACTAATACGCTCGAACTCACTTGAGGGAGTGGCTACCCTTAGTGTCTGGCTGTTGCTGGTCAGTCCCTGCTTAAGCTGTTCTGAATCGGGAAACAGTGAAGCAAAATGACCGTCCTCACCCATACCTAGCAAAGTACAGGCAGCTGGCATCAAGGCGGCAAGTGCATTGTCATCGGGAGAGATAAAGCCAGCTACAAAGGCTTTATTTCTCAGCATGTGATCGCGGACCAGTTTTTCATTACTCTCCGGATGGTTGGCGGGCACACAGCGTTCATCGGAGAGCGACACCATAACGCGCTCCCAGGCAAGGTCTCTGTCCGAAAGCAGGTCAAAAAACTGCATCGGGCTTGTTCCACCGCTGGCCACAAACAGCACTCGCTCTTTAACCGCTAACTCTAGCTTAAGCCTGGATTGAATGTGATCTGTAAGCGCCTCCGAGGCTTCTGTCCTATCACTGAAAACCTGCATTAGCCGAACTCCTAGCCTGTTGCCCAGTGCCTGTCATCGCGATCCAGCATTAGGAACGCCCCTGTCGGGCCCCACGATCCCGCCTTGTAGTATTCCAGTGACTGGCTGGCAGATTCCCAACCTTCCAGGATGCTGTCCGTCCACTGCCAAGCAGTTTCAATTTCATCGCGGCGCATAAAGAGCGCCTGGTTGCCCCTGAAAATTTCCATCAGCAGCCGCTCGTAGGAGTCCGGGTATTTCACTCCGAAGGTCTGCTCGAAACTGAGATCCAATGATACCGGCTTAAGTTTAAACCCCCCGGGCCCTGGCTCCTTGGCCATAATATTCAGCTTCATTCCTTCATCTGGCTGCAGCATGATCGAAAGCCTGTTGGGCAGCGTGGAGAAATGTTCCGTATCAAAAATGGAATGCGGCACCTGTTTGAACTGGATCAGAATTTCCGAGTGCTTTCTTTCTAGTCGTTTGCCAGTGCGCAGGTAAAAAGGAATACCAGACCAGCGCCAGTTATCTACCTCGAGCTTAATGGCGACAAAGGTCTCAGTCTGTGAAGACTCTCCATCTTTAAGCTGCTCGGCATACCCGTTAACCGCTTCACCCGCCACGGCTCCGGCTGTGTATTGCCCTCTCACGGTATGGGTTTTCACTTCACCAGCACCAATGGGCTTCAGGGCTCTCAACACTTTGATTTTTTCATCCCTGACAGAATCATCACTGAGGCTGCTCGGAGGTTCCATGGCTACCAGGCAAACCAGCTGCATAAGATGATTCTGCACCATATCGCGCAGGGCGCCCGTCCTATTATAGAAATCAAGACGACTTTCCACACCGAGGTCTTCTGCCACTGTGATCTGGACATGATCAATCACTTCTCTACGCCATAACGGCTCAAAGAGGGAATTGCCAAAGCGCAGAGCCAGCAGGTTCTGGACGGTTTCCTTGCCTAAATAATGGTCGATACGAAAGACCTGGTTTTCCCTGAAACACGTCCCGACCTCATCATTGATATTACTGGCTGACTCGTAGTCATGACCTACCGGTTTTTCGAGCACTATGCGCATTTGATCATGGATGAGACCATTCTTGCTCAGTCCATTTGCTATGGAGCCAAACAGCGTGGGATGGGTTGCCAGGTAGACAGTGGTAGCCTTGTGTTCATGACCCTTGAGTCTCTCGACAAGTTTCTTCCAGCTGCCATGATCAAGCGCATCGAGCTGCACGTAGTCGATGAGTGCAGAAAAGGGCTGGAATTTTTTATCGACGGCCAGGGGATTGATGGTTTCAAATGCCTGCTTCACATTACCGATGAAAGCAGCCTGGTCGAGTTCCTCCCTGCCCACCCCAATAATGCGACTGTCATTGGTTATCTGACCGTCACAGAATCGATGAAATAGAGCGGGAAGGAGCTTGCGTGACGCCAGGTCACCATTGCCCCCAAAAATAATCAGGTCAAATGCCTCTACAGGAATCAACTCGGCCATGCATTGTCCTTTTTAGGTGTTTAAAAAATTAATGCCCTAGAGAGGGCATTAATTATCCACTAGCACCATCTGCCAGCTAAGCATGTAATGGCAGGACTAGAAGGGGGAGAACCCTGCCATCACATCTTGGTGTTTACCAGTAGTAAGCGAAGCGCAGACCGTACTGGGCTGGTGCAGAGTAGGAACCGCGTGGCTGTCCGGCTTCTACCTGACGCCACCAGGCCACTTCCTCGTCGGTGATGTTGTAGCCGTAGGCCTGCAGGTACCACGGAGCGTCTTGTGCAGTCTTGTAGGTCAGTAGCAGGTCGGCCATGTACCAGCTGTCCCTGTGGTCACCAAAGGTTTCTACGTCATCCATGAAGTATCCAGGCAGGTCAACGTAGTCGCCATTCGGACTGAAACCAGTGCCGTAACCACCTGGATCATTGACATGCTTGTCAGCATTCCAGATCGTCAAGTAATCCTCGGACTGCCAGTGATAATTTAGGGAAGATGTCAGGATGCCGAAATCGCCAAGATTAAAGTTATGTTCCCATCTAATTGTGAAAGCAATATCGGGTGAAAAAGGCGCCTCATTTCCTTTGAGATTAACGGCATTTTCAGGAACGTTTGCGATTGACTCATTGTAGCCGGCACGACCAAATTGAGCGTCCATTCCATAGTACCATTGAGTTATAAAATCATCTGTAATCTCGGTATCCATGAAGGTGGCCCATCCGTTTATCCTGCCCCCCTCATAAGCTATCCAATCGAACTCAAGCTCTAAACCCTGCATTACCTGGTTACCAAAATTCTGAGTGCCCCAAATAGTAACCACCTGCTGCACTTCCTCAACCTGTTCAGTCTCACGGTTGTACTCAGTAGCGAAGACAGTATCGACCGGGACATTACCAGTAAACTGCTTACCGTCATATTTAGTATGATAATAGTTTGCTGATAAGTTTAGACGTCCATCAAGAAGCCTAGTCTTGATACCAATTTCGGCAGTGATGGCGTCTTCTGTGTCATAAGATGTGTCAACTCGAGAACCTGGTCCTTCTGGGTGAGTAGTATTGGCTCCCCTTACATACTGATCTGCAATACTTCCAGACTTAAAACCTGAAGCGACATAGCCGTATGCAAAGGTAGTATCACTCACATCCCAATCTAAGCCTATACGCCAATCAGTGCTGTCAAAAGAGGCTTTAGCGTCATTTTCTGATGTTTGAACATAACACCCTGTGCCACCAAAGTATGGTCCGCCGCCATAGGGACCTCCCTGAGCCTCACAATTTACACCGGCAATCTTTCCTCCAGCTAGGTGAAAATCTGGGGCTAAAGCATTAAGATTTTCAGTAAATGCAAACCTTTGGCCCCATATTTCAGTGGAGGGATAACAACTGTTCCAAACACTGCAGTCATAGTTTGCACCGCCCACGTCAGACTTCTTATCTTCGGTATACCTCGCTCCCAGTGTCAAAAAGATATCGTCTCTAAGCGGGTAAGTAACTTGACCAAACACCGCCTTTGATTCCACAACCCTATCAGGCTGAACAAATAAGCTGTCTCCATTTAATGTTGCATGGAAGAAAGCTTCCATGTCATTGTCCTCTTTCATCCAGAAAGCACCTGCCACCCAAGCGAGGTCGCCAGAATTATTTTTTATCTCAATATCGACAACATTCGATTGGGCTTTGTAGTCATTGATGATCAATGCCATATCGTACGCCGCATTTGCACCACCATCAGTATCCCACTGTGAGTATTGTTCTAATTGTTGATTTCCGTACCTGGCTGTAAGAGCTAAGTTTCCAAAGTCTTTAGTAAAGATTGCTCTTGCAGACCTGATTTCCATATCAACTTCCCCTGGTACATTTACATAAGAAGTATATCGATTGTCTGTTCCCTGAATATCTGAGCAGGTATTACCAGGGTACACCGGAGGATCGCCCAAAAGCTTATTGTCGCGGAGTGCCATTTGCTCACATGAGTACATATTCTGCCAGCCAGCGCCATCATCTTGAAAAACTTCATACTGCAATGTTAGGTCGCTTGTTTCATCAAACATGTACCTACCACTGACCCTATAAGCGTGCTGATTAATGTTGTTGTAAAAAGTAGAAGAATCAGCCTTTACTTTTGTCTGTGGCAAGCCAATCTGCCAACCCGGGTCAGCCCAGCAACCTGTCTGCCAAACCTGACATCCCATATACCAGGAATAATCGGTGGCAGTAACTTTCTGACTTTGATCAGTTATAGGCTGAAATTGATTTCGAACGGACTGGGGAAGAAAGCGCCAATCCGGCTGAGAGCCGTCATAGTATCCATCAAGAAAGGAATCCTTTTCCTCGGTCATAAAGGCAAACCTGAGAGCAAAACGATCGTTAATAGGTAAATTAAAATGACCGCGTATGGCTTCTTCATTGAAACGTCCAGCATTCAAAGTCATAGATGCCGACTGTTCGTTAGGATCCGGTTTTGCCGTGATTATGTTTAAGGTACCAACTATAGAGTTTCTGCCGAATAGAGTGCCTTGAGGACCCCTGGCAAGCTCTGCTCTCTCTATGTCAAACATTAAAGCATTTGCGCCTTGCGGCCTTGGGACATAAATCCCATCAACATGTATTCCAACGGCAGGATCACCAACTTCTGTAACGTTAGTTGAACGGACACCTCTGAGCGTAATTATTGGAGCACTGGTATCTGTATTTTGAATTGACAAGGCGGGCAAGGCATAACTAAGGTCTTTGACATTGTCCAAACCAAGGTTTTGTAGTTGATCCCCCTGCATAGCCGATATGGCAAGCGGAGTTGTCATAATGTCTGTTTCACGCCTAGTTGCAGTCACAGTGATCGTTTCAATCTCTGTGCTTTCCTCAAGCTGCTCTTGTGCAAAAACTTGTTGCGCAGGCAGAGCCACTAAAGCAGAAACAATGTAACTTAATTTTTTCAGTTTAATCATCGTGTTTTCTTTCCCCTCTAAATTTAAGTACCCACACTTACTCTTTCTTGAGGTAGATTCTTAATCTAATGAGTGTTTAATTGATTGAATACAACACTTAAATCACATTGACAGCGTTGTCATTAAGGAAATTTATATGATAACCTGACAGCGTTGTCAACTATTCGCTATAATTATTTGCCGCTAGATATTTAATTTTATAAGGGAGTTAAAATCCTTCCTGCCCTTTTGATCTATTGGGCAATAAAATGTCATCTGAAAGGGTGCAGACTGAAAATTGAGGTTTTTTTAAGGTATTAAATGTATAGATCTACACTTGAAGACGTTGCTAAGAGTGCTGGTGTATCGATAAAGACTGTTTCGCGTGTCGTTAATAATGAGCCTAATGTACGCGAGGATACTCAGAAAAGAGTATCTAGAGCTATTGAGGAGCTGAACTACAGGCCAAACGTCTCTGCCCGCAATCTTGCCAGCCAACGCTCGCATCTCATAGCTCTGCTCTACGACGATCCGGCCGCCTATGAGCTCCCCTCCTCAGGCTACATTATTAATATGCAGGAAGGCGTGCTCAAGGCCTGCCGGGAAAATAATTATGACCTTCTAATTCATCCCTGCAGACCTAAGAACCGGAATATCATCAGAGAAATCAAATCGCTCATAGATCATGCCCGGCCTGACGGCATAATAGTGGCCGCACCGCTCTCCAACATGCCTAAAATCATTAGGACAATCGAATCTGCCGGTACAACAGTTGTTTGCCTGTCACCTGGCAAGAAGGACCCCAAGCATAGCACCATATCTACCAATGATCAGGAGATCAGTGGCATGATGGTCCATCACCTGCATTCCCTGGGACATAAATCTATTGCCTTTATTGCCGGTGAGCCCAGCCACAAGGCCGTCGCCAATCGGCTATCAGGTTTTCGCAAGGGTATGCAGGAATGCGGGCTTAAAATCCAGGAGGCCCTCATTCTTCAGGGTGACAACTCCGTCGGCGCAGGTGAAACAGCCACGGAAAAACTTATGGCCAGAAAGTCCCCACCAACGGCTATTTTTGCAGCAAATGATGATATGGCCGTTGGTGTGATGCGGGCGGCCAAAAGGCTCGGTATTGTCATACCTGACGAGTTGTCAGTGGCCGGTTACGATGACATCGCACTGGCCAAGCAGGTTTACCCCACCCTAACCACTATTACCCAACCCCTTGCTAAGATGGCAGAGCACGCCGCTAAGATTGTTATCGAGGGAGCTACGAGCAAGGAAGCGGTCCAGCGCCTTGAAATAATCCCCGGCACGCTTCAGATAAGGGAATCTACTGGGCGAGTACCTGAGTACTAAGCGCCGCTACAGGTCATTTCATTACCTGACCCTGAACGGTATATTGGCATGCGCCGCATGGTTGTTACCGTCATAGGCGTAAACATACAGGCGGAAGTCACCCCTCATTTCCGGCACAATGAATTCTATCCTCCCATTTTTTTCGCTGACAATCTCCAGAGGCAAGTTGCCAATCCGAGCTTCCCTGTCACCCCCTACTTCCAATGCCCTGCTTTCCGGCTTTAGCTCCCAGGCAATATGTAATTCATCCTTGTCCCGGTCTCTGAGGCGCACGCGCGCCGAGACTTTTCTGCCGGGCGACAAAATTACACCGTCATGAGCGGTACGGGCATCCAGCGTAAAAGAACGAATTTCAGGGGAACGGTTTTCGGGCCATTCACCGTTCCAGATGTAGTGCATATTGTCCACCACCTGGGTTTCCTCTCCGGCCTCGGTAAACATGCCAAACCAGGTAGGCGTTCTTTCCTGTTTCTGCCCCCAGAGAAAGGCAAACGAGCCAATGATGACATCTAGATGCGGCTTAATATTTTTGCTATAGCCCTCCATATACACATCCGCTTTCTCGGTACTAGTCATTTCAATAGGCGCCTTCCATTCCGTTTCAGGCATTTCCCAGTAGCCGATGGCACCCCACTCCGTAATCCACACTGGCCTGTTCAGGTCGGCTTTTTTCAGAAAATCGGGCACATTAAAGAGCTCTCCGTAAACCTGGAAGCTGAGGATGTCGAGGTCAGGCGCCAAAATTTTCAGATCTTCTACCACGTCCATGCCTAAGCCGGCGACTGTTGTAGTAGCAGGATGATTGGGGTCAAGCTCATGGATCATGACGGCTATATCATTCACTGCTTCATAGACTTTTGAATTGGTGTAATCGAAATTCAGCTCATTGCCGATGATCCAGGCCAGCAATGCGGGGTGATTGCGGTACTTCAGAATTTCACCGCGGACTAGTTCCTTCTGCAGCGATACCTCCTGCTCATCGTTGTAATCAAATCCCAAGCGCTCTGGTGCAACAGGCAAACCCAGAGCCACCATGACCCCGTTGGCAAAAGCCGTATCCAGCACCTCCTGGGCATTTTCAGTTGACCAGTTGCGAATAGCATTACCGCCGTGAGCGGCTAACAGTCGAATGTCTCCGTACTCGAGGCCAGCACCCTTGATAAAAAATGGCTCACCGTCACGCAGCAGCCGGTAACTGTCATCCAGCTTTTCTATTTCAATTTTTGTCGGGCCTGGTTCTGCACCGAATACACCAATAGAAAATGTCATTGTGATGAGTGCCGTTAGTATTCGGTCAAGCATTTTGTAGCCCCACTAAATCCGCTTCGATTTGTTCAAGTGATTTACCCTTGGTCTCTGGCAGAATTTTTACCACAATAATCAGGCCGACTCCGGCAAATAGGCAGTAGACCAGAAAGGTAGTCGCGCTGCCGAGATTTTGAAGCTCCCAGGGAAATATCAGCGTCACCAGAAAGGCTATGGCTGAATTGACCAGGCCCACGAAGGAAATCGCCTTACCCCTGATTCTGTTGGGAAACAACTCGGAAAACAGCACCCACATAACCGGGCCCAGGGAAATGGCAAAACTGGCCACGAAACCAAGAATACCGGTCAGAATAAGCATGGGCTGCAGGTTTACAGCGGACTCGAGCAGAATATTCTTGTACTGTTCATAAAGCTCCATACCAAGTGAGTCCATAAGTGCACTTTGAAAGGCAATATCACTATCAAACACAACGCCAACGACACCAGCGGCCTGCAGCACCTTAAGGTCATCTCCCATTCCTGTAAAAGCTGAACTGCTCAGGATATAGGTTGCAGAGGCAAACCCAAAGGACAGCAGTCCCATGAAAAAAACGATCCCTGAAAGCCCAATAACCAGCAGCTGTTTTCTGCCAAGCCTGTCTATAAGATGCATGGCGGCAACCGTAAACACCACGTTAATCAAACCCACCAAAACGGCCTGCATGAATGCCGCATCCTCCCCAACACCGGACTGGGCAAAGATCATTGGAGCATAGTAAAAAACAGCGTTAATGCCCGTGATCTGCTGCAACACTCCAATGCTTAAGCCAATAATCAGTACCAGTCGCAGCGAGTGATCTTTTAATGTGCTCCAAGGGACAACAGGCTCATGCTGCTCAGAATGTATACTGCCTTTAAGATCTTTAATTTCCGCCGCAGCTTCACTTGGCCCGACAATTTTTTCAAGCGTAGAGAGTGCTTCTGACTCTCTGTTTTGCAGAATGAGCCATCGCGGGCTTTCCGGCACCCTGACTAGAAATACAAAATAAAGTACGGCAGGAAGCAGTTCGATCCCTAACATCCAGCGCCAGGTGAGACTGTCCAGTCTCATAGATTGCACCCACTGAAAATCAGCCTGAGCCAGTTTTAGAATAAGAAAGTTGGAAAAGAATGCAACTGAGATACCTATGACAATATTGAATTGGTTAAAGGACACCAGCTTGCCGCGTTCGGATGCCGGCGCCAATTCGGCAATCAGCATTGGCGCCACAATCAGCGAAGCGCCAACACCCAGTCCTCCCAGCATTCGCGCCAAAACTAGCAGCAGGAAGGTAGGCGCAAGCGCCGAAACAAACGCTGAGACTGCAAAAAATATGGCCGCCACTTTCAGTACGGCCAATCTGCCATATCTGTCGCTTAGAGGACCTGCAAAAAACATAGCCAGCGTAGCGCTTAAGGTTAAGGATGAAACTGACCACCCAAGCTCGAGACTGGACAGTGAAAATTCCTTCTCTACAAAACCAATTACGCCCGATATAACTGACGTATCGAAACCCATCAGAAAACCGCCGAGGGCAATTATCAGTGCTATAGCGACCATGAAGACGTATTCAGCCTCGCATCATTTTTTTGTTAAAGAACCAGTCTAAACCTCGTCTCTAGGTCGGCCCTGGAATCACCACCGATCCAAGCGCAAAATTCTCCAGCCTCAATTACCCTTTCCTGTTTACGGCCATAAAAAGACAAAGCGGCGGAATCAAGCTCAAAACTGATGCGTTTGGTCTGGCCCGGCTCAAGGAATACTCGCCTGAAGCCTTTTAATTCACGTACAGGCCGGGTGACACTGCCAACTAAGTCCCTTATGTAAAGCTGAACTATCTCAGTGGCGGCAACACCACCCTCATTGGTAACCTCAGCGCTAAGGGTTACGGCATTTCCGGCGCTTATTTCTTTGTTACTGCACTCAATGTTGGAATAGGAAAAGCGGGTATAGGAAAGCCCAAAGCCAAACGGGAACAGCGGTTCGTAGCCTTCATCAAGATGAAATACGCACATTCCAAGCGATGTTTGCGGCGTTTTTGCTTCAATTGTATCTATATGAACCACCTTTTCTTTAGAGGGCGGTTTACCTGAGTTCTTGTGATTGTAGTAAATCGGGACCTGCCCAACGTGGCGCGGGAATGTCACCGGTAATTTCCCAGAAGGGACGGCATCACCGAATATCAACTCCGCTATGGCTTGGCCACCCATGGTTCCGGGGTGCCAAGCATAGAGCAGGGCATCCACATCATCGAGTATGTTGTTCAGTGTGAGTGGTCTGCCTGCCATGATAACGGCGATGACAGGTTTGCCGGCAGCACTAACACTTTTGACTAGTTCCTCCTGACAGCCAGGCAAATTGATGTCAGCCCGGCAATGGGCTTCACCTGAGAGAATAGATTCTTCGCCTAAAAACAGAATGACAGCATCACTGGCTGCTGCCAGCTGCACAGCCACGGCGATATCCGCCTCTGCGTCCCTAGTCGTTTTCATGGCCTGGCAGTAAGCAACCTCTGTCTCCGGTTCAGCAGCGCGACAAATACCCTGAAGTCCTGTGACACTTAAATCTGGATTGCCATCAAATATCCATGTCCCAAGCTGTTCGTAAGGGTCATCAGCCATGGGACCTATAACTGCGATTTTTTTCTGTTCCTGCTTTGCCAGAGGGAGCACACCATTGTTTTTCAGAAGAACAGTGCTTTCCAATGCAGCCTGGTGTGAAATCTTAAGTGCATCATTGAATTCAGTTTCAGCAAAAATGCCCGGGTCACTGTAGGGGTTGTCAAAAAGCCCCAACTGGAACTTGATACTCAGAACATTGCTTACCGCTTCATCAATAATATCTATATCAAGCTCGCCTTTTTTTACCAGTGCAGCAAGGCTGCTTGCATATGCATCGCCAGCCATTTCCATGGACACTCCGGCTGCAACAGCCTGAAAGGCGGCCTGCTCCTTGTTTTCAGCAAAGCCATGCGTTTCAAGTTCGCCAATTGAATTCCAGTCACTTATTACGAGACCTTCAAAACCCCACTCGTCTCGGAGGACGTTTCGCAGCAAGTATTCATTTCCTGTAGCCGGTACGCCGTCTATGTCACTAAAGGACGTCATGACAGTAGTGATGCCAGCTTCCACCACGGCCTTGAATGGCTCAAGGTAGATGTTCCGCAATTCATTTTCTGGGATATTGGTGGTGGCATAATCACGGCCTCCTTCAACTGCACCATAGCCAACAAAGTGCTTGGCACATGCCGCAATATTGCTTACTCCGTAGCAGTTCTCACCCTGAAAACCCTTGGTCATGGAAACACCTAGACTCGCGGCCAGAAAAGGATCCTCTCCAAGACTTTCGGCGATTCTTCCCCAGCGTGGATCCCTGGAGATATCGAGCATCGGCGCAAACGTCCAATTAACACCGTGGGCCGCCGCTTCTATGGACGCCGATTTTGCACATGCCTCAACAAGGCCGGGATTCCAGCTTGCAGCCTGACCCAGCGGAATTGGCATGATTACCGAAAATCCATGAACCACATCACGGCCTATCAAGAGTGGAATATTTAGGCGGGACTCCTCTATGGCAATACGTTGGAGCTCACTGACAAGCCTGGCATCGACTTGATTAAGCACCGAACCGATCTTTCCCTTGCGTATGTCTTCTGCGAGCGTTTCCGACACTTCGTCCATGCCAGCGTCTACCTGGCACATCTGCCCAATTTTTTCCTCGAGCGTCATTTCCCCGATAAGTACAGCAATACGCTGCTTTACCATGGCAGATTTATCTATTGCGGCGGCACTGGTTGCTGCCATATTACTTACCCCTCCGTTGTGAAAGTGTTTTACACAGCCAGCTTTTGAGGCTGTTGATCACCATTGCTGTACAACTACATTTTCACTAATAAAAAGTATGATTCTGACCAGTCAATTTGGAGTGCTTTACTGGTGCCAATCTGTTTTCTCAACCCTTCTAGCCAGGCAATGGACGGTTTATATCTATATTTGACAGCGCTGTCAATTATATGGATTAATTAAAGCATGGAACATTACGAGACCAAGCCGGAAGACCGCATCCCTTTTTTTGGGAAAATCATTTATGGGTTGGGTGGGTTTGTGAACAACCTGCTGGCCTATGCCATCGGCAGCATGGTCATCGTTCTGAATCTTGGGCTAGGCATGAACCCAGCTCTGGTAGGCCTTCTTGGCGCTCTGCCTCGCCTCACTGACAGTATTACCGATCCCATCATGGGGTACATCTCTGACAATACGCGCTCGCGCTGGGGACGACGAAGACCATATATATTCTGTGGCGCCATCCTGGCCGGAGTCACGTTTGCTCTGTTATGGCAACTACCCAGTGGGGAGAGTGAATCCTACTATTTTTGGTATTTCTTGATCGGTTCAATGATCTTCTACCTTGCCTACACCATGTTTGCGACGCCATGGGTAGCCTTTGGTTATGAAATGACCCCAGATTATCATGAGCGCACTAGGCTTATGGGGACCCAGAATTTCATTGCCCAGTTGGCATACGTCATCGGTCCATGGTTCCTGCTCTTCATGCAGAATGAAAACTACTTTGATGACATGGTGGATGGCGCAGCCGGCCTCTCCATCATTATCGCGGCCGCCGTCATGCTAATCGGTATTACTCCTGCTGTTTTCCTGCGGGAACGCCTGCAGGATATTGCCACCCAGGAACCTGGCGAGGCGCACTCACATGTGTCCAGGGGGATGAATAAAATCATCAGGGATAACCTAAAGAATTTCTTCAAGGGCTTCTGGGAAGCGCTGAAAGTAAAGCCATTCCTAAAGCTCTGCTTGGCGACTTTCCTTATTTTTAACGGCTTTATACTCGTGGCGTCCCTTCAGGCCTATGTGGTTATTTACTATGTCTTTAATGGTGACATGGTTGCGGGCGCTGAATATGCCGGCTATGAGGGTTCACTGAGAGCAATTGCTACCTTCGGCATAATCGTCTTTATCACCTGGCTTGCTACTCGCATTGGCAAACGCCGAACATTGATAGTTGCAACTTTGATCTCCATGATCGGTTACGCCTCCAAGTGGTTTCTTTACACACCGGAAATGCCCTGGTTAATCATGATTCCTGCGCCATTAATCGCATTTGGCTTCGGCGGACTCTTTACTCTTGCACCAGCAATGATGGCAGACGTTGTAGATTATGACGAAACAATAAGCCAGGAGCGCCGCGAAGGCATGTTCGGCTCAATTTTCTGGTGGGTGGTCAAACTTGGACAGGCTATCGCGATTGCAGGTGGAGGACTGATACTCAACGCCACCGGGTTTGATGTCAGCCTGGGTGAACAGTCAGCACAGACGATCCATTACATTCGTCTACTTGATGCCTTTGTACCGGTTGTCGCATCGGCAATCGCCATCTGGGCTGTATGGAGCTTTTCACTGACAGAAGAAAAAGCTCATGAAATCAGAACCTACCTAGAAGAAATCAGGGGATCAGCCTGACTTAATCAAGCATGAGGGAAAACGCCAAGAGGCGCCCTAATTTACCATGGAAAAAATACGAATCGGCTTAATGGGCCTTGGACGTATAGGCCGTCAAATTTTCAATCTCGCATACCTGGATGACGGATTCGAGGTTGCCGCTATCTCTGATGTGGGCAGACCAGAAATCCTGCATCATCTACTGGCCATGCACATGGGCAAGAAAAATCCGGTCGCGCTGGATAGCAAGTTCCTGATTACGGACAAGGGCAAATCACGCCTCCTCGAAGCAGACAAGCCAGGAGAAATACCGTGGGATGTATTTGGCGTGGATTACGTGATTGATGCGACAGCGAAATTTCGCCATGCCGCCGAGTTGGCGCCGCACCTTGATAACGGGGCACAAAGGGTTATCTCTACCGTGCTGCCGGAGGATAACCTCGACAGGGTGATCTTGTATGGCGTCAACGAAAGCGATGCCATGACAACCGACCAGCTAGTGTCCGCTGGTTCAGCCTCCACCACCGCCACGGCCCACGTCCTCTCTACTATCCTGGCAAAATATGGACTGCTTCATGCCAGCATGACTTCCGTGCATGCTTACACCTCGGACCAGAGCCTCCAGGACTATGCAGGCCCTGATTATCGGCGCAGCCGTTCAGGGGCTGAAAACATCATCCCCAACCACAGCCCTGTCGCTAAATGGGTGCAACAGATCATGCCTGAAATGCGGGGCAAGTTTTCTGCCTACGCTCTGAATGTTCCTGTCCAGATCGGTTCTCTCTTGGACATGACGCTAATACTTGAAGATAAATCAGTGTCGGCAGAAGACATCACAGACCTATTCGACCAGATAGCCGCCGAATCGCCTGACCTCATTGCCACAACCGGCGATCCTATCGTGTCGTCGGATGTTAAGGGCGCGACCCAGTCCCTGGTCATAGACAAGGCAGCCACATTGAAGGCCGGCACCAACACCATCAAGCTACTGGGCTGGCACGAATCGAACGGTCATGCACGCCGAGTACTCGATATTATCCGGCATTATTCACAACTCGATGCCACCGCTGAAAACATAAAGGAAGTCTCATGATCAGGGTTGCCATAAACGGTTTCGGTAGAATTGGGCGCGCCGTTTTTCGCGTTGCCGAAAATATCGAAGATATAGAGATCGTCGCCATCAACGATCTCTTTGACCCTGAAGCACTCCGCTACCTGCTGAATTACGACACAGTAATGGGCAGGTTTGAAGGTGGAGTCAGCATCCAGGACGATCACATGGTTACTGAAAAAAGTAAGACCCTAATGCTGGAGCATTCAGATCCGGCTTCACTGCCCTGGAAAGAACTGGAAGTGGATGTAGTAGTAGAGGCCACCGGGATATTCCGTGCCAGGGAGCAAGTGGCAAAACACCTAGAGGCAGGCGCCAAGCGCGCCCTGCTGACCGTGCCAGCCAAGGATGCCATCGACTACACGGTGGTTCTTGGCGTTAACGATGATGGTCTTAAACCCGAGCACCAGATTATTTCAAATGCCAGTTGCACCACCAACTGTATCGCACCACTAATTAAAATACTGAGTGATCAGTCCGGTATTCGCCAGGGAATGATCAATACCGTGCATGCCTATACCAACGACCAGCGCCTTGCTGATGTGCCGCATAGCGACTGGAGACGCAGCCGTGCTGCCGCCGAAAATATTATTCCTACCTCCACCGGGGCTGCGAAGGCTGTCGGTGAGGTTATGCCAGAGCTGAAAGGCAAACTGGATGGAATCGCCGCCCGCGTGCCTGTGCCAGACGGCTCTGTTGTAGACCTGTTCGTGGAGCTTGAAAGTGACACCACTGTAGAGGCTTTACACTGTGATATTAAAGAGGCGGCAGAGAGTACGATGAAAGGGGTACTGGAATATTCGGAGGCCCCAATCGTATCAAGCGACATTATCGGCAATCCCCACTCTTCCATTTTCGATGCTTCTTTCACCCAGCTGATTGAGGGACGCTACCTGAAGGCACTGGCCTGGTATGACAACGAATGGGGCTACTCCAACCGCGTCTGTGACGTGCTGAAGCTGTTGCAGAGCTGATCTGATATAAACTTTAGAACTATCCACTCTCTGCCCGACTGACGCTGGACGCCCCGTCCATAGCTGTTTATTCTTGCTGTTTGCTTTTGAAAAAGTCAGCCGCCCTGACTCAATGCTAGCCAGGTACCACGAGTGGATACAGAAAAAATCCGGTTCATCATTAACCAGGCAGGTCTCACTGAAGACAGCCCGTCAAAACCTCTGCCGGCTGGTAAGACTATTCCCGAGTGGTACCGGCAGGCAGACCGGTACGGCAAGGATCCCCGTTCCGGGCAGTACTATGAAATGCCTGACATCGGCGGCAAGATTCCCACTTGGAAAGCCTGTCCGGCTGTCTACGATATCATGGGAAGCGGATACACCTACCAGACGCCCTGCGACATTGAGTTTGTCGATGATAACCAGGGCAATGTTACGGCCCGCGTACTTGATCCCTGGCATGAAAAGTTTCTTATTGAACGAGAACCCCTCGCACAATTTGTATATCCCGAGGGTTACCATCTCAAGCATTTTGCCTGGTGGCCGGACTGGGGTGTTGAGCTGCCAGAGGGTTACAGTGCGCTTTATACCCATCCGCTGAACCGCTTTGAGCTGCCCTTCCTGACCACCAACGGAATTATCGATAACGACAAGGATCATATTCCCGGTTCCATGCCCTTCTTTTTTCTAAAAGGCATCACCGGCATCCTGCCGGCAGGTACACCTATAGCCCAAATTCTTCCTTTTAGGCGCGAGCACTGGGAAGCGGAGTACGACGTATCGCTTTCGGAGCAGGAAATGCAGGATAAAAACATCGCCAACAGTGAACGCTTCCGAAAACCTGATGGTGGCATCTATCTGCGGGAAGTGTGGGAACGCAGAAAGTATCAGTAAGCCATGGAGACCAAAAAAATTCGTTTCGTTGCCAACCGCCCCTGGCTGACTGAGGAGAGCCCGAGCAAACCGGGGCCCATTCTGAAGACCCTGCCAGACTGGTACCGAAAAGCTGACCGCCATGCTAAGGATCGCAAAACCGGCCTGCCTTGGCGTACTCCAGAGGGCGGAAAGTTTGCAACATGGAAAGCCTGCCCGGCCATCTTCGATGTCATGGGCAGCGGTTATGCCTACAAGACCCCATGTGATATCGAGTTTGGGGAGGACATGCAGGGCAACCCCGTGGCGAGGCTTGCCGATTCCCGTTATGAAAACTTCCTGACAGAACGCATGCCGCTGGATCGTTTTCCACCTCCTCAAGGCTATCATGCAAAACATTTTGCCTGGTGGCCTGACTGGACCGTGGAATTACCGGACGGTTACAGCGCACTCTACACCCAGCCATTGAACAGGCACGAACTGCCATTTCTCACCATGAGCGGCAATGTTGACAACGACAAGGTTAAACTTCCCGGCACCATGCCCTTCTTTGTCCTCAGGGGCACACGCGGCATTCTTCCTGCCGGCACGCCCTACGCCCAGATCATTCCTTTCAGACGTGAACACTGGTTGGCCGAGTACGACACATCGTTACTCTCGGAAGAAATTGAACAGCGCAACAGGGACAGCGCCGCTTTATATCGGACCCCCGAAGGCGGGGTTTACCTTAAGCATGTCTGGGAGAAAAGAAAATATTCTGGGTAATTACATTTCCCACTCTTTAGTATTTACGTCATCTAGAAAGCATCAACAGATCAGAAAATCGTAAAAAGACTTTCTTTGTAGCACTTTGCCAAAGTACTAAGAACACGTTTTTAAGGCACACCTTAATATATTATTAATCTGAACTTGTCTTTGCTTAATATTCAATTTATCTAAAATTTACACAGTGTTCCTACACTCGCTAGCTCTTATGTATTAGTAATTTACTTACAATATTGGAGCTAACGAGAATGAAATTCAGCAACGCAATAAGGCTTTCTGCCTTGGCTGGCGCCCTTTCAATGGCAGCTGGCACCCAGGCTGCCGATCCGGAGAAACTAGCAACCATAGGTTCATCTGGGGCGGTCTTTGCAGCAGGCGCAACCATAAACGGTGGCGCAAGCTTTCAATCACGAATCCCGGACGGCCAAACTCTGGCCTTAAAGGGTACTATTACCCCAGCCTCAGGTGATATCGGCAAAGAGGGTGACATTTTAGTGGTGGCTAAGGTCGGTAGCAGTTTTTACCAACATACTGCTGATGGATGGAAGAGCCTGAAGCTTGACATCACAAGCACAGACCTCGGTATAACTCCCTTTGCAACCCTAACTCTGGGTGACCCCATTTCTTACTCCGAAGACGACCTCGGCACGGCACTTGGCCAAGATTTGTCTGGCAAGAAAGTGAGGGTTGTTTGGGGCTACGCTCCAGCAGGCGGAAGCATCCGCTACCACAAGACCCTCAAGGTGGATGTCGCAAATCCACCCGCAACTAATGTTTGCCCGGACGGTTCAACTCCTAAAACCGTGACACTTGGCCAGAAAAATGTTTGCACACTAAGCGGCACATATGAGGAAGACTTGATCCTCACTAACAACTTTGATTACGTCTTATCAGGTGCCGTGCGTATCGGTAACGACAACACAGCCGACGTTTCCCTGACAATCGACCCCGGTGTAACTACCTACGGTCAATCAGGAAACGATTTCTTGTGGATCGACAGAGGCGCCAAGATTTTTGCGAATGGCACAGCCTCAGAACCGATCACAATGACCAGCGCTAATGATGCTGATGCTACAGCAACGACGCGTGGTGAGTGGGGTGGCCTCGTTATTAATGGAAATGCCGTAATCAACGGTTGTTCTACACCTCCGTGCGAATCCGCAGGTGAAGGGAATTCTGGAATGTATGGTGGTTCCGACGACACAGATAGCAGCGGAAGCCTGACTTATCTACGTGTTAAATATCCAGGGTTTCTCATAAATGACCTGGATGAGCTGAACGGCATCGCCTTTCAGGGTACAGGTTCCGGGACCATCGTTGATTATGTCCAGGTTCACAACAGCCAGGATGATGGAATTGAGTTCTTTGGCGGAACAACAAATGCAAAACATATTTACATCACGGGAAGCAGGGACGACTCGCTGGACTGGACAAAGGGTTGGAGAGGCAATGCACAGCACGTCATCGTAGTACAGGGATCTGATACCGGTGACCAGGGCTTCGAGATGGATAACAATGGAAGTGCCCCAGACTCTACACCTCGCGCCCAACCCCGAATTGCCAATGCCACTGTAATTGGAAATGCAAACACAGACATAGGCTTGCTAATTCGTGAAGGCACTGGTGCTAACTTCCACAACCTTATCGTTAAAGGGTTTGCCGATGGTTGCATAGACATCGATCAGACAGAGACATTTACCGCAGCCGGCACCCCTGACAGCCTCACAGGTGTCATGACCATGGATCACTCCATCGTAGAGTGCGAGACGAATTTCATTGAAGAGAGCGGCGATCCTTGGACTGTTAAGGCATGGTTTGACGCTGGAACAGGAAATGTCGAACTAGAGACTGGCATGTCAGACTACATAAACTCTGATGCGGTTAACGAACTGGATGCCGTCGACCCATCAACCGTAGATACATGGTTTGACTCGGTTGATCATAGGGGAGCGGTAAAATCCTCCGCTGATGACTGGACGAAAGGTTGGACCTTTAGCCCCCTCTGATATTCACCACAAGTTAGCTCTGGGCTGCAAAATAGTGCAGCCAACAATTAAAAACGGGTAATCACCAAGATTACCCGTTTTTTTTAAGACATTTATTAAAACTATGTTATGATCCGCCAAATTTTGAAAATACTACATAACTTATTGATTTATAAGGATATTATTAAGTTAAGGTTAAGATAATATTAAGACCCTTAACAAAACTTACATACACTATGAAATCAAAATTCATTATTTTGGCCTTGGCGGCCACCCAAGTCTCCCCAAACCTGTCAATCGCCCAGGTCGATGAAACGCAAACCTCCCAGAGCGAGTCAAGCAGTGTTATCACCGAAATTGTAACGCTCGGCGAATATATTCCTGATGAGAAGCGTGCTACTGCCGCAGTTGCTAACGTTCTCGATTCAGAAGCCTTCTCTAGGGCGGGAGACAGCAACGTGGCCGAGGGTTTGAAGCGCGTATCAGGGCTTAACCTTCAGGGGGGAAAATTTGTATATATACGCGGACTTGGTGAACGTTATTCCAGCACAATTCTTAACAATTCTACCCTTCCCAGCCCCGAACCTATCCGCCGGGTTGTTCCGCTGGACCTCTTCCCAGCCAGCATAATTGATAGTGTTCTGGTCCAAAAAACTTTCAGCGCGGCGTACCCTGCAGAGTTTGCCGGTGGGGCCATCCAGATGCGCACTAAGGTGGTTCCTGATGAACCCTTTTTTGAGTTTTCAAGTAGTGTGGGCTATAGCGGAAATACAACGTTCTCTGACGGCTTAGGATATGAAGGTGGCGACACTGACTGGATGGGCGTTGATGATGGTACGCGTAACCTACCAGATCTCTTGAAAGAGGCAACTTCAGGTAACAAAGAACTAAGAAGGAACAATATTTTCTACAAGGAAGGGTTTTCACCTGCGGAGCTTGAGGAGATTGGTGAAAGCTTGAACAACATATACTCCATTAATAAGCAATCAATTAAGCCAAATGTAAGCGCTAGCACCAGCTTTGGTAACGCCTGGTATGGTAGCAATTATCGCATTGGTGGAATGGCCAACCTCAGTTACAGCAACAGCTGGGATACCATTACAGTGACACGAAATACCTATGTAGCCAATTCAAAAGGTGAGCTATCCCAGAGAGATGACATGGATTTTACCTCCACGGAGCAGAGTGTGGATACATCAATGTTTCTAACCGGTGGAATTGAGTACAACGATATTCACTCTTTAAAAGGGACCCTTCTCCAGATAAGAAAGATGGATGACCTTGCTGGACAGCAAACCGGCTTTCTCGCAACAGAGGCTACAGAAATTCTAAGCAACAGACTCGAGTGGATTGAGAGAGACCTTCTCTCTAAGCAAATTGAGGGAGAGCACATCTTCTATGACTTCAATGAGCTCACCTTAAACTGGCATTACAACGATTCAAGGGCAAAACGAGAGTCGCCCGATTTTAGGCAAAGTCGTTATGAGTACCAGCCACAGATCAACGACTATG
>RFVC01000050.1 GCA_009922595.1 Gammaproteobacteria bacterium | reverse complement strand
AGGATCCCAAGACCTGGGAGCTGCTGATCAGGAAAGTGCGGATCGGGATGATGCCGCCAGTAGGTGAGGATCGGCCGGCAAAAGAGGCACTGCAAGGTCTTGCTCACGCCATAGCGGATCAGCTAGACAGCAAAATCACGGTAATACCAGCAGCACCCAGCCTGCACCGTTTAAACCGTGCAGAATACAAAAATGCCATTCGCGATCTTCTTTCACTGGATATTGATACGAACACTCTGCTGCCCCGCGATAATTCCAGTGACGGTTTTGACAATATTGCCGAATCACTTGGATTCTCCCCTGCCCTCGTGCAGGCCTATACCTCCGCCGCCATGAAAATCAGCCGCTGGGCTGTCGGTGACATGACCACGACAGAATCTTCCAGCATCTACTTACCCCCGGCGGACCTGATGCAGGATCGCCACCTTGACGGTATGCCGCTGGGGACACGAGGGGAGGACGTCTTTTCAGTTTCAATCGCGGCCTGGGCCGCCAGATCGGTGCTGAACTTGACGTCACTATTGACGGAGTATCCGTCCCGGTTAAAGGCGGTCGCATCAGCAGGTTCCCGTTGACAGCCGGCCCCCATACTATCACGGCGGGTATTGTCGACCTGCACAAGGCCGCCGGCGTAAACGATATCTATAAACAGTACAGTGTTGAAGGCAATATCAACCGGATTGAAATCATCGGTCCCTTTGATGCAACCGGACCGGGAAACACGCCAAGTCGCGGCAAGATCTTCAGCTGTTATCCCGCTACCGATGATGAACAGACCGGTTGTGCTGAAACCATTGTTGCCGATTTGGCTGGCAAGGCTTTCAGGGGGCCTGTCAGTGCAAATGATATTGCGTCCATCATGACCTTCTACTACGCGGGCCATGAAGAGGCCGGATTCGAATCAGGAATACAGCAGGCCATCTCACGCATTCTGATAGACCCAAGATTCCTGGTCCGGTTTGAGGAAGAACCTGTACATCTTTCTCCTGGTGATGTTTATGCCATCAGTGATCTTGAACTGGCCTCCCGGCTTTCCTTTTTTCTCTGGAGCAGCATCCCTGATCAGGAACTGCTCCAACTCGCGATAGAGAAAGAGCTAAAAGAACCCGGTGTGTTGCTGACCCAGGTTGACCGTATGCTGCGAGATGAAAAATCCGCGGCGCTGGTGGAGAATTTCGCCGGACAGTGGCTCTACCTGAGAGACATGGAAACGGTGACCCCGGAGGAAGGCGAATTTGACGACAATCTCAGGGCGGCCTTTATCCGGGAAACACAACTGGCAGTGGCAAACCTTATCCAGGAGGACCTGCCCGTCACCGATTTGCTCAATGCCAGTTACACCTTTCTTAATGACAAGCTGGCAGAACACTATGGCATCGACGGCGTCAGGGGTTCACACTTCAGAAAGGTAGCCCTCGACGCTGACAGCCCGCGCCGGGGACTGCTTGGTCATGGCAGTATTCTGACGGTTACTTCAACCGCCAGCCGGACATCACCGGTTGTCAGGGGCAGCTGGATACTGGAAAACCTGCTTAGTGCTCCAGTCCCCGCTCCGCCGCCCGGAGTCGAAACAAACCTTGACGGTAATGGCTCCACTGTCATCACCACCTCGGTGCGTCAGCGACTCGAAGCGCACCGGGAAGACCCGGTTTGCAGTTCATGCCACAGCATTATTGATCCGGTAGGCTTTGCGCTTGAGAATTTTGACCTGGTGGGCGCCTGGCGGGAATATGACGGCGATGCCAGGGTTAATCCAACCGGCACCTTGCTCGACGGCTCCACTGTCAATGGTCCTGCCGACCTGCGAAAGGCATTGATGGGCTACAGCGAGCTCTTCGTCGAAACCATGACAGAAAAATTATTCACCTATGCCCTTGGCAGGGAACTGGCTTATTTTGATATGCCGACTATTCGTTCTATTATTCACGAAGCTGAAGAAAATGATTACCGCTTTTCAGACCTGGTGCGAGGTATCGTGACCAGTGAGCAGTTCACCAAGCGGGTTAAAGGCGGCACCGATTCAATGGCGGTCTCAGCACCTGAAAACAACAGCCAAGTGCAGAATTTGCCGGAGGCCTGAGATGGCTAGATTCCTGACAAAGAAACACCTGTCGCGACGATCCCTGCTGCGTGGAACCGGCACTGCGCTTGCCCTGCCATTCCTTGAGTCCATGCTGCCCGCAGGCACGGCACTGGCGCAGGCACAATTGCCAAAAACCCGTTTCGGGGCAATCTATTTTCCCCATGGCGCCACCATGTCGCGCTGGATGCCGGTCAATGAAGGCAGGGATTTTACTTTTTCAGAAATCCTGAAACCCCTGGAGCCCTTCCGCAAAACGGTCAATATTATCAGCGACCTCAGCCTGCCCCTGGCATACGGTCCGGGAGGCGCGACAGCTAATCATAATCGCTCCGCGGCTTCCTTTATCAGCGGCGCCAAGGCTGAAACCGGCGCAATTCCAAAACTGGGTGTGACTCTCGACCAGATCATTGCCAGAGAGTTGAACCAGGATACTCCACTGCCGTCACTGGAATTGACCATTGAAGAGGCCACACTAAGCTGCGGTGAAGGTCTCAGCTGCGCTTACCGCAACACTATCTCATGGCAGTCTGATCTCTCACCCCTGCCCATGCAGAACAACCCCCAGGTCATTTTTGAGCAACTGTTTGGTGATGGGGCTACCCCTGAGCAAAGAGAGGCGAGAAGAAGCCAGTCATTGAGTCTGCTCGATGCCGTCACCGAACAGCTTGCCGCACTGGATAAATCCCTGCCGGCATCCGACCGGATAAGACTTGAACAATACCTGACCGATATTCGTGAAATCGAAAGGCGCATCGTTCAGGCGGGCACCAGGGTAACCGAAGATATTAACGTTCCGGATAAACCCAATGGAATTCCCGCGGACATCGAGGATCACATCAGGTTAATGTATGACCTTCAGGTCCTGGCATGGCAAACTGAAATTTCACGTGTCTCCACGTTCCTCATGGCCAAGGAACTCAGTAGTGCTGTTTATCCTGCCAGCGGAATCAGGGATTCCTTCCATACCCTGTCACATCACTCCAATAACGAAGACATGAAAGCCCGGTTTGCGGTACTCAATCATTACCATGTAAGCCTCTTCGCCTACTTCCTGGAAAAACTTGATGCCGTTCCCGATGGTGAAGGCACGCTCCTGGAGAACGCCATGATCCTGTACGGCAGCGGTATGAGCGATGGCAATTCGCATAACCATGATCCCTTGCCCATCGTGCTTGCCGGAGGGGCGTCAGGAAAACTCGAGGGAAATCGCCACATTCGCAACCCGAACAGAACTAGCATGTCCAACCTGTTGCTCTCCATGCTGCACGTTCTTGGTATCGAACGGGATCAATTTGGCGATAGCAACGGCACTGTCGACCTAACAGCCTAGCCCTTACTCAAGGCAATTATTTCCAAGGTATCCCCCTCCACCGCAGTACGTGATGTCCTGTATCTGCATCAGGATGCCGTCGGGGTCGGTAAAATACACTTCAGGGGTGCCTCCTTCGGCACCGCCTCTTTCAGGCATGCGCAGGCTGATGTAGTGCATCATGGGACCAGTCTGGCGCTGCCCACGTGCTGAGATACCCTGCTCCTCAAGCCTTGTCAAAACGCCATCCACGGTAAATCCAGTCATATTGAAGCTGGCATGGTGAATGTTGGCTGGCGCATTTTCCCCGCCGGGAAAGGGTCCGGCATACATTACAAACTGTTTGCCATCGCCAATACCGGTTACGGGGGAATTGGGCCCCTGGTAGGCCTGTATATCCAGGCCAAAAAAATCCTGGTAAAAAAGGTTGGCGCCGGCGCCATCGTTAACGAACGAGGTGAAGTGGTTGATCTCATCCAGGCTCAGCAGCCCAGGTGACATGGCTTCAGTCCCCACACACTGGTTTCCCAGCGACCCGTTTCCTGAACACCATGTTGTATCAGTGAGCTGAACTATCAGTCCCCTGGCATCAGAGAAATACAGCACAGGTGTGTTACCGCGCATCCGCACCCAGGTAGTCAAGGGGATATTTATCCCCTGCTCTGCAATATCCGGAACCTCTATTTCCTGGAATCCGCCCGCAATCAATGCAGCCTGTGTCGACTCGAGATCGTAGTTACTTACTGAATAACCAAGCTGGCTGATCCCGGGTGACTCACCGTCCGCTACTGCCCGAATTGCCATGTATTGTTGTTCGTTTCCGATTTGTAAAACGGTGCGGCCATCGCTGCCTGGCTGGACAGGCAACCCAAAGAGAGACTGATAGAAATTTTTGCTGCGCTCAGGATCCGTAGTACGAATCTCGAAATAATTTAACTTGGCGAGCTGAATGCCGGACTGGGCCGTGGCCTGAGGTGATGAACACACTAAAAGTGCAAACGAATGTAGGAGTAAAAGAAAAAAGTGCCTGGGCAGCATGCCGGAATTCCCCCGGGTATAAGAGAGTAATCTACTAGAGACTAATCATGCTGCAGCGACCTGAAAGTGTCCAGCCTGTAAGGCGGCAGCGAATTGATGATTCCCTTGCCGTAAAACTTGTTCAGCAGACGGTCATCAAGGATAGTGATCACCCCGCTGTCTCTTTCTGTCCTCAGCAACCGGCCTGAGGCCTGGATCAGCTTCATCGAAGCCTCCGGGATTGAAATTTCACGAAAAGGATTCTTGCCCTGACCCTTTACCCATTCCCCCAGTGTCGCTTCCACCGGGTCATTGGGTACTGCAAAAGGAATTTTGGCAATGACGACGCTGGTGCAGTAGTCACCCGGCAAATCAATGCCCTCGGTCAGGCTGGCCAGGCCGAAAATAATACTGCCCTGTTTCTTGTCCACGCGCTCCTTGTGCAGCCTGATCAACTCCTGTTTGGAATAGTTATCCTGGGAAAGAATCCTGAACTGGATTTCCTCACCGAGTCCCTGCATCACGTCCTGCATTTGCCGGCGGGACGAGAACAGCACGAGTGAGCCCTTCTTCTCCTCAACAAGCTCCGGGAGTATTTCAATAATGGACTGCGTATGCGCCTGCGTATCCGAAGGATCAAACCCGTTGACCGGAATACGAAGCGTCGCATTACCATTAAAATCGAATGGGCTGCTGATACGTCGAAATACCGTATTTTCATGCAGTCCCGAACGCATGCTCAAAAATTCAAAATTACCCAGTGCGGTCAGGGTCGCCGAGGTAAGAATTGCCGCAAAACACTCATTCCACAGGTAATCTGTCAGAGCATCTGCCGCCAGTACCGGGCTTGATGACAGGATTATCTCGGTATCATTGCCGAGTGGGCGGTAGGTTATCCAGCGCGCGTTCGGCGCATAATCACCATGGTCCTCAATGGAGAAAGTCCGCCATAGCTGGATTGCGCCTTCTGCACGCGTGGCTATGATCCCGATGACAGGAAACCAGTTCTCGGCTGTCTGCTTGTCAATTTGGGCATCATTTTCCATGAAGTCCTTGAGCCGATCGCTGATCTTGCGCAGTCTTTCTTCCAAATCCCTGAATTCCAATAAAATGTCATGGCTCGTTTCCCGCAGCTCGATCGGCAGCACACCCTGGTCAAAAGTATGCTGGGTGATATCGCCCTTTGCGTTGGCACTCTCGGCCTGGTCGGTGTAGGCCTGAAACAGGGGGATATGCTGGTGTAGCACGGCCCGCGTCTGGTCAGCCGCCTGCCTGGCTTTTTCAAGCTGCACTGAAAGCTCCTCATCCTTATCCAGTTCGACTCCCATGCTCTTGAAGACCCCTGTAATGCGTTCCAGCCAGGTCTGCGTCGATTTCAGACGAATGAAATGGGAAAAATGATTCACTCCCTTGAGCGGAAGATGATGCGCTTCATCAAAAATATAAATGCAGTCTTCAGGAGGTGGCAGAATCACACCGCCGCCCAGTGCCAGGTCAGCCAGAACAAGGTCATGGTTGGCGACTATGCAGTCTGCTTTCTGCATGCTGGTGCGGTTTTTAAAAAAACAGCAGGTGCTGAAGTTGGAGCAGCGATTGCCGGAACACTGCCCTTTTTCCACGGCCACGTTCCGCCACTGGTTTTCCTGCAGGACATCCGGCCAGTCGTCCCTGTCTCCCTTCCAGTTGCCGTCAATGAGTGCGTCCAACATTTTCTGGTACAGTTTTTTATCGGCATCAGAGGGATCCTCCAACTCAAGACCGTATAGATCAAACATCGCATCCTGGCTGCTGCTTGATTTGAGCACGTTGTCGAGCTTGGATAGACAGAGATAGCGCCCCCTGCCCTTGGCCAGGGAATAACTGAATTGCATATCGCTATGCTTGAGGAGGTCGGGTATATCCTTGTACATGACCTGTTCCTGAAGGGCGACAGTGGCCGTTGCCAGGACTACCTTTTTCTGAAACGCCTTGGCAATCGGAATGGTAGCAAGCAGATAGGCAATGGTTTTACCGATACCGGTGCCCGCCTCGATTACACAGATAGCGGGCTCTGCGGAGGTGCGCTTTCCCTCTTCATCCATCTCTACCGCTGCCAGGGTATTGGCTATATCCGCAATCATCTGTTTCTGACCGGGACGGTTTTGCAGGTCCTTGCTTTGAACCAGGGTGGAATAATTTTTCTGTATGGCTTGTTTGAGTTCGTCTGAAAGCATCGGCTGGCGGCCTGTCACCACCGGATCGGGTTCTTAGTCACTATAGTGTAGGAAGGCTGCTTTGCAACCGATGCCATGCAGCGCTATTTGGCATTGATTTCCGCTTTGCGGATCACGGGATTGGCATACATGTTCAGCACATATGACTGGTATTTTTTCGGCATGCTGGCCAGGCGCTTCCTGAAGGCACGGCGTTTGCTGTTGATCAGCGAGGCCGGCATTTCAAGAATGTCGGGCAATGTGGAAAAGTCCATGAAGTCTTTTTGGACAATCTCCATGGCAGCGTAATTTACGGCGTGAAGCTTGTAGTTGCGAATGATCTGTTCATCAATCTCCCTGGCAACTCCCTCCGCTGTAACCGCATCATCAAACTGGATCTTTTCACCGAAAGCCACATGCACGGCCCCTTTTTCTCCAATCATGCCGGACAGGATGCTTTGAACATCCGAGTTTTCATCCTTTTCGAACTTGCCGGTATTGTCGATTGTGTAAAGCTCTTCCGCCTTGGCCCGGTCGCAGGGATCGAACTCGTAGGAAATTGCCACGGGCACGATGTTAAGCGAGTTAATGGATTCCTGGAGCGTCAGTTTCAGCGTCGACTCACGATTAGCCATATGCAGCATCTTGATGATGGCCGTTTCTGTCTTATCGATTCCATTCTTGGCCCTTCCTTCACGCTGGGCAATCCACACATTTTCTCCACCCTTGATGCAATGATGGATGTAGGACGATAACTGTTTGCTGGCTTTGAGCAGGTCGCGCCCCTGAACCGAGCGCTTCACGATGAAACTCTTGTTGAGCTTCATGAGATCTGTGAGAAAGGGCCGCTGTAAGAGGTTGTCCCCAATTGCTATTTGGAGAGTATCAAGCCCATGATGGTATATCATGTAGTTGCAAAGCGCCGGGTCCAAGGTAATATCCCGGTGATTGCTTATAAACAGGTAGTGTTTGCTGGTATCAAGCGTATCGAGGCCGGTATTCGTGAGGCTGGTGGTAGTGCTTTCGATCAGCCTGTCGAGGTATTTTTCGATGACAAGCTGAACATCGTGAATCGTCTGAACATGCGCGACTTCATCGGCAAGTGTGGACTGTACTTTGGCGGTCACCTTGCCTGGAAAGAACTTGTACAGCAGCGGGTGCGTGAATTTGCCCAGCGCCCTGCACATTGTTTCATCTTTTGACAGACGGTCAACGACAGGCCTGACCTCATCATCTCGGTAAGGCCTGATATCCTCAAAATCACTCATACGGGAATAATATTCCGGGCGTGTTTACTCATGCCGACTTGCTAAAAAGCGCAATTTTAAAGGTTTGGCGGGTAAAAAGGAAAAGTTCTCTGCGCTTCATGCAGACTTAAAATAACCTGCCACCTGGACAATCATCAGGTAGCCAAAGACGAGCAGGCATAAAATCAGCAATGTCCGGCTCTTCCAGCTATTGGCATGTTCAAGGAGCCACTGCCTGGAATTGTTCATGTAAAACAGCAGGGCTGCCAGGAGCGGCATAAATATGGCGCCGGTGACGGCATAGGTAATGACAACCCAGACGGGGCGTTCCAGGGCCAGCAGGCTCATGGGCAGTATTGCTAGGTAGACCAGGTAACCCCTGTAGGCATTAGTTCTGGAAATATTACTGGGAGATTTCAGAAAATATGTCTGGTTCCTGTAGTGGTAAATATAATTAGCAAATAGATAAGGCACCCCATGCCAGACGCCGATCATGGAGCTGAATACCGCGCCCCAGAAACCAAAGAGAAAAATCCACTTGCCGTTTTCGCCCATCACGGGCACCAGCTGGTCAGCAACAGCCA
The DNA here is from genome assembly GCA_009922595.1 of Gammaproteobacteria bacterium. Taxonomy (GTDB): domain Bacteria; phylum Pseudomonadota; class Gammaproteobacteria; order Pseudomonadales; family Pseudohongiellaceae; genus Eutrophocola. The sequence continues at coordinate 3,669 of RFVC01000050.1, read as the reverse complement.
GCGCCATGTTGTTACCCGATACCACCTCGGGTTGCACACCTGCCGAAACAATAATAATCGCCATGCCAAACAGGGCCGTCAGTCCATAGGCCACGGCAAGATCAATACGCATGGCAGGAATCTTTTCTTTGCCGTGCCAGCCAGCCTCACGCATCCAGTAGCCGTAGGACATGATGGTAATGCTGCCGCCTACCCCGCCGATCACACCAAGGACATAAGCCATACCATCATCCGGGACACGGGGCAGCAATGTTCCGGAAATTATGGCGCCGGCATCGGGCAGCACCCTGGCCGCACAGTAAAGCACGGTGATAAACATCAAACCGATAAAGAACTTCATGGCTGCCTCGAGCGCCTTGTAAATGCCGAACCAGACAATCACCAGGGCCACCAGGGCATGCAGGACGCCCCACCAGGCCACAGACACGCCAGGAAAGAAGGCATAGGCAGCCAGTCCGCAGGCCGCCATCATTGCGGCAGCGACCATGAAGGTCCATAACACCATGTAAACAAGAAAATACCAGCTGAAAAAGCGCGGCAGCTTATCGATCCACCCTTCCAGGAGCGTAGTACCCGTAGCCAGCTGCCAGCGACCAATGCCCTCTGTCAGGCCAAACTTGAGCAGCCCCCCGAAAAGTACTGCCCACAGCAATGTGGTACCAAACTGTGCACCTGCCACTGAGGCTGCCACGATATCCCCCGCCCCAAGGCCTGTTGCGGCGACAATGATTCCTGGACCGGTAACCTTGAGTAACTCACTGCCTTTCACACTTAAATGCCCAGGTTTTCACAAATCTGGCTCCCGTATTCCTGCAGATGGTTAAGCAGTGTCCTGCGCTCTGGCCTTTCATCCTGCAGCTCGGCCAGGCGCTTGAAGTAAGCTACCGCATCGAGGCCTACGCCATTGGGGTTGGTGCTAACCTGTTTGGCGCACCAGGTCTGCCACTGCGCCTTTTCCTGCTGGTTGAGAGTCTGCGGAAAATTCCTGGCGCGGTAGCGAAACAACATTTCCGGCAGACGCTTGTCTTGGAACGGCAGATCCAGGTCTGCTAGCAACTCACCGCCCGTCGCTTTCACCTCGTTCATCATGTTCCGGTCCTGGTCGTTGAAGAAACCGCCGCAATACAGCATGTGATCAGGATCGGTGATTTGCTCATGTTCTACTTCGGCAAATACAGTGAGCAGTTTCTGGCTTAATGTCGAATCGCTAAGCAGCACCTCCCTGTTGCGGGCACACGCATCCAGGTCAATTTCATATTTACTACCGGTGTCATCACTCAGGACTGACATGGGGGCCAGCGCTGGACACTTGTTTATATGCACCGTTTTCAAGGCAATTCTTTCCTCACCTTTGCCGAGGTCTGCTGCCCGTGAAAAGATTCTGTGCCTGATGCTTTCAACATCGAGGTCATGCCACGATGCGGGATCCTGGCTGAGATCAGCAACGATGAGGCCGTTCTGGTTCGAAGGATGCATAGTCAGTGGCATGACTACAGCCAAACAGCCGCGAGTTGAAGGAAACATACCGGACACATGCAGCAACATGTCCCTGTTTTTTAAATCCAGCAGCAGCTTTACCCTGTTCTTGTCACGGAGCTGGTACAGCCAGTCATACAGCTTGGGCTGTGCGCTTTTTACCAGCTTCGCCATCTCTATGGTGGCGATCACATCCGAAAGTGCATCATGCGCCCCCTCATGAGCGATGTTATTGGCGGCTGTAAGATCTTCAAGACGAAAACTTGGACGTCCGTCTTCTTTTTTCGGCCAGTTGATCCCTTCTGGTCGAAGTGCATGAGTCATGCGGACCAGGTCTATGATGTCCCAGCGGGAATTTCCGTTTTTCCATTCACGCTCATAGGGATCATAGAAACAGCGGTAGAGCATGTGCCGGGTGACTTCATCATCAAAACGGATACTGTTATAGCCGCTGACGCAGGTGTTTGGCTGGGTAAACTGTTCGGCTATTGCGGAGCAGAATTCTGCCTCGCAAAGCCCTTTCGAGAGGGCAGCCTGGGGCGTGATGCCTGTGACCAGGCAGGCTTCCGGGTGAGGCAGATAATCCGGGCTGGGTTTGCAGTACATTACCACCGGGTCATCAATAATGTTGAGGTCCTCATCGGTGCGAATACCGGCAAACTGGCAAGGCCTATCCTTGCGTGGTTCTGCCCCCCAGGTTTCATAATCATGCCAGAAAATGGTTTTGTGACTGCTCAACCTGAGGATCCTGAAATCAGTGATTGCATAGCAATAAGCATCCCACAAACGGGCAGCGATGGTAAGACTAGAAGGGGAGTTTCCCCAGTCTATGAATAAGTCATTGCGTCGGCTTTATTCTTCTGTAAATTATAAATCCAGGGAGGATTAATGATGAGAAAGACATTCATCAGCGCTTTACTGCTCTTCGCTTTTTGCCCGACGTTTCTGCTCGCGCAGCAGATCGGCCCTAAGGTGCTGAACTTAGATGACATAACACTTGAATATCCTAGGCCATGGAACCGCGAGGCCCTGGTAGTTTTGGATTTCACGGTGAACAGTGACGGCACTGTAGATGGTATAAAAGCGGTGGACGGGTTCTATGATGAGCGTTTTGTCGAGGCCGCCAGCGATGCCGTTCGCCAACTGCAGTTTGAACCTGCCACGCAGAGTGGGGAGGCTGTCGACTGGCCAGGCTTCAGAGTGACAGCACGCTTCGTGTACCGCAACCAGTTTCACGGCATGCAGGCCACGCCGAACAGCATGCTATCGGATATTGAGGGGCTGATTCGAGACAACAAAGCAGAAGAAGCCGAAGCAATGTTAAAGCAGGCGCTGGCGGAAAATACCGAACTCTATTTTGAAGACGCCATATTCAACCTGCGACTGGGTGAAGTGTACCTAGCCACCAATCGGCCTGCCGAGGCGGTCCATGCACTCAACCGCGCCACTCAAACTTACCTGTCTGGAGAGCATAACGACTTTAACCTGGAGTCGGCTGTGAACCACAACCGGTTTTTTATCGTTAACCTGCCCGAGTTATTTGTCGATGATTTCATTACCACCGGCCTACTGGCTCACCACAGCATTAATGCGCCGCGCGTTGCCACTCCCGCCCCACTGCAAACCGGGGCCCAGCGTGGTCAGGGGCGACGCGGAGCCAATGAAAGGCCTAAAGCGACACTCGAGGTGCTTAACAACACGCTCCTAGAGTCGGCTTACCAGCGGCAGTATCTTGCCAATATATCCACTGGCAATATGGCGGCAGTGCTTAACACTTTCAGCAACCTGGAAAATCTCAATGAGGATGCTATCACTGAGCAGATGGCAACCCAGGTCGGCCAGGTCAAAGAACTGCAGGCCTCTGACCAGGGCCTGACTTCAGCCCAGCTGATCATGAACGGCGAAACGATCCATCATCCTTCACATCGCATCCTGGCCGCTGTGAATGTTAACGGTGATATTGAAACGCTAGACTTCCAGTGCGAGACTCGAGTAATACGACTTCCATTCCAGGCCGAAGTGGAATGGAATATGCCGGAAAGCTGGGGACAATGTGCGCTGCGATTCCGTGGTGAAGATGGTGCTAGGTTCAACCTCGTGGAGTTTCCGAACTAAAGCAGCCTGGTTACAGATGCTGTTAAAAGCAAAAAGCTGAAAACGACTTTGCTTTCACTTTTCACTTTTTACATTACT
>RFVC01000049.1 GCA_009922595.1 Gammaproteobacteria bacterium | reverse complement strand
GACATCGCGGCGATCAATGCGCTGGCGATGGAGCAGTATGAGCAAAGCGGTGATGAGGAAATTCTCTCCAAGATTTCATCTTACGAAATGGCTTTTCGTATGCAGAGCTCGGTACCGGAAGCCACCAGTATTGAAGATGAGCCTGATTTTGTCCTCGACATGTACGGCCCTGGGGTACGCGACCCAAATTCATTTGCAAGACAGTGTCTACTTGCCAGGCGTCTGGCCGAGCGCAATGTGAAATTCGTGCAGCTGTTTTACAACGGCTGGGACTTCCATTTCAGTATCAGTGCCACGCAGCCCATGATGGCCAGAACGGCAGACCAGCCCATCGCCGGACTGATCATGGACCTGAAGCAGCGCGGCCTGCTGGATGACACGCTTGTGGTGTTTACCAGTGAATTTGGCCGCACGCCATATTCTCAGGGTGATATAAACAACCCGATATTTGGTCGTGACCATCACCCCTATGCCTTTACCAGCTGGCTGGCCGGTGCCGGAATCAATAAGGGCAGCACGTACGGAAAGACTGACGAGTTTGGTTACAACGTGGTAGAGAGCCCGGTGCACGTGCATGACTTCAATGCCACGCTGCTGCACCTGATGGGAATCGATCATGAAAGACTGACCTATTTCTTCCAGGGTCGAGATTTTCGCCTTACCGATGTACACGGTGAAATAATTCGCCCGTTGCTTGCATAACTAAATAGGGCTCTGATGTCTGACTTCCTGCTATTTCTTGGTCGTTTTCATGTGCTGGCACTGCACCTGCCAATCGGTATGGTCATTCTCACGGTAATTGTTCACTGGCTGGCCAGGGATTATCGGAAAAATTCCCTGCAGCAGGTGCTGCCTCTGCTCTGGGCCTGCACTGCGTTCAGTGCCTTGATAACCGTCATATTGGGACTGCTTCATTTCGGTGAGGGCGGTTTTACTGGTTCTTCAGCATCAGCGCACAGGCTCTGGGGTATCGGTTTCGCGATAGGCACACAGCTGGCCTGGTTTCTGTGTGTGTTCAATGTTACTTTTTATTGGCGCTGGGGCGGGTGGTTAACGCTAGTTTTATTAGCGGCGGTTACGATGACAGGTCATTACGGCGGCAACCTAACACATGGTTCTACCTACTTGGTGGAATACGCACCCGAGCCTGTTCGCAATCTGGTTGGCGCCGAGGAAAGAAGAGCGTCGGTAACTGAACTCAGCCAGGCTAATCCCTGGCATGATGTTGTCAGCCCTATGCTGCAAAGCCGATGCAGTAATTGTCACAATGCGGACAAGCAGAATGGTCAGCTTGATTTATCTTCACTCGATTCTCTTTTAGTGGGTGGGGAAAGCGGCGCGGTTGTTCTTCCTGGCAACGCCGCAGGCAGCGACCTCTATAAACGCGTTACCCTGCCCGAGAGTCATGAAAATTTCATGCCGGCTGAAGGCAAGACGCCGCTGACGGCAGACCAGGTGGCAATACTCAGATGGTGGATCGATGCCGGTGTGCCCTCGGAGACATCGCTTTCCGCTTTACCTGTAGATGTAACCACGACGGCACTGCTTGCGTTTGAGCTGGGCCTTGCACCAGTGTCGGACATCGCCGCAGAGGACAGTTATGCCGTTGTAGCAAAGGGCCTGATCGAGCAGATGGTGGCCAGTGGCTGGCTGGTGAGAAAAGTTTCCCAGGAAAGCAACGGGCTGGTGGTGAGTATCAATGCCATCGGCCAGCCGGTAAGTCGAGAGATGCTGGTTCTGCTGGCCGAGGCGGGCGGATCGATTGTGGAGCTTAACCTAGCAAGCACCGGAATGAATGATGAGCTGCTGGCCATGATCTCAGAAATGCCCGTACTGGAAAGCCTGAACCTCAGCAACAACGGCATCACCAATGCTGGGCTTGCTATGGTCTCAGGATTTTTGAATCTGGAAACGATTAACCTATACGGTAATCCTGCAATAACCGATGCAGGGCTAGCTCATCTGCGAGGGTTGGAAAGTCTGGCGTCTGTCTATCTCTGGGGCACGGCAGTCACTGATGCAGGAATAGCGTCACTTCAGTCATCCCTCGACGGTATTAATGTGCAGGGTCAGGCCCTGCCACGCTGAATGCGCATGGTGAAGTCCTGCCATTCTCGGATGAGGCCGCCTTCAATGAGAAATAGCCCAACGCCCTCCCATTCCAGGTGATCCTCCGCGTTGTTCCTGTGATAGATATCTATACGGCGGTTGATGACCACGGGACCCCGAGCAAAAGTTTCCTCTACGATATAATCTATCTTGTATGAATCATCGACCCATAATTTCATCAAGTCTGAAATAGCGTGGTGCCCTGTGACGGGAGGTGTGTCCTGCGACTGGCGGTAGACGGCATCTTCCTTCATGGTGGCAAAAACTTCTGTAAGATCCATCGCTTCCCAGCCCTTGCAAAAAGCATCCACAAGACGGATGTTGGCTTTCTCCCCGTCAGTCAGGTCGACCTCGATACTCTGTTCCTGGGAGTTTGCACCCGATGCCATGAAGGCGGCCAGCAGACCTCCTGAAGCGGTGAGAATGTCTCTGCGTTGTGTCATGTTAACTCCTTATTTTTTTGCTCAGGCAACTATTATTTAGGTTTGATTTTATTCCTTTCAGGCATTAGCTTTAAGAGAGTAAATCCGGATAAAGCCAAAGACAAATAATGAAAAGAAGAAACTTTATTAGTAGCTCACTAATCCCTCTTGCCCTGCCAAAACTGAGCCTGGCAGGCAGCAGCAGTCTACAGGCAACACCCACGATCAAGTATTTCGAAGAGCGCTATCAAAAGGCAGGCAAGGTAGCACGATCCTGGCTCGGTTCAGGCAACTGGCAGGCTGTTCAGAGTGATATCACGCCATTATGGAACGGACAACTTAAATCGAAATGCAAAGATGATTCTCTCCATGTTGCAGGTGTTACGACGGAGTCTTTCTATTTTTGCCTGCAAAGGCTTCTGCAGCCAACCCATGCTGTCAGCGTAGAGATCACCAGAGTGGACCAGAACCTTTATGCCTGGGCACTCTCAGCGACTAACAAAAACAACGGGAGAAATTCATAATGGCCAGTGCACTTCCTCCTGGCATAGATGAAGCCACCCTAGAAGAGGCGTTCAGCCGCTTCAGGAATATTGTCGGCAACGACTGGGTGTTTACTGATCTGCAGTCTTCCTCTTACAAAGATCCTTACCCTCTCTCCAATGATCCCAACGAGTACCAACCCTCCGGTGCCGTCGCTCCCGCAAGCGTGGATGAGGTCCAGGCAATTGTAGGCGTGGCTAACGAACTGGGTGTGCCATTGTGGCCTGTTTCACGAGGCAACAATTTTGCCTATGGTGGCGCAGCCCCCGTAATGTCTGGCACGGTCGTGCTGGATATGAACCGCATGAATCGCATCATCGAGGTAAACGAAGAATTCGGTTATGCGCTGGTTGAGCCGGGCGTCAGTTATTTTGATCTCTATGAATATATACAGGAACGTGGCCTTAAGCTGTGGCTGGATGTGCCTGACCCGGGCTGGGGATCGGTTATGGGTAATGCGCTGGATCACGGTATCGGCTACACGCCCTACGGTGACCATTTTGCCATGCAGTGTGGAATGGAGGTGGTGCTGCCCACTGGAGAGCTGGTGCGGACAGGGATGGGGGCACTAGAAGGTAACAACACCTGGCAGCTTTTCAAGTATGGGTACGGACCCTATGTGGATGGCATCTTTTCGCAGTCCAACTTTGGCATTGTTACCAAAATGGGAATCTGGCTAATGCCCGAGCCGCCGGGCTATCGTCCCTACATGATTTCTTTCCAGCGCGAGGAAGATATCGAGCAGGTCATTGAAATCCTCAGGCCACTAAAGGTGGGCATGGTGATCCAGAATGCTGCCACGGTGCGCAGCCTGATTCTCGATGCCGCGATCCATGAGACAAAAAGCAAGTACTACAGCGGTAGTGGTCCTGTGCCGCCAAGTGTTTATCAGGACATCATGGATGATCAGCAGATCGGTATGTGGAACTTCTGTGGTGCACTGTATGGACCGCCGCCGGTTATGGATGCGCTGGAGTCTGTTATCAGGGATGCTTTTGCCCAGGTCCCGGGATCGCGTTTCTGGTTCCCGGAAGAGCGTACGAGGGAATTCGATATTCTCAAACACCGCGCTGAAACTATGAAGGGTATTCCCAAGCTGACCGAGTTTAATTTCTTGAACTGGAACGGCGGCGGAGGTCATGTGGGGTTCTCTCCAGTTGCCCCGATAACAGGTAAGGACGCTATAGATCAGTACAACCTTGTTAGTGGCCTACTCAGGGAATACCAGTTCGATTATCTTGGCCTAATGGCTATCGGCTGGCGTGACCTGCACCATGTTACCGTGGTGGTCTATGATAAGAATGATCCGGACGAGATCCGCCGTATGGATGAGGTATTTAATATCCTGGTCGATGAGGCGGCAAAGGCCGGTTACGGTGAATACAGGACGCATATCCGCTACATGGACAGGATCGCTCAGACCTATAACTGGAATAATGGATCACTCTGGCGTATGCATGAGACCGTCAAGGATGCGCTTGATCCTAATGGCATCATCGCCCCCGGTAAATCAGGCATCTGGCCTCAAAGGTACAGGAGCTAATGCGATGAAAAACATACTCCTTTTATCTCTAGCCCTCCTTTCAGCTATCGGTTCTTTGGCAAGCATCGCTCAGGACGGTGAGGCTGTATACAAAAAGCATTGCTCTCATTGTCACAGCCCTGGCATGAACTATCCGGGAACACATCAACTCACAAAAACTCGTGGGGAAGGTAACGGTGTCTTAGTGGAGCGTGATAACCTGGTTGACGTATATGTAAAAACAATTGTCCGAAACGGGCTAAATGGTATGCCGACCTTCAAGCCCACGCAGATAAGTGAGTCTCAGTTGGATGCGCTCGCGGAATTCCTATCCAATTAGCTGTCTTTCTATAGATGAAGGAGAGGGGGGTAAGGTAATTAAAAATTCTCCATACCCGTATGTTAAGAGGCTGTTAACTTTCCTATTGTTCTTGATGCCTCTCCCGGAGTTTATGGCTGGCGTAATATTTGCTGCCGAGGACAGTTCCATACCGGTAGAAGAAATACAGGTTGTTGAAAAGCGTTCACTCAGCCAGCTAAGGAGAGAAATTACAAAAGCAGAGGACCGGCAGTTCGATCTTTTTAATTCCTATGTCGATGACAGGGAGTTCGAAATAATATGTCGGCGAATGAAGACCACCAGAAATCACGTAAAGAGCCGTGTCTGCCAGCCCCGATTCATGCTGACAAGAATTAGAAAGAGTCGTTTGAATGACGCCTTACGTGGACAAAATTTTCCAGGTAGGAGAGGTGGTTCGGGGGTTGTTCAAGGAGGGTTAATAAAGGCGCCGTCTTTCATTGCCCTCCGAAAAGAGGAGCTGGATAAGTACCTATTGCTTGAGGAGAAGTTTGTAGCTCTGGTTCAAAGGCATGAAGAGTTGGCCAGTGCGGTTGAGGATGTGAAAACTCTCAAGGAGAATTATGCTGCAAGGCACGGCGAGCGTTTTGGCGATTGAGTAATCGAGCGATTAACTTAGAAACTCACGGGGACCTGAGGTGCCTTACCCTCTTTGATGTCATTCACAAGGTCAGGGTCACCATTCTCCCAAACTAACAGCATTGAGCGCTTCGGGCTGTAACCCCGGTGCCTGCAGTATGCCGGCATAGCCGCCATGTCACCAGCTTTCATAATAACCCTAGCCAGTGGTTGCCCTGTCTCTTTGTGGTCACTATTCCAGTGTATCTCGTCACACATCTGGAAAAACCACTCTACACGGTCATTACCATGGATTATTGGCAGTATATGTTCCTCAGTCGTTGGACACATAAAGCTATTCTTAACGACTGAGGTGAATGAAGGGTTCCACGTCACCTGAGACCTCGATAGAAATGCAAATAGGTTGAAAGCGTGAACCTGGTCTTCAAATCCAGGCTCTGGGTGAACCTCCGGAGCGTCTTGCGGAACGTCTGCAAAGGCCCTATTTATGGGTGAGCCCCCCTCATCTGTCCGGAGCGCTAAGTCGCCCTGCAAGCCAACGCAGCGACTTGCTAGTTCTCTTGCCCGGGTTATGGCTGGGATATTACTGCCACACTTGGGCCCGTAGGGTGAGCCGGTCTCTTGAGGGGCGGCAAACGGGTCAAATTCCTCGTTAGTCCAGTCCGCCAGCATTTTTTCAAAAAGTTGCCTAATGTCATCTGTTGAAAAGCTCTCCATGCGGTCTACTCCCGCATCTTTCATGGAGCCATTGAAGCTTCCAGCGTAAAGCTCAACTGTCCCATAGTGATTAACCGTACCTATGACCTCATCAAAATTTACCCAGCCATAAAAGAACCCCCATGCGACATCACGCATGAGGGCGCGAAGAAAATTTCCCACATCCATGGTGTGGCTCATCGGTCTTTCATCAAGGGTCGTCCAATTTATGTGGGCAAAATATTCATCCCTACTGAAACTGAAATGGCCAAGGGTAAAATGATTGTATCCGTGCGCGTTGCTCATTGATCAGATCCTTACTAGACGGTTTGGCATATTTCTTCCCAGCGCTCAATAGATAATTCGCCCTTGCAGGTTTGTAGTATGATCACGGAGGGTCTATTGCTCCTAAATTGGTAGGCGGAACCGGCCGGAAGCATGCCCTGATGCCCTCGACCAAGTTTGACCCAGCCCATCCTTTGGCCCTCCGGCTCACCCTCTATCAATACGGCGCCTTCTTTCCCCTCGGAATGCGAAAGTGGAACATTTTTCAGTTCTACTAAATGGATCTCTACTTCTCCATCCATACAAAGAGCGAACTCGTCATGTGCGCAGGTGTACCAATCGGAGTTGCCCTCGGCCCTTATTGTCTCCAGCACGTACTCCATGTTTTGGCCAAAGACGACTTTCTCATAGGGCTTACTATTTTTTGCGATCTCAAAACAATTTGAGAAGGCATAGTTACGCACGTCATCGTTAATAGGCTCTACTCGTCCTTTTTCAAAATTATCGATTGATCCGAAGCGGGTCTGATAGGGGGCCATTTAAGGTTTTTTCCATGTTATAGGTTTTATAGTAAATTAGACTATCAGGGCAGTTGGGTCGGTTCAACTAAAAGTATTTACAACTAGACTACATAAGTTTAGCTGTATATCTTTGATTTAATAAGAAAATAAATAAATAAACAGCAATGAAAAAATTTACACTTCTATTGATGATGTTCTCTCCAGCCTATCAGGCTTTATCCCAGGAATATGTGGGTTGGCTACCTAAGGATGAAAACTGGCAAGACAACAAGAGCCAACTTCAGGCATTTGGAGAGGCTTTCGAAAACTCCTGGTCTATGTATCTATTTTTGCTTGAGAGTGCTGATGGTGGAGAGATGCTCTCATGGCAGGATATGTCTGCCCCTGCATATGATTGGTCAGGTATCTTTACCCGCACAAGCGGTGGGTTGTCCTTTGATCCTGATATTTCAGCCGATGAAACAACAGCCAAATTAACGGAGGCTGGTAGGGCTGTCCGTCAGCAAAAGATAGCGGACATGGAGTCCACTGGAGGGGAGTATGACCCGATATCTGATTGTCGCCCCCCGGGACATCCGCGCTGGGCGACGGAGCCTTTCCTTCATGAGTTTGTCGTCACACCAGACCAGACCTGGCTAATAAACGAGATGGTAAATGATGTCAGGCGAGTTTATACAGACGGGAGAGCTCACACATCAGTTGAGGATGCCTACGCATCTGCTAATGGAGACACAATAGGGTTTTGGACGAGCGGTATGTTGGTGATGCATACAAAGTACCTTATCCCTGGGCAGTATCAGCGCGGGACTCAGCCTGATTACTCTGGCGAGGTTGAGTTGGTAGAGAGGTGGAGGAAAATTGATGAGATTACATTGGAGGCAGATTTCTGGGTTTTTGATCCAATTCATTTATCGCAGCCTTGGTACACGCGTCAGAGTTGGACAGAGCTAGCCAACGATGACAACTACCTGCGGATACGCTACTGGGATTGTGGGGAAAACCAGAACAACGTAATCCTTGAGAAGGAGGACGGCACCAGTCAGTTTCTTGATTTTGATTTCATTGAGGATGACGCTGCAGCTAGCAGTGATGAAGAGATCAGATAGCCCGATGTATTTTGAGAGGTCAAAGTTGTTATGAAAAAAAATATAGCGCTCTTATTAATGTCTTGTTTTTTTGCTCAGGGTGTCATGGCGCATCACTCTGCAGCAATGTTTGATTTCAATAAGGTGATCGACGTCTCGGGAGTAGTGAAAGAATTTCAGTACACAAATCCACATTCCTGGTTGTTGGTCGATGTTACTAACGAGGATGGCACAGTGACGACTTGGGGTTTTGAGGCGGAGGGCCCGAGTACGCTAATGAGAGCTGGGATACGCAAAAGTGATCTGCCTGCTGGCACGCCCATAAGCATTCGGGCAAATCCAATGAAGGATGGTAGAACCGCCGGGGCGTGGATAGATGCTGTTATAAATGGAAAAATGATTAATCCTCGCAACGGCTTTGCGGTTACTCCCGCTAGCAGGTAGAAGAAGCCCGACAAAATATTTTTATTACATGAATGAAAATTCAAATAATCATCTCATGCAGTGTGCTTATATTTTTTGTTTTGCCGCAGATGGGTTTGGCTCAGCAACTGCCGGAGGCGAAAAGTGTCTACAGTGCCCTGGAGGCCCGCAAGAGTGAGAACGATCCCAACAAAAGGGTAATCAGGTTTGAGACAGAATTAAAAACCACCATAAACATCCCTGCTATAGAGATTGAATCTTGCCCCGCAAGAGTGTCTCTCTCCTACTATCAAAAAAATACTCTGGTCCATGTGGATGGTGAAATTAAACATGATGGCTGCGAGGTCTCAGAGGGTGAATTTGAGGTCATAGCATCAGTGAGAGCTGACGGGGGAGAAAGAAAGACGTTGAGATTTTCAGAGGTCTGGCATATTGATGAGGAGGGTCTGGACGAATTTTCAAAAGAATATCCTATTGGTGTGAATGTAACTCTTCTTCAGGTTCGTACTTCTAGGGCAAAGTGCGGGTGTCTAAGCGACCCACCTTGAATTAATTTTTATCCTTGATAATTGTGAATCGCTTTCATTTTTGAAAATAAGAGAGAGACAATATTTGGGGCGTCAACGGGATTAATGGTGTGCGCCATTGGCGTGTTCCTTCTTATTATTCTTATCTTTGGTTTTATGCGGCAGGTTAGAAGCGATAGCGCGTGATGTTCTGATAGGCCGCCTCAATATTCTTTGGGCGCAGACGCTCATAGTATGCCCAGTCAGCATATTCCTCGAGCATAATACTGTCCTTCATTTCCTGAAGTGACATGCCTCGTGCAATTCCCTCTTCCACAGCGGCTTCAAGATCACGTAAAAATTGCGCGGGCAGCATCATTTCTTCTTTGCTGAACAGGCCTCCATGGCCGCCGGCAAAGATGTCGAAGTCCAGGGCTTCCACGGCTTCATACGAGCGAATCCATTCCTTAATCGGCGTGCCGTCGAGTGGCCCGCATGCTGAGGGCAGCGAACGAATATCATCACGGACCAGGGCATCGGCCATCATGTCGGTGGCGAAGACAACTTTCTCCTCGGGAAAGTACACCACCGTCATGTCATCGCCATGGTTTTTGCCGGGATGCATCAGCTCTATGGTTTTACCTCCAACGACAAGAGTCATCCTGTCGGTGTACGTGATGTCCGGCGGCAGTATTGTGCTTTGCAGTTCCGAGGGCGGGACGATGCCGTTTCCATCGAGGTCAATCTGGTCAAACCAGCCTGGGAACATGCCGCAGATACCGGGATCAGCATTGGTGGGGATATCGATTTCCTTCCGGTCAATCATACCGTTGCCGTTGCGGTCAATCATGTCACCGGGCATGTGCATGTAGCGGCCGTCCATGTTCATGGCGACACGTTCGTGCGCGATGATGGTGGCGCCCCCAAAAACGGCTGCACCAGCCGCGTGGTCAAAATGACTGTGACTGTAAATTACGTGAGTGACCGGTACATCGAAACGTGCATCCAGTTCCCCTTTAAGCCAGTTGGCAAAATCAGGATTGATCGGATCAGCGAGCACAATGCCCTCACTGGTCACAAAAAAAATCGCATGCCAAGCGCCGTTGCTGGCCCTGTAGAGGTCGCCGGTAATGTTTTCGATGTTGTTGCGAAACTGGAATACAGGGGTATCTTCATCCTGCGCCGCCAGTGAAAAAGGCAGTAAGAGAAAAACAGGAATAACCAGGCGCTGTAGTGTGGGAGAAGAGAACATAGGCTGATCCATCATTATTATTTGTGAGGCAATGTAAGCACTTCCGGGGGCAAGTGCAAGGCACCCTGCCATCACAGGGGGGTGGCAACTTGGCTCGAGACTGCTTTATCATCCGGGTCTGCCTGAGAAATAAGTCTGGAGGGGACATGTTGAACAAATCAGCACTTAGTACTGTTTCTTTTATTGCGTTGCTGGGATTCACATCGGCTAGTATGGCGCAGCGGGTTGGATTGCCGGTAGACCCGGTGGGCACCGGTCCTTTCTATTACCAGACCGCTGAAGGCATGGATATCAGGGTCAGTGTGCTGGCCCGCGGACTTAACCATCCTTGGAGCATGACCTGGCTGCCCGACGGCAGCGCCCTGATCACTGAAAAGAATTCCGGCACGATACGTCGACTGATGGATGATCAGTTGCAGGAAGCAGCCGTGCCCGGCGCACCCGATGGTGCACTGGTCAGCACCTACAAGGGTCTGCTTGATATCGCTACGCATCCCGATTTTGAAAATCAGCCCTGGGTTTACATGAGCTACAACAAGGACCTGGGAGGCGGTAAAGAGGCTATCGCCGTGGCTAGGGGGCAGTGGGATGGCGACAGCATCCAGGGCACCGAGGATATTTTTGTCGGACAGGAAGGCACAACCAACGGTGTCCGGCTGCTATTTGGAGATGACGGCATGCTGTATCTTGGGGTTTATGTTACCACCGACAGCCCGGAGCCAGGTTTTCATACTGACATCCAGAAGGGCAAGATACTGCGCCTCAATCCCGATGGCAGCATTCCTGATGACAATCCCTATGTTGGCCGTGAAGGCTACCTGCCAGAAATTTATAGCTACGGCCACCGCACCCCTGTCGGCATTACGAAGGATCCCATAACCGGCAATATTTGGGCGACAGAGATGGGACCAAACGGCGGTGACGAGTTAAACCTAATTGAGCGCGGCGGCAACTACGGCTGGCCGATGGTGAGTCTTGGCCGCTCCTATGGTGGGGCCATGCAGAGTGACCGCTTCCAGATGGAGGGCACAATTGACCCGGTAGCCTTCTGGGTGCCCGGCGTATCAGTCAGTGGCCTGACATTTTATTCTGGAGATGAATTTCCACAGTGGCATGGTGATATTTTCATAGCGGCCATGCGAAAGGGGCAGGTTATGGGGACAGGTCAAATCATACGAATCAAGTTCAATGAGCTCGGACAGGAAATTCGCCAAGAAAGTCTGCTGACAGATCTACGCCAGCGCATGCGTGATATCAAACAGGGGCCAGATGGCAGGCTATATATCCTCACAGACGAGGATGACGGTGTTTTATTGCGAATTGAGTCTGTGAATTAGTTTCTTAGATCCATTAAATAATAAGAAAAGTTTAAGGTAATGAACTTAATACTGGCAGAAAGTCGAAGATTAAGATTTTTTACCCTGAGTATGCTTTACCTTGCTCAAGGTTTTCCGTTTGGTTTGGTCAATACAGCCTTGCCGGCCTACCTCGCAGAGCAAGGGCAGTCGGCTGCAGCTATAGGGTCATTTATAGCGCTGGCAAATTTACCCTGGAGCTTCAAGCTTCTTGCCGGTCCATTTATGGACCGTTGGACATTCCTCTCCATGGGTAGGCGCAGGCCGTGGGTGATTCTTGCCCAGAGCTGCATGGTACTCACTGGCCTAGCATTTATTTTATTTCCGAATGGGTTAAGTGATGTTGGTTTGTTAGCGATTCTGTGCTTTACCCTGAATGTTTTTGGCGCGAGCCAAGATGTTGCGGTTGATGGAATGGCAATAGATGTTTTACCACCAGAGGAGCATGGCCGGGCTAATGCGTTTATGGCCTTTGGGCAGGTTGCTGGAATCTCCATAAGCACCGCGATCTCTGCATTCGTGGTAATTAATTTTGGAATGACCGGGATAGGGCTTTTGCTCGCTGTTTCCTTTGGTTTGATCTTGATAGTTGCGCTAGCAGTCAGAGAACGCTCAGGCGAAAAGACGCTACCCTGGTCTAAAGGGGAGGCTAGTCAGCGTTCCTTAGACCTCAAGCCAGATAGTTGGAGAGTAATTGCAGTTGATTTGTTGCGAGTAATACTGCTGCCGGCCAGTATCTTCATTTTTGGTACCGCCTTCATTTTTAGATTCTCCTATGGGGTTTGG
>RFVC01000048.1 GCA_009922595.1 Gammaproteobacteria bacterium | reverse complement strand
AATCCGACGAGTGCAACCCTTGGTGCTTTCATCATGCTCGAGCTCCTTATTTTGGCTCTTAATTTAACGTCAGTAGAGCAACGCTGAAACCTACATTTCGTATACAATGATCGCCATTTGACAGTTGATTGAGCCACACTCTGAGCCTACTGTTGTTTCTAACAAATCATAAACTAGAGAGATCTACAACTTCTAGGTGTCGCCATGAGTATTCAAAACGAAGAAAAAATCTGGAACCTTATTGATGCCAAAAGGGAGGCCTTCATCGAACTGGCGGACCGGGTTTTTGATACGCCAGAAACGCTTTACAAAGAATTCAGGTCGGTGAAGGAACATGTGTCCATGCTCGAAGCAGAAGGGTTTAGGATTACACAAAATGTCTGCGGCATGCCAACAGCCGTCATCGGTGAAGCTGGTGACGAGGGCCCGATCATCGCCATTCTAGGAGAATTTGATGCCCTTCCCGGCCTTAGCCAAGAACCTGGAGTTGCTGAACACAAACCAATTACCGAAGGCGGTGACGGTCACGGGTGTGGACATAATCTCCTCGGCTCAGCAGCGCTTTTGGCTGCAACAGCTGTCAAGGACTGGCTGGCTGAAAGTGGGGTCAAAGCGCGTGTCCGTTATTATGGGTGCCCCGCTGAAGAAGGTGGCGCTGCAAAAGCCTACATGGCACGTGACGGTCTATTTGATGATGTAAGCGCGGCCATATCCTGGCACCCTTCGACTTTCAATGCTGTCCAGCACGGTAATTCGCTTGCCAACACACGGATTGACTTTACCTTTACTGGAAAGGCCGCGCATGCCGCCGCTGCGCCGCATCTTGGCAGAAGTGCACTTGATGCCTGTGAACTGATGAACGTAGGGGTGAACTATATGCGAGAGCATATGCCAGACTCCGCCAGAATCCATTATGCCTATCTCGATGTTGGCGGGGCTGCCCCGAACGTCGTTCAGGCCACCGCAACCGTCAGACAACTGATCCGAGCAAGTGACAATGCAACACTTCGTGACATGGTAGCTCGTGTTCAGGACATCGCAAAAGGTGCAGCCATGATGACTGGCACCACAATGGAGGCAAAAGTCTATTCTGGCGTGTCAAATCTGGTCGGCAATGCGCCACTGGAACAGGCAATGCAGCAAGAGTTCGACAAACTCGGGCCAGTGCCATTCGACTCAGATGACATTGTATTCGCAGAAGCAATCAGGAAAACGTTAACAGCACAGGATATCGCTGCAAGCTTCCAGCGCGCCGGCCGAGAGACACCTCCAGACCTGCCGCTTTGTGATTTTGTCGCCCCGCTCCAAAGACCGAGCATTGGCGGCGAGGGCTCTACCGATGTTGGTGACGTCAGTTGGGTCACACCGACAGTTCAGGCCAGAGTAGCAACCTGCGCTGTTGGGACTCCATTCCATACCTGGCAAACCGTGGCACAGGGAAAAATGCCGGCAGCCCACAAAGGCATGATTCATGCCGCCAAGGTCATGGCGGCAACAGCGACGCATCTGATCAATTCGCCGGAGACCCTGAAAGCCGCTCGGGAGGTTCATGAACAGCGGCAAAAAACAACGCCGTATATTTGCCCAATCCCACAAGACGCCAAGCCGCCAATAATTGAACAGCCGTCCTGATCGCAAGGGTGCGACTTTGTGAACGGCTTGGCTCAACCGGCTTGGCTTGACAATTTCGCTTCGACTATACGCACCCACAAACTGGCGCCGATGGGCAATAGTTCGTCATTGAAGTCAAACAGGGGACTATGCAGGTTTGCTGACTCTTTGCCAGCACCGAGCCAAATATAAGCACCGTCCTTTTCTTGGAGCATGTATGAGAAATCTTCTGCCCCCATTGCTGGCGTCAACTCCGTGTCAAGCCCATCAGGCCCGAGAACATCGGATATGACGCCTCGTGCAAACAGCGCGTCCGCCTCATGATTGATTGTTGGTGGATAGCCGGGGCGAATCTCCATACTTACGTCACACCCGGTCACCTTTGCTGCCGTCTTGGCAACAATCTCGATTTGCTGAAGAAAATATTCGCGCGTGCTCGCCTTCATCGTTCTTAAGGTGCCGCCAATGGTGGCAATATTTGGAATTACGTTGAAAGCGCTTCCAGCTTCAAGCTTTGTCAGTGAAACTACTGCCTGGTCCATTGGATCAAGTTGCCGTGACACAAGCGTTTGAAGCGCCACCGTAATCATGCCTGCGGCCACAACTGGGTCTCTGGTCTGATGCGGCATCGCCGCATGCCCACCCGCACCCTCAATCGAAAGGATAAAAATATCCGCCCCGGCCATAGCGGGCCCAATATGGGCAAGCGCCTGCCCAGTCTCCAGCCCGGGCCAGTTATGCATGCCCCAAACAGAGTCCATTGGAAACCTGTCGAACAGACCGTCATTGATCATTGAGCGTGCGCCGGCATTTCCACCCTCTTCGGCAGGCTGAAAAATACAATAGACCCTGCCTTTGAATTGACGGTGCTTTGCCAGATATTCCGCAGCGCCGAGAAGCATCGTCGTATGACCGTCATGACCACAGGCATGCATGCGGTTGGGATGTCTGGATGCGTAGGCTAGATTGGTCTGTTCCTCCATCGGAAGTGCATCCATATCCGCCCGCAGACCAATAGCCGGCGACACGCCATCATCACTGTCCTGCCCGTGGATAACACCGACGACGCCCGTCTTGCCGAGACCACGATGAACCTCGATGCCAAAACTCTCCAATTTGGCGGCAACAAAGTCCGAAGTCATCACCTCTTCATAAGCGATTTCTGGAAACTGATGAAGATGCTGACGCCAAGACACCATCTCTGTCTGTTTTTGTTTGAGCTCATCAATCAAATTCATGTACATTACCCCTGCAAAAGAATGTTTTATCATTCGATTTTAACTCCAAAGACCTTATCCGAATCTGCCAAGGCAGCGCAAGGAACCACCTGTAAATAAGCGAGATGACAAAGCATTTTCATCACTACAGTGATTCCGGCCGAATTGAGTCGGCCATTAATGATCTTGCGTCAATGACGGAGCCCGGGCGACCTTTCACGCGACTAGTCTTCAGTTCGGAATACAAACAGGCACGAACGTGGTTATGGTCGAGATTCGAAGCGGCAGGCCTTAAGTGCCACATCGATGACGGTGGCAATCTTATTGGCACTCGCAAAGCCATGAGTGATGCAGCAACATCTCAGAAAATCATTATCGGATCGCATATTGACACAGTGTCCGCGGGGGGCAGGTTTGATGGTGTAGCCGGTGTAATCGCTGGCCTTGAAACAATTCACTTTCTGAACAAGCATGGAATTGACCTTCCAGTCGATATTGAAATAGTTGATTTCCTCGGAGAGGAATTGAATGTGTGGGGCACATCCTGTCTTGGCAGCCGACATATGGCAGGGCTGCTCTGTGCCGATATTCTGTCACAGACAGATCAGGACGATCGCCAGCTGGCGGAGGAAATCGTGAAGATTGGAGGTAGCGGTAAACCGACATTGGTCCCAAGACACGATGCACAGTCGATCATTGCGTGCCTAGAGCTGCATATAGAACAATCCAACAGGCTGGAGTCCGGTCAGATTGATATAGGTGTGGTGACCGACATTCCCGGAATTAATCGATATTCCATCTGTGTCACCGGCAAAGCCGGTCACAGTGGCACCACCCTAATGCAAGGTCGAAAGGACGCCCTGGTGACGGCAAGCATAATTGTCACCATGATCCGGGATCTTGCCCAAGATATTTCAGGACAGGACAATCGGCATTTTGTCGCAACCATCGGCAGAATTGAGGTCTATCCGAACGGTGCGGCCGTTGTGCCAGGCGAAGTTAAGATGATCATGGATCTGCGGGCATCGCACAAACATTCCAGAGATCTGTTTCTGGACCGGCTTCAATCTGCCTACACCGAAATCAGTCATCGCGAGTCATGTTCAATCAAGATGGAGTTGATATCAGCCGCAGAAGTTGCCCCAATGAACGAAACATTGAGATTGCATCTGGCCCGTTCGGCTGATGAGCTTGGGCTCAGTCACATCAATGTTTCTAGCGGTGCCGGCCATGACATGGCTCATATGTCGCGGATAGCACCTGCCGCAATGATTTTCATTCCTTGCCAAGACGGGTTAAGCCATTGTCCCGAAGAATTTACCACGACAGAGGCTATAGCGAAAGGCAGTGCAGTGTTGACCCGAAGTGTATTGACGCTGGCTGGCAGGGATTTCTGATCAACTGAGCCAAGGCGAATTGTCAGTCACTGTCATTCAGATGGCAGGCCGAAAAATGATCTGGCGCAATTTCAATCAATGCTGGTCTGACAGTCTTGCACCGTTCTGTGCTGTGCTTGCATCGCGGGTGGAAATGACACCCTGAAGGCGGGTCGAGCGGTGATGGAATTTCGCCACTGACCGGTTCATAGTCACGCTGGCCAATTTCAAGCCTGGGAACACCCTCGAGTAGTGCCTTCGTGTAGGGATGGTTTGGCTGTTCAACAAAGGCCTCGATCGGCGCTGTCTCAACAATCCGTCCCAGGTACATGACGATCACCCGATCCGAGATATGTTCAATGACGCCGATATCGTGGCTGATGAACAGATAGGTCAGGTCATAATCCTGTTTCAGTTTAGCAAAAAGGTTCAGAACCTGTGCCTGGATCGACACATCGAGCGCTGCGATTGACTCATCACACACAAGCAATTCAGGTGATACAGCCAGAGCGCGGGCGATGCCGATCCGTTGTCTCTGTCCTCCAGAGAACTGATGCGGATACCGTCCCAGAGCCTCGGCATCCAGCCCTACCCTGTTCAGCATCTCAATGGCGAACTCCCTCTTCTCGGACGCCTTGATCAAGCCGTGATGTATAGGCGCCTCAGTCACTATATCGATAACCTTCTTACGCGGATTCAAAGAGGAAAACGGATCCTGAAAAATCATCTGTGTCTTCAGGTCGTCGGGTGGTCCGTCATCGGACTTGTTGGCGCTTTCAAAACGAACCTGTCCCTCTGACGGGGTCAGAATGCCGGCAACCATCTTGCCAAGCGTTGATTTTCCGCAGCCTGATTCACCGACAATGCCGACCACCTCACCCTTGAAAACCTCCAAAGAGACATCATCTACCGCATGTACGATTTCTTCCCGATGATCCTGCCCAAGACGGTTAAGAAACTTTGCAACAAGGTCAAGCGACTTGATGAAATCCCGCGACACGTTGGAAACTGTGAGTAATGGTGTCATGGTCAGCTTTGCTCCACTTTATTAAAACAACGCAGAATACGTTGATCATCCATTACCGTTTCCTCAGGCGCTGATTGTTTGCATTGAGCAAGCGCCCGACCGCACCGGTTTTCAAAGGCACAGCCGGGAGGCAGATTCAGCAATGAGGGGACAATACCCTCGATCTGCTGCAACGGCTGACCTCTAAGGTTCTGGCTTGGCACGCTGCCAAGCAGTCCGTTTGTATAAGGATGCATAGGGCTGCCAATCAGCACGTCATTCGGCCCCTGCTCGACAATCCGGCCAGCGTACATCACACATATCCGGCTTGAAATACCAGCAACCACGGCTAGGTCATGTGTGATCCACAATAATGCGGTCTTAGTCTTCCTGCAGAGCTGTTGCATTTCATGAATCACCTGCCCCTGAATTGTGACATCAAGGGCCGTGGTCGGCTCGTCCGCGATAATCAGATCCGGGCGATTAAGCATTGCGATTGCAATTGAAACCCGTTGCCGCATCCCACCAGAAAACTGATGCGGATAGGCCCGCATACGTTCGTCAGGAGAGGAAATTCCTACCATGCCCAGCGCATCTCGCGACCGTCGTCGTGCCTCATCTTTGCTAACACTGCTGTCATGTGTCTGGATCGCCTCAGTCATCTGCGTTTCAATGCGCAGCACAGGATTCAATGTCATCATGGGATCCTGAAAGATCATGGCTATCCTGCTTCCACGCATCTTCTGAATGTCTGTCGCCGGAAGCTTGGTCAGGTCGTTCCCTTTAAACAGGATTTCGCCTCCAACGATCCGGCCCGGCGCATCGACCAGACCCAGAATGGAAAATCCAGTAATGGATTTCCCAGACCCGGACTCCCCTACAAGTCCGACAATTTCACCAGCTCCAATTTGAAAGCTTACCCCGTCTACAGCCTTGAGAACTCCACTCTTGGTGAAGAAATGGGTCTGTAGATTTCTGACATCCAGAATTGGAGCCATGGATACCTCTATCTCTGCAAACGGGGGTTAAACATGTCGCGAAGCTGGTCGCCAACTAAGTTGATCGAAACAATTGTGATCAGCAAAGCAATTCCAGGGAAAATGCTGATCCAGTAATCTCCTGAATACATGAACTCAAAGCCGTTACCAATTAAAAGCCCCAGCGATGGCTCTGTTACCGGAAGGCCGAGACCAAGGAAACTAAGGGTGGCCTCAAGGGAGATTGCGTGGGCAGTCTGAAGTGTGCCAACAACAATAAGGGGTGCCATGCAATTTGGAGTGATGTGGTTCAGGATAATCCGTCGATCGCCAAGCGCGAGACATTTCGCGGCTTCGACATATTCCTTGTTCTTTTCGACCAGGGCGCTTGCGCGCGCCGCCCTCGCATAATAGGCCCATTGCACAAGGATCAGGGCGATGATGGTTTTTTCCACACCCTTGCCGAAGATAGCCAGTATCACCAGCGCCATCAAAATGGACGGAAAGCTGAGCTGAATATCGACGATGCGCATCACGAAGGTTTCATAACGCCCGCCGTAATAGGCTGCGGAAAGACCCAAGATAGCGCCAACGATCAACGCGATCAAACCAGACAAAGCCCCAACACCGAGACTGACCCTGAGACCGAAGAAGATGGAAGAGAGCATATCCCTGCCCGCACCATCAGTGCCAAGCAGATAGATGTTTCCGGCAAAATCTTCCGAACCCGGCGGCAGCCGGCTATTCATGATGTCGACAGTTGTAAGATCATAGGGGTTTGTCGGTGAAACGAAGGGTGCAAAAATGGCAATGAACAGAATGGATCCGAAGATGAGAAGCGCCACCACAGCCAGCGGGCTTTCGGAGTAATCTGCCCAGAATTTGCGCCAACCCGAGGAAGAGTAGGCTTGCGACTGTGCGTTTGCAGTTACTTCAGCCATCAGCTTTCACCTTTGATCCTGACACGCGGGTCAAGCAACGAATAGGTTATGTCCACAATTAGGTTCAACGTCACAAAGATCAGCACAATGATCATCAGGTAGGCGACAATGATCGGCCTATCCAGATTGTAGATCGCCTCAATGATCAATTTACCCATGCCGGGCCATGCAAACACTGTTTCCGTAACCGTGGAAAAGGCGATCAGCGATCCAAATTCAAGGCCAATGATCGTCACAATGGGGATAAGAATATTTTTTAAAAGGTGAACATTGATCACCCGCCGTTCTGACAAGCCTTTGGCACGAGCAAACTTGATGTAGTCCTGAAGAATGATCTCTCTTGTTCCAGCGCGCGCCAGCCTGATCACGGATGACAGTTTGAACAGCGCCAGATTGAACGCCGGAAGAAATATATGTGACAGCCCGTCAAGGGTGAAAATTGAACTTGTTATCCCGAAAACCGTGGCCACATCGCCGCGCCCAGTCGAAGGCAACCATCCCAGATTCACAGAAAAGAACATGATCAGGATAATTCCCACCCAGAAGGTCGGCATGGAGAATCCCAAGATCGAGCCTGCCATAATCGTCTTGCTGACCCTGCTATCAGGCTTCAGCCCTGCATAGACGCCGAGAGGGATGCCGAATACCACAGCAATTGACAGGGAAAACAGCGCCAGCTCAAAGGTTGCGGGCATCCGCTGGACAATGAGTTTCAGAGCCGGCTCGCCAAAAACAAAGGATTTGCCCAGATCGCCCTGGAAAGCATTGACAAGGAAATACCAATATTGTTCAAAAACCGGCCGATCAAGCCCCAGTTCCTTGATGACTCTCTCGATCTCAGCCTGATCAGACTCAGGGTTGATAAGCATATCAACGGGGTCTCCGATGAGGTTAACCCCGACGAAGACTATCAGCGACATGATGAAGAGCACCAAGATGCTCTGCAGGGATCGTCTCAGGATGAAGGCTGTCATTAAACACTCATTGAAATGTTCGTCAACCCCACGCCAATCCAATGTTCAGCGTGGGGTCACGATGTTTATAGATCGAGCCTAATTCACTTTTAGATCCATCACGATGGTGCGTTCATCCGTGCGAGGGGTGTATTTATACCCCTTCTTGGACGCCCAGGTGTTTTGTTGGTAATGAACCGGAATGACTCCAAAGTTCTCGCCAACAGCGATTTCAGTTGCTTCGGCAAGGAGCTTGCCACGCGCATCCGAGTCAACTGTCGCCAGCGCCTTCTGGATCAGTCCATCCACACGCGGGTCAGAATGGCGGCCTCTGTTTGCGGCCCCCATGCCCTTGGACTTGTCGTAAGTGTGAAGCAACGCCTTCAACGGGGATGATGCCTCGCCAGAACCTGCCCCCCATCCGAGAACCATGAAGCTGAATTCAGGCGACTTGTTTGGTCCTCCGGATGAGGCCCGCTTGAAGTAGACAGCCTTTGTCATTGTCTCGACGCTTGCCTCGATGCCAATTCTGTTAAGCATCTGCGCCAATGCCTCTGCAACTTTCGCATCATTGATATAGCGATCATTCGGACCATGAATAGTCATCTTGAATCCATCAGCATACCCTGCTTCAGCCAATAGCTTCTTTGACAGTTCAGGATCATATTTTAGCGGCGACATGTTCGTAGAGACACCATGGAAGCCTGCAGGCAAGAGTTGACCTGCCGGTGTGGCAATGCCCTCCATCACCCGTGCCACGATGGCATCACGATTGATGGCATGCGAGATCGCTTTGCGAACACGGACATCCATCAACGGGTTCTTGATTGGGCTGCCATCTTTGGCAGTGATATGCGGTGAATTTTCGCGGAACTGATCCATGTGAAGGTAGATCACACGGTTTGAGGAACCACTGCTTATCTCAATTGAGCTATCCTTTTTGAGACGGGCAACATCTAGTGGTGGCACGTTGTCGATGAAATCAACATCTCCCGCCAGCAACGCTGAGATCCGCGCAGGACCAGCTTTGATCGGTTTAAATGTCACTTTGTCAAAGGATGCCTTATCACCGAAATAATTCGGGTTAGCTTCTAGAACGATGCGATCGCCTGGAACCCACTCTACAAACCGATAGGGCCCAGTTCCGATAGCAGCCTTTCCGCTATTGTAATCCTCGGTAGAGGCGCCCTTACCAGCGTTCGCGGAAATGATTTTGACGGTCGTCATATCGTTCGGCATCAGTGGATAGGGTTTTTCAGTTTTTACGTGGATGGTGTGGCTATCAACCTTTTCAAAGGTTTTTCCCTTAAGATAGGTAACAAAGCTCGATGGTGAATTTGGAACATTCTGCGCACGCTCGACAGTAAACATAACGTCGTCTGCTGTGAAATCGCTTCCATCATGCCATTTCACACCTTTACGAAGCTTGAACTCCCAGGTTGTATCGTTGATCGGTGTCCAAGACACCGCAAGATCTGGGTAGTGCTGCTGATTTTCATCGCTTCCCACAAGCGAGCTAAAAATTTGAGTCGAAAAGGCATTGTTGGGACCAAGGTTATGGTAATGGGGGTCTATGGAGCTGGGTTCGGATTTCAATCCAACTCGAAGCTCCGCTGCCATGGCGTTTGCCGAGATCAGCATCGCCGCCATGCCAAGCGTAAATAGTCGAAGCATATTCATTGTTTCCTCCCTTGAACTCATATATGCACAACGAGTATCAGTTTAAAATAATCGGATGTCTACAATTTACGAAAGTAAAAACTATGGTCTTAAGGCTTCCAAACCTTCCCGGCAGACAAATCCACATAAGCACACAGTCCGAATGCCGTATTTCATTTCGAATGCAAGAGCCAAAAGACGTAAATTGTGAGCCCCCGACCCTGGTATTCCTGCATGGATTCAATGGCAATAGCGCGAGCTGGTATTACCAGTTCACACATTTTCTATCATTCCGGGTAATATCGATTGACGCTCCGGGCTTTGGTGAAACAACTGTTTTTGCAGGAGGCATGGCCATGTTCGCCCAAGAGGTCGCCACAATGCTCTCGAAATTGAACTTGCCGTCTTTCTGGCTTATTGGGCATTCGATGGGTGGAATGCTAGCGCAAGTGATAGCCTCGCAGAATAGCTTGCGCTGTAAAGGGCTCGTTCTTTCTTGCACGCACAAGGGCCGGGGTCGGCCACGAAACGAACCACTGTCAGAAGATGTTCAAAACCGAATTGAGCAGCGGATGCGGCTAAACGATTTCGAATATGGCGCGCTCCGCGTTGAGCGCATGCTGTCAACAACGTTGTCTTCTGAGCTACATGAATTTCTGACGTCAATTGCCGGAGAGAATCGCGTTGAGGGTATAAGGTGGGGCGGTAAAGCGATGCAGCATCTGGACACAACACCCTATCTTTCGAGCATTGAGTGTCCAACACTCATTCTCTCTGCGCAAGACGATATTGTTATCAAACCCAATGCACTTCGAGCACTAATCGCAGATTTGCCGGACGCTGAGCACATTGAAATGACGGGGGTTGGTCACGCGCCTTATTGCGAGGATGCGAATGGATTTAACGATTTGATCGAACAATTCATTCTCCGCCAATTAAACACATGAACGCGCTTACTCTTCCAAGTTTTATCGTTTATTTCTTGACGAATACCCTATCTCTTCTTGGCACATGGGTGCAGAAGGTCGGTCTGGGGTGGCTTGCCTGGCAGATCACTGAATCGACATTCTGGACAAGTGTCGTCTCCCTGCTACTAATGGCGCCTGTTGGGCTGCTTGGGCCTTTTATCGCCGTTTTTGCAGAGCAATGGAATTCGCGCTATGCCATGCTTGCGACAAAGATAATGATGGTGATTGTAAGCGGCGTGATCTTCATCATTCAGCTTCTCGAATTTCACAACCTTTTTACCCTAGTGGCTTGTTCAACTGTCCTTGGGTTGCTGAGTGCATTCCATCATCCTATCAGGCTAGTCTTCATCTCGCTTGTTGTTCCAAGAACTTATCTTGCCAGTGCTGTTGGTCTAAATTCCGTTTCCTGGAACCTATCGAGGATCATCGGCCCTGGCCTCGCTGGCCTAACTATCCATTTGATGGGGCTCTCTGAAACATTTTTAATCGCAACCCTGTTTTATCTGCCACTAATTGTATCATTGTATTTTCTCACCTTGCAGCCTCGTACAGGCGGCACAACCGAGCCAGCCAGTTTCCTCAAACGAATGATCGATGGCGGTGCAGTTGCACTTCGCACACCTATTATTTTTTCAACCTTGTGTCTTGTAGCCTTGAATAGCTTTTTTGTACGTGGCGTTCTTGAAATTCAGCCAGCAATTGTTGGCCAAATTATGGGTGGAGATAGCGGTGTCCTAGCAATTGTCACGGCCGCAGCCGGTTTTGGATCACTACTCGCTTCGGGTTTGATTGGGCTTGGCAAGCTCGATAAATCCCAGATACAAAAAGCCCTCTGGCCGATGGCAATGCTGGGAATTCTTACCACAGCGCTGTTGAACATATCCACCGTTTTGGCACCCGTTGTTCTAATTTTCATTACCACCGGCTTCACGGCGACAATTGTTGGGATTGGCGCGCAAACTTTGATTCAGCTCGAAGTTCAGGAGAGCTTCAGGGCCAGGGTGATGACCTGGTGGTCGACAATTTCTTTTGGCAGTCTGGTGTGTGGTGGAACCGCCGTTGGCTATTTGGGTGACCTCGTCGGCATAGACAATGCTATCTGGTATATGATGCTTTTTGGCGGGGTTGCTGGTTTGTTAATTTACCCGAGTGTGCGAAAACTAATCAATCCATTACATCGATAATGTTTGGTCGTTTGGGGAAGTATGACAGCTGAATTTCAAACCTAATTTAGCCCCTCGAAGCTCTGCTGATGTTGTGGCATTGTAGTACGACATGGTCGGGGTGTTCTTATTCTGATAAAAGACAAGGTGACTATCGGTATCGAGTCGAAGTTTGGACCTGAGCGGCCTCGGCGGCGATGCGGTGCGAGGACTCGTAAAGGTACCGCATGCCAGCGCTTGGGCACGCCCAAGAATGGTCGCTGCCATTTACACGGTGGTGCCAGCACAGGACCAAGGACAGAGGAAGGGCGTGCGCGGATAGCGGCGGCGCAGTTCAAGCACGGGCGACGTTCAAAGAAGGCAATTGCAGAGCGAAGGGCCGCAACTAGAAAAAAGAGGGAAATATTTGCTGAACTGAAGGCTCTCGAGAGTGAGTGCATTCAATCAGGGCTGCTACCAAAAGACTGGAAAAGAGCTTTTAACTTTTCTTGAACCGCGGTCCTTGGGCGATTTTAGCAACTAAATGGGCTTTTCAGGCTCTAAAACAACTCAAATGACGCAAGACCCCGTGGACGGCAGAAAAGGGTAGGTGCCTATAGTGTTTTCTGTGGGTTTATCTTTTTTATTTTCCAAAATCCATCCTCGTACAGACTCCAAAGTGTTACAGCGTTACAGAAGTGTTACAGCTACAACCGTTATCCAGTAAGGGTTGTATCGTTTGTAACGTTTGTAACGCTATTTTCAGAAAAAAATAAATTAAATCGTTTACCCGTAGAAAACATTATATGTCCTGTTATTTTTATGTTTGACCGTATGGGAT
>RFVC01000047.1 GCA_009922595.1 Gammaproteobacteria bacterium | reverse complement strand
TATTTTGGGGTTTACAGTCAGAATTCAAGCTGAATGCGTGCCGGGAGTAGCCTTTTGCCATCAGGCTATTTCCTTAAAAAAAGCAGGGCGATGCCGGCTGTCGCCAGGATCAGCGTAGCTGCAGGCCTCTGAGTCAGCATATCGCTTATATCAGGGTGCAGGGAAAGACCGGCTGCAACCAAGGCGGTGATTGCAAATCCGGTATGCCGTCTCTTTCTTTTGGCTACTTTCATCGCCTCAATTACGCTCTTTTCCTTTTCTAGAGACACGGTATGTTGACGGTAATATTTCACTTCCTGGAGAGTTTCATAGATCAACTCAGGCATCTCTGGAAGCGCTTCAAGCCATTCAGGGATTTTCTCGCTTATTTTCTTTAGGTTTGCCAGGGGGGATAAGCGTTCCTTCTGCCATTGCTCAAGGAATGGCAGGGCGTTTTCCCAGAGATCCAGATCCGGGTATAACTGTTTGCCAAGACCTTCAATGTTCAGCAGCGTTTTCTGGAGAAGTACCAGTGAAGGCTGAACCTCCATATTGAAGCGGCTTGCGGTTCGAAAAAGCTGCAGCAACATCATGCCGAAGGAAATATCTTTCAAAGGCTTCTGGAAAATTGGTTCACACACGCTGCGCATAGTCGCCTCGAAAGCATTCACAGGCGTGTCTGGCGGCACCCATCCACACTCAACGTGCAGTTCTGCCACTTTTCTATAATCCCGTTTGAAGATTGCCAGGAGGTTTTTGGCTAGGTAGTACTGATCGTCCTTGCTAAGCGTGCCTATGATGGCGCAATCGAGCGCAATATATTGTGGCGTTTCAGGTGTGTTTCGAGAAACATACACGTTCCCCGGGTGCATGTCGGCGTGGAAAAAGCTGTGATTGAAAACCTGTGTAAAAAATATCTGCACACCTCGCTCGGCGAGTGTCTTCAGATTTATACCCGCTGCTTTCAGCTCTTCAACCTGGCTTACGGGTATGCCATATATACGCTCCATAACCAGAACATTAGGCCTACAGAATTCCCAGTAAACCTTGGGTACATAGAGTAAGTCGGAGTCTTCAAAGTTTCTTGCCAGTTGCGTGGCGTTGGCACCTTCTGACACCAGGTTGAGCTCGTCGTGAATGATGTAGTCGTAGTCTTTCACGACCTCAAGGGCTCTCAGGCGTTTACCCTGGTCAATATTGTTTTCAACGAAATGGGCGATGGTTTTAAGTAAGGCAATGTCCTGGTCAATTATTTTCTCTATTCCCGGCCTGATCACCTTCACTACGATTTCCTCCCCGTTTTTAAGTGTGCCTGTATGCACTTGGGCCACTGAGGCAGATGCCAGAGGAGTGGGTGAGAAACTGCCAAACAGGTTATCAATACTGTCGTCTAAAGCAATTTCAATAAGCGAGACAGCCTGTTGTTCATCGAAGGGGGTAACATTGTCCTGCAGGCTTGCCAATTCATCGGCAATATCCTCAGGTACCATGTCGCGGCGGGTCGAGAGCAGCTGCCCAAATTTGATAAAAATAGGGCCTAGCTCTTCCAGCGCCATTCTCAGGCGGGCACCTCGATTTAGACTTTTCAGATTAATAGCCGCGGGCAGCGGAAAGGCAAGCAGCCAGGAGAGCAGGCGCGCCTGGCCGAAATTAGCGAACAGTTCTCCGAGGCGATAGCGGTTTGCTACCCTGTAGATTTTGAGAAGTCTGAGAAATCTAGCCAATTCAGATTCAATTCCTGGAAAAAAGGGTCGGAAACCATATCAAATCTGGCCAAACCAGTAAATTAGCGCCGTGTAGCGGATAAATGTGCGCGTGGGTGCCCGAGAAGTAATTTACTCGGCAGTTTGACTTTGCATGCGATCGATTCTGCCGGACAGGCGGTCAACCCGCAGGCGAAGAGCATCAACATCCGAACAGAAAGACTCCAAATCATTTTTTTCAGGGAACAGTTTCTTTTCGGTGATCAGGAAATGACTAACATCTTCCCGGACGCTAGCAGAGGCTCTTTCAAAAAAGCGCCTGGCCAGATCTATTCCATCGGCAAGCAGTTGAGTAGGGATGTCTCCGATGACATGACTAAGCTGGTATTCCCAGTCAATGTCCAGGTCTTCCAAAATTTCCTGGGTGCCGGAAAGCACACCAGTATTGCCCGTCACTTTTATGCCTTCGCTATGCATGTAGGCACTGTTTCGAGTTACGAGTAATTTCAGCAGCGATGCAGCTTTTCCCTGGAGTGAGCAGTCTGCAACCACGGCGACTCCTTGGAGTAGAAAAAGCTGATCATCAACAAACTGAATATACAAGGAGAGAGTGGGCTGTTCACAATGCACCTGCAGAATCTTTCCTGACAGCGCCCGCACCTTTTCAAGTGCTGCATTGTCCTGCGCCAGAAGCGTGCTGATAATTTTTTCGCAGCCTGAGAGCGCCGAGGAAATAACTATAGGAGCGTTCATTAATCTGTGAGTGCTTTATGCCCTACATGAATGGCACAGATGCCGCCCATGACATTATGGTAATGACAGTCAGTGAAACCGGCTTCCTGCATCATTCGTTTCAGGGTTTCCTGATCAGGGTGCATACGGATGGATTCCACCAGGTACTGGTAGCTTTCAGCATCTCCGATAACCAGCTTTCCTGCTTTGGGCCAGAGGGTTGAATAGGCATCGTAGGCTTTTTCAAGTAGCGGGTTTTGAGGTTTAGAGAATTCCAGCACCAGTGTCCTGCCGCCAGGACGCGTCATTTCAAACATCGAATTCAGCGCGGCCTGTTTGTCAGTGACGTTTCTCAATCCATAGGCTATGCAGATGCAGTCAAAACTCTCTGGTTTGAAAGGCAGGTTTTCAGCGTTTGCGAGCGTATAGGAAATATTTTCACACCGCCCCTTATCCAGTATTCGGTCACGACCAACACTGACCATGGACTCGTTGATATCGGCCAGGATTACCTGGCCTTCCTTGCCAACGATCGGCGCAAACAGGAGACTGAAGTCGCCTGTGCCCCCGGCGAGGTCCAGGACTGTCATGCCCGGCCTAAGCGCACTTAATTCAACAGTGAACCGTTTGATGATTCTATGAGTTCCCAGCGACATCACATCATTCATCAGGTCATATTTCTGAGCCACGGAATGAAAGACCTGCCCAACTAGCCCGGTTTTCTCCTCTACGGGAACTTGCTGGTAGCCAAAGTGAGTAGTGTCCTGTTTCTGTTTGTCCGTCATTGTTTCCGTGTGTTATTTAGAGGAAAGGGCGGCCATTGTACTGCAAAGCGAGCGTGAAAATAGTGTGATGGATCTGGGACTAGGCGGAATTTCAGTAGCCTCCGTCATTGAGCGGCATAATATTGACGACCTGGACGCCTTCAGCGAGGCTTTCCCTGTGTACACCGGCTTTTTGCAGGCGCGCCAAGTAATCATCCCAGAGTTTTGCCTGGTTAAGACAGAGTTCCCGCAGGTACTCCCAGCTGTAGATGCCGGTGTTATGGTCGTCATCAAAGTGCAGCTTCACGGCATAATTGCCCACAGGTTCGATGTTATCGATTTTTACATCCTTCTTGCCTGTCTGCAGCACTTCCTGCCCCCTGCCGTGACCGCGCACTTCTGCCGAGGGCGAATACACCCGAAGGAATTCGGCGGTCAGGGAATAGATACCGCCATCATTGTACGACAGCTCCAGGATGCCGGATTTACGATGCAGTCTCAGATCGGAAGGTGTCATGTAATTAGAGTATAAAACGGCTGAGGTCTTCGTTGCTGGCCAAGTCGCCCAGGTTGCTGTCGACAAAACTGGCATCAACAACAACATCCTGTTTGTTGCTTTCCGCCAGTTCCCTCGCGTTAAAGGAGGTTTCTTCAAGTAGTCTTTCCATGACGGTATGCAGTCTCCTGGCGCCAATATTTTCGGTGCGTTCATTCACTTGCCAGGCAATTTCTGAAATACGCTTAATACCGTCATTGGTAAATTCCAGGTTTATGCCCTCTGTTTTTAGCAGTGCCACGTACTGCTTGCAAAGTGATGCATCAGGCTCCGTAAGAATTCGCTCGAAATCATCAGCAGTAAGCGCATCAAGCTCTACTCGAATAGGCAGGCGTCCCTGCAGTTCAGGAATCAGGTCGGAAGGCTTGGAAAGATGAAAGGCGCCGGAAGCAATAAAAAGAATGTGATCAGTATTAACTGAACCATACTTTGTGGTAACGGTTGAGCCTTCTATCAGAGGAAGCAGGTCGCGCTGAACACCTTCTCGGGAAACGCCGCCGCTATGCGTGTCGTTCTTGGCGGCCACCTTGTCAATTTCATCAATAAAAACTATGGCGGTTTGTTCCGTGAGCTCGATAGCTTTCGTTTTCAGCTCGTCCTCATTAACCAACTTGGCAGCTTCTTCATCCTGTAGGAGTTTCAGTGCAGATTTTACTGAGACGCGGCGAGTTTTCTTGTGGCCGCCGCCCATACTGGAGAACATGCTGGAAAGCTGACTGCTCATGTCTTCCATTCCGGGAGGCGCCATAATTTCGACACCAACCCGGTCTGCAATCTTGATTTCAATTTCCTTGTCATCAAGTTCGCCCTCACGCAGCTTCTTGCGAAAAACCTGGCGGGTTCCTGAAGCGTCCTGGTCGGCATCTGAAGAGCCTGGAAGCAAGATATCCAGAACCTGATCTTCTGCGGCGTTTTCTGCCTGTTCGGCCACTTCATGAATCTTTTCCTCGCGCAGCATTTTTACTGCTGCATCCACTAGGTCGCGGATAATGGATTCTACGTCACGCCCAACATAACCCACTTCGGTGAACTTGGTCGCTTCTATTTTAATGAATGGTGAGCCTGCGAGCCTGGCCAGTCGCCTGGCTATCTCAGTTTTACCCACGCCGGTTGGTCCGATCATAAGAATATTTTTGGGAGTGACCTCCTGGCGGAGGTCTTCGGGTAGCTGCATTCGGCGCCACCGGTTACGCAGTGCAATAGCAACGGCGCGCTTGGCTTCGTCCTGACCGACTATATGTTTATCCAGTTCTGCCGCTATCTGTTTTGGCGTGTAATCCGACATGTGAATCAGGTGTCCAGTGCTTCAATGGTGAGATTATGGTTGGTGTATACGCAGATATTGGCGGCAATATTCAGACTTTTTTCGACTATACTTCGGGCATCAAGATCGGTGTTATCCAGTAATGCACGAGCCGCTGATTGCGCGAATGAGCCGCCCGAACCAATTGCCATCAGGCTGTCCTCGGGCTCTATGACATCTCCGTTGCCGGTTATGATCAGCGAATTCTCCTTGTCGGCAACAACCAACAGGGCCTCTAGCCTGCGCAGTGCTCTCTCCGTCCTCCAGAGTTTTGCTAGTTCCACGGCCGCCCGGGTAAGTTTGCCGGAATGCTTTTCAAGTTGTTCCTCGAAACGCTCGAACAGGGTGAACGCATCAGCAGTTCCACCAGCAAAGCCGGCAATGACCTGATCCTCATACAGGCGCCGTACCTTGCGTGCATTTCCCTTCATAACGGTGTTGCCCTGGCTGACCTGGCCATCGCCACCTATAACAACCTGGCCGTTTCGGCGTACTGATAAGATGGTTGTGCCTCTGTATTGTTCCATGTCGGCTCCAGGAGTTTTTGATGAGAGGGTAGTACCCCATGAATTTGGGGGCAGTCTGCTGGAAATCAAGCGTTTGTGCTGTCTCAGCCTTATTCGCGCAAACGCAGCGGGTCGATGTTGTTTTGCCTGAGGATGTTTTCGGCAGCTTCCACACTTCGTCTTCCCACGAAGGGACCTGCCTGGACCCGGTACCAGGTTCGTCCTGACAGAGGTGTTGGCTGTACCTTGGTATCAAGGTTCATAAGAATCAGCCGAGCGCGCAGTTCCTCGGCATCATTTGGGTCGATGAAAGATCCCGCCTGCAAAAAATAGGTCACCGGGTTTTCTTCGATTCCAGAGCTTCCTGCAACCTCCACCGGTATCACATCGACCTCAACTTCTGCCTGCGGCAGGTATTCATAAAAATCCAGGTTGGTTCCATCGCCATCCTGCTCCTGTCCGAGGCCCGCGGCGTTATCCGATAGCGGTGAAGAAGAGCCAAGATGATTTGCTGCTAACCAGCCGACAACGCAAATAAAAACACCACTGAACAGGCCGGAAAAAAACCAGCCCCAATGCGATACGTTTTCATTGTTGTTGCGGGTAGCGGCACGAGCCGGTTTTTTCTTGTTGCCTTTTGAATTGCTCTTACGCTTGTTGGCAAAATCCTGTGACATAGAACCTAGCTGAATTCGGGTTTGTTTGGATAACTGCCGAATCTCACTCAGCAGTTCGTTTTCAAGATACGTATTATCATAGAAATCCGGAATCTTTGCTCAAGTAAAATCGACTGGGTCTACGTCGACTGCCCAGCGAATTTTTCGGTTACTTTCATGTTTTTCCATAGCTGTCATAAGATGATGAAGCCCGAGCTGCAGAACTGAGCGCTTCTCGGCTTCAAGTAGGAGTTGGAAACGAAAGAGTCCGCCGCGTTTTTCCATCGGTGAAGGCAGGGGGCCAATGAGCTGAAGCCCGTTCACTTTGCCAGCGAGCTTTTCCCTCACTGCATTTAGAAAATTCTCAGGTAGTGCCCTGGTGGCGGCCTCTGCCTTGGCAAGTGCCATGAATGAATAAGGTGGCAGGTTTCCCATTTTTCTTTCTTTGAGCAGTTCTCGTGCAAAGGGACCATATCCGTCATTTACCAGTGCCTGCAGAGTGGGGTGCGAACTGTTGTAGGTTTGTATTGCTACCTCACCTATGTCCTTGCCCCTGCCGGCCCGGCCCGCCACCTGGGTTATAAGCTGGCCCATATGTTCCTGTCCGCGAAAATTACCGCTGAACAGTCCGCCATCGGCATCAAGAATGACGACAAGGGTTACCCCTGGGAAATGATGGCCCTTGGACAGTATCTGAGTTCCTACAAGGATGCAGGGCTTCCCGGAATACACTTTTGCAAGAATATGCTGCAGAGAATCTTTTTTTCGCGTTGAATCCCGGTCGATTCTGTAGACCGGCGTGCCAGGAAATAACTGCCCTAAAGCCTGTTCTGTTTTCTCAGTGCCTATGCCCATAGTGCCCAATTCACTGCTCCCGCATTCCTGGCAAGCCGTAATGGCCGGTTTGACCGATTCGCAATGATGGCAGCTCAGAGAGGCGGGCGTGCGATGCAGGGTGTAACTGCTGTCACATCGAGGGCATGCGGCTATCCATCCGCATTCGCGGCATAAGAGTATTGGGGCAAAGCCGCGACGGTTAAGAAAGACCAGCACCTGGTTACTGTTTTCCAGGTGCGTGCGAATCGAGTCGACAAGTGCTTCAGACAAACCGTTAGTGACTGTCATTCCTTTGAGATCCAGGATCCGGAATGCAGGATGGCTGGCTTCACCAGCTCTCTCAGTTAAAGCTTGGTAATGGTATCGACCGGTGAGTGCATTATTAAGGCTTTCAAGACTGGGAGTGGCTGTGCCCAGAATGACGGGTATATTCAGCAGCCGGCCACGGTAGATGGCCAGATCCCGGCCCGAGTACCTGAAACCATCCTGTTGTTTGTAAGAGCTGTCATGCTCTTCGTCCACGATGATCAGGCCTGGCCTGTCCATGGGAGTAAAGACAGCTGAACGAGTGCCGATAATAATGTCGGCTGTTCCATCACGGGCATCCAGCCATGCAGTTAGTCGCTGGGTGTCATTTAACCCGGAATGAAAGGCCACAACATAACGGTTGAACCGGTCTTGGAAACGTCTGATGGTCTGGGGAGTCAGGCTGATTTCTGGAACGAGTACCAACACCTGACTGCCCGCCTTAAGCGCTCCAGCAATCAATTGAAGATAGATTTCTGTTTTGCCGCTGCCGGTAACACCTTCCAACAGTGTGGTGCTGTACCCGTTAGCCAGCGAGCTTATGGCATCAAACGCTTGCTGCTGTTCGGTGTTAAGCGTTAGAGGGCGGTCCTTACCATAAAGTTCTACCCCCTTTTTTTTGTCAAACCTAAGTTGCAAAGTCGATTGCTCTCCTTTTACTACCAGGCCTTTCTCCATTAGTGAGGAAAGGCAACTGCCGGGTGCGAATTCCAGTGCTTCTTTTATTTGCGCTGAAGTTAACGCCCCTATTTTAGAAAGCAGTTCAACAACCTGCTGTTGCCTGGGGGCACTTTTGAGAGATTCAGGGTCCAGATTTCTTGCGCTTTTACTCAATTGCCAGGTGGTTTCGATAGACACGGCAGCGGGCAGCCCCCTTCGCAACTGTTTGGGCAGCGAGGTCTGCAGGGCCTGGCCAATCGGGTGCTGGTAATAGTCGGCTGACCACCTGTACAAAGAGAGCAGCTTCTCATCCAGTAAGGTGTCGTTATCAATCACTTTCGAAATTTTTTTGATTTTGTTTTCAGGAAAATCCGAGCTTGAACTGCTTCCGGTTATTACGCCAATCAGTTTACGTGTGCCGAATGGCACTTCAACACGCCTTCCCGGCTCAAGCATACCGGGATCGCAATTTCCTGGCGGCTTGTAATCAAATGTGCGACGCAGTGGCGAGGGTACGGCAACCTGTATATATAAATCTCTGGGCACTTTTTGCTTGCGTTTCTAATGTGGAGTTGATGAATTTGTAATCTGCCGCGACAAGACGCTGACAGGATATTTTAGTCTCTGATGGACTATATCAAATACAAAGCAGAGAGGAGATTCCCCAACGCTTGGTTTATACTTTGTCAGTTTTGGATTTTGCCCCCGGAGTTGAAGGATCCCATGCCGAGCCCGCAGGTACCTGATGAACTGCTCATTCTGAGAGAGCAAATAGACCGGATTGATGATGAACTGGTAGAACTGCTAGCGACGCGTTTTGCAGTAACGGCCAAGGTTGGTGAGCTGAAGGCCCGTGACGGCCTTGATTCTGTCGATCAGGTCAGGGAACAGGAAAAGCTCCAGCGGCTGAAAAAGCTTGCTGCCCAGAAAGGGCTGAACGCTGAATTTACCCTGGATCTGTTCCAGACGGTATTCGACGAAGTGGTAAAAAACCACCGAAACTACCTTAAATAAGGGCCATTTAGCCTCGATTTATGGCAAACGCGGCTATTTAGTTAGCCCTATTCAGGCTTGTTTCATGGGTTACTCCCTTGTACTGCGATGTTTTTCTGCTAGAATGCCCACCTTTTTTCCAATGCCGCTTTGGTTGTAGTTGTACTGCGGGGACAAGTATTCAGGCAAGCAATAGATATGCAGCTTGTTAATTAAGAGACAGATTGCGATATCTGAAGCGATAAAGAGCAAGAAAATGAAAGCAGAAATTCATCCAAACTATCACGACATCAAGGCAATTTGTGGTTGCGGTAACGTTATCGAAACCCGTTCCACCCTGAGTGAGGACATTCGTATTGACGTCTGCTCCCAGTGCCATCCGTTCTATACTGGTAAGCAGAAGATTGTTGACACCGGTGGTCGCGTCGATCGATTCAAGAAACGCTTCGGCGGCGGCCGTAAACTGTAAGATACCGCGTATGGGCGCCGGTCACTTTTTTCAGTTCAGCAGAATCAGAACGGTGACTGGGGCCCTTCAAAACCAGAGTTGTCCGTGCCAGTTGAGCTTTCTTCGTAGCCGGGGACATTCTCTTCCCTGAAGACTTCAAAAAAAGTATTGTCTTCTCCAGGACTGGCCCTTAGTCCGGTCTTTCTGCTAATCCTTACAAACTCAAGACCGTCGGGCTGAGCCATGCTTGCCTGAGGGGTTCCTTCTAGTACTGTCTTCATGAAGTCAATCCAGATAGGCAACGCGACGGTGGCGGCCTGCTCCGATTTGCCCAGCGACTGCGGCTGGTCATAACCGACATAAACTGTCGTTACCAGGTTGCCGTTGTAACCAGAGAACCACAGGTCATTGGCATCGTTGGTGGTTCCGGTTTTGCCATGTATATCTTCCCGGTCGGGCATGGCGCGGTTGGCCGGCCGGCCGCTACCGTCCGTGATTACAGAACGTAGAATCGTATTCATGATGTAGGCGGCCCTTTCATTGATCACACGTGGAGCAGGGGTAACGTCGGGCATCTCTGGGACCTGGTTGTTATCCAGCAGCGTGTCGATAGCTGCGGTGTTTTCACATGCCGGGCAAACCGTGTAGGGCTGAGCGCGAAACATTTCGCCATCGTTGAAGTTATCCACACGGGCAATCACGAAGGGTTCAACCTTGTAACCACCATTCGCAAAGACCGTATAGCCGGTTGCAATTTCCAGTGGGTGAACAGCATGGGAGCCGATTGCAACAGTGAGATCATTTTGAGGAAAATCCTCGGTGTTGAAACCAAAGCGAGAAACGTAAGGCAGCACCACGTCAGAACCGAGCGCATCATAGATCCGCAGTGAAACCAGGTTCTTGGAAGTGGTCAACGCATAGCTTAGCCGGATCGGTCCCATGAATTCGCCGCTGAAATTCTCCGGGCGATAGTCACTTCGGGCCAGGGGGGCATCATTAATCAGACTCGCGGCGGTATAACCGTTTTCCAGTGCAGCCGTATAAAGGAAAGGTTTGAAATTTGAACCGGGCTGACGTTCAGCTTGGGTGATGCGGTTGAACTGTCCGTTTCTGCCGCGGTCATTGAATTCGTACCCGCCAACAAGCGACATGATCGCGCCGGTATTGGGGTCTAGAGCAACAAGCCCACCGTTTACCGCGGGTATCTGACCGAGTCGCCATTCACCGTTGTCATCCTTCATCACGCGAATAAGGTCGCCGGCCTCGGTGACCTCATGGGCAGAGCGTGGAGAAGAGCCCCAGGTGCTGCTGGTTATAAATCTTTTTGCCCATCTTATGCCGTCCCAGGGAATAGTAATTACTTCCCCCGTTTTTAGCAGGGCGGTTATCTCGCGCTCTCCTACACTCTGCACGAAGGCGGGTTCCTGGGAGGAAATCACGGGTGTACGGTCAAGAACCCTGAGCCACTGCTCAGTGGAGCCGTCATCGGCAGGGCGCATGTGATTTTCCCTGCCACGGTAACCATGCCGTCGGTCGTACTGTTCAAGCCCCTTTGCTATGGCAAGGTTTGCTGCTGCCTGCATCCCACTGTCGATGGTTGTGTACACTTCGAAACCATCGGTGAGCGCCAGGTCACCATACTTTTCAATCATTTGCAGCCGGACCATCTCAGCAATATAAGGTGCATCGAGTTCAGTCTGCCTGCCGTTGCGGAAGGCCATGTTGGGCGCGCCTACCGCCTCTTGATGTTCAGCCGAGGTGATCATGCCCTGGTCGAGCATGCGATCAAGAACACGCTGTTTTACATTACGCGATTCGCGGGGTGAAGCCAGAGGGTTGTAGGCGTTAGGTCTTGGCAGGAGGCCGATCATGGTGGCAATTTCGGCGAGGGATAGCTCACTTACATCCTTGTCATAGTATTGCTCCGCCGCCGCCGCGATGCCGTAGGCTGAGATTCCGAAGAAGGTTTTATTCAGGTACAGCTCCAGGATCTCATCCTTGGACAGCTCCCTCTCCATCTTCAGTGCTAACAGAATTTCCTTGAATTTGCGGGTGTAGGCTGTCTCGCCCTCAAAAAAGAAGTTCTTGGTGACCTGCATGGTAATGGTACTGCCGCCGCCCCAGTCATTACCCAGCGCGATTCCGGCAACGGACCTGATCAGACCCAGCGGATCCACACCGCGATGGCTGAAGAAACGCTTGTCCTCGGTGGAGATCAGGGCATTGGTGACTAGCGGGGGAATATCTTCAAACTTGATTGGTCTGCTGCGCCTTGAGCCGAACTCGGCAATCAGTTTGCCGTCGGCAGAATAGATTCGTAGAGGGTTTTCTAGGCGAAGGTTGGTATAGGTTTCGCGGTCTGGCAGTTTCGGTGAAATGTACAGGTACAGGCTGGCAGAAACCATGATGATGCCAAGGCACACAACAATGCCGCACCACACTAGGAATTTGCCTATGATTTTTACAGCTGTCATACCTGCTTAGAAACAGAAAGGGCCAAAAGTTGTGCCGAAGAGAGTGTTTTCCATGTACTGTCCCATTCTAAACTCTTTTTGCGATGAGTTTGAGCTGGCTCGTGAAAATGATGGAAACTTTCTAAAAAGACTGAAATCATTGAAGTTTTTCAGATAAAAACATCCTTTCTTTCGTTATCGACAGGTGTAACATCCCCTTTGCAGTAAAATATAGTCAGTTTCTGGAGATTCAGACTCCGCTATATTAACGACATTGAAGTGCCTGAGTTTACGATTTAATCTCTCAAGTTTTTTCGAATTACACCAGAATATGAACAAAGTATTGGATAATATTTTTCTCGTTGGCCCTATGGGTGCTGGCAAGACCACTATCGGGCGTCAGTTGGCCAGGTCTCTGAAGAAGGAGTTTGTTGATTCAGACCATGAAATAGAACAGCGCACCGGGGCCAATATTTCGTGGATTTTTGATGTGGAGGGCGAAGAGGGCTTTAGAGAACGTGAGAAAAAGATCATCGAGGAGCTAACCCAGCGTAAAAACATAGTGCTGGCTACTGGGGGTGGTGCAGTGCTTGCTCCGGAGAGTCGTAAATATCTACAGAGCAGGGGCACGGTGGTTTACCTCATGGCTACGGTGAAGCAGCAAGAGGAGAGAACCAAACATGACTCAGGCCGCCCACTTCTCCAGAACACCGATGACATCAGCAAGAGGCTCACCGAGCTAATGGAAATTCGTGACCCGCTGTATAGGGAAATTGCTGATCATGTAGTCATGACCAGCAGGAGCAATCCAAAATCAGTCAGCGGGGAAATCCAAAAACAATTATTTCAAGATGAAAGTTATGGATCACTGTAGTAATGATTCAATGCAAACGGTAGAGGTAGGTCTTGGTGACAGGAGTTACCCGATCTACATAGGAGCCGGTTTGCTAGAAATAGGCAAATTGCTAACCCCGCATATCAGGGGGCGCCAGGTCTGTGTTGTAAGCAATGAGACGGTGGCGCCACTTTATCTTGAAAAGGTCATGCGGCACCTTGCCGATTTCGAGTGTATATCAATAGTGCTGCGAGACGGAGAGCAATATAAAACACTCGAGACCATATCAACTATTTACGATGAACTGCTGGAGAAAAAATTCAGTCGTTCCTGCACGCTGGTTGCATTGGGCGGGGGTGTCATAGGGGATATGGTCGGCTTTGCTGCCGCAACCTACCAGCGAGGAGTGGACTTTATTCAAATCCCAACCACGCTACTCTCACAGGTTGATTCCTCTGTTGGCGGAAAAACGGGCGTGAATCGCCCTCTGGGTAAGAATATGGTGGGCGCTTTCTACCAGCCCCGTTGCGTCATCGCCGACTCAAGCACACTGAGCACGCTTGCGGATCGGGAGTTGAAAGCAGGGCTGGCCGAAGTCATTAAGTATGGCCTCATAAAC
>RFVC01000046.1 GCA_009922595.1 Gammaproteobacteria bacterium | reverse complement strand
GAAGTGAGCATGCGTATCACGCCAAAACTCAAGTTTATCTATGACGATACACTGGCCAAGGGTCAGCACCTGACCAGTCTCATTGATGAAGCACTTGCCCGTGATGAGCGTGATAATCAGCACGATGACGAATGTTAACCTCTTTACTTGAGCTAATAAGAAGGCTGACCAGTTGGGTAAGAAAAGAAAAGGCAGGAATGTGCATGGTATTCTCGTGCTGGATAAACCCGGTGGCGCCTCTTCCAATCACTGCCTGCAGCGTGTAAAACGCCTGCTTGATGCTGCCAAAGCCGGACACACAGGCAGTCTGGATCCCCTCGCGACAGGCGTACTTCCCCTCTGCTTTGGAGAGGCGACGAAAGTTTCCCAGTTCCTTCTTGATGCAGATAAATCCTATCGCACCACTGTCAGGCTTGGCGTGAAAACCGCCAGTGGTGACTCTGAGTCCGAAACCATCTCTACCAGTGATAAGCAGGTAACACTTGAAGAAGTTGAACAATGCCTAGAATACTTCCGGGGAGAGATCACGCAGGTTCCTCCGATGTTCTCTGCGCTAAAACATCAGGGGGTACCTCTTTACAAGCTTGCTAGGGAGGGCAAGGAAGTTGAGAGGAAGGCAAGGGTGGTAAGAGTTGATCGGCTCGAATTATTGGATTTCCGCGGCGACGAGATTGACCTGGAAATCGATTGCAGCAAGGGCACATACATCAGGGCGATAGCCGATGATCTTGGCGATATGCTGGGATGCGGCGGCCACGTGATTATGCTGAGAAGGCTGCAGTCAGGCTCCTTTACCGAAGCGCAGGCTGTAAATATTGAGGCGCTTGAAAAAGCGGCTGAAGCAGAGGGCCCGGAAGTACTGGATAATTACCTTCATCCCAGTGACCTTGCGGTTGAGAACCTGGAAATGGTGGATTTGCCCTCTGGAACAGCAGAATTTATTCGCCATGGTCAGGCCGTCATTGCCAGGGGTTTGCCGGTTTCAGGGGAAGTTCGCCTGTATGATGAGGGAGATTTCTTCGGGATCGGTAAAATTCTTGATGATGGCCGCGTAGCGCCCGTCAGGCTTATGAATTTCCTGGATAAAGGAAGTATTAAACCTGCGCCTAAGTGCTGTAAGTAAGTAAGGATGTGTGTTAAGGTACGCGACCTTGCGATCTCGAAGCCTTAAGAAGCCCGGATTACAAGGCATGGAAGCACCTCAGGGAACTATAAATATGCATGGTTTTTCTGATTTAAATGGATGTTTGAACTTAAATATGAGCATATTCACAGGAGTAAAAAATGGCCTTATCTGCCGAGCAGAAAGCTGAGATTGTCAGCGAGTTTGCATTAACAGAAGGTGACACCGGATCCCCTGAAGTCCAAGTGGCACTGCTGACAACCAACATCAATCAGCTTCAGGAACACTTCAAAGAGCATAATCACGACCATCATTCACGCCGCGGACTAATTCGCATGGTGAATACACGTCGCAAACTGCTCGACTATCTTAAAAGAAAAGACGTTAACCGTTACGCAACCTTGATCAAAAGACTTGGACTGCGTCGTTAAAACTTTTTTTGGCCTGGCGGGCATGGGGTCTGCCAGGTTCGTACGTATATAGGAAAAGAGAAAATATATGTTTAATCCCACCCGTAAAGAATTCAACTTTGGAAATGACACCGTAATCATGGAAACGGGCAAGGTGGCCCGTCAGGCAACAGGTGCTGTCATGGTTACAGTAGGCAGGACAGTCGTTCTTGCTACAGTCGTTGGAAGAAAGTCAGCTAATCCTGATGCCGATTTTTTTCCATTAACCGTTAACTACCAGGAAAAAACTTATGCTGCCGGAAAAATTCCTGGCGGCTTCTTTAAAAGGGAAGGTCGCCCGACTGAAAAAGAAACGCTGACTTCCCGTTTGATCGACAGGCCTATCAGGCCGCTTTTTCCCAAGGGCTTCATGAATGAAGTGCAGGTTATCTGTACTGTCATCTCATCTGACAAGCATATCGATCCGGATATTGCTTCCATGATCGGCGCTTCCGCAGCCCTGGCGATTTCCGGTATTCCTTTTGCTGGTCCTCTTGGTGCGGCCCGTGTTGGCTATAACGACACTGATGGCTACCTGCTGAACCCGACTAACGATGCATTGGAAACATCGGATCTTGATATGGTCGTTGCAGGTACTGATTCAGCCGTACTGATGGTTGAATCTGAAGCCAAGGAGCTCAGCGAAGACCTCATGCTTGGTGCGGTACTTTTTGCGCACCAGGAAATGCAGGTGATCATAAATGCGATCAACGAGCTCAAGGCGGAAGTCGGTAAACCTGACTGGGAATGGACACCACCAGAAGTCAACCAGTCACTCACAGATGCTATTGCTGCAAGCTTTAGCGAAGGCATTAATGCGTCTTACCAGATTTCTGACAAAACCCAACGCCAGGATTCACTATCAGTATTGCGTGACCAGGCTGTGGAGCAGTTTGCCAATGAAGAGGCTGAGCCTCCGGTTAAG
This sequence comes from Gammaproteobacteria bacterium, assembly GCA_009922595.1. Classification (GTDB taxonomy): domain Bacteria; phylum Pseudomonadota; class Gammaproteobacteria; order Pseudomonadales; family Pseudohongiellaceae; genus Eutrophocola. The sequence continues at coordinate 11,813 of RFVC01000046.1, read as the reverse complement.
GCTTCTGAAGTCCATAATATTTTCGGTTCTCTGGAAAAGAAAATTGTTCGCGGCAATATCATTAAGGGTCAGCCCCGTATTGATGGACGTGATACAAAAACTGTCCGTTCTATCGAAGTTGAGACCGGCGTGCTTCCTAAAACTCATGGTTCAGCCTTGTTCACCCGTGGAGAAACACAGGCACTGGTTGTTGCCACTTTAGGTGCACTGAGAGATGCGCAGATTATTGAAGATCTTTCCGGCACCAAGAAAGACCCGTTCATGCTTCACTATAACTTCCCTCCGTTCAGCGTGGGTGAAACAGGATTTATGAGTGGGCCGAAGCGTCGTGAAATCGGCCATGGTCGTCTTGCCCGTCGGGGTGTGGCAGCAGTGCTACCCACTGAAGATGAATTCCCTTACGCGATTCGCGTGGTTTCTGAAATCACTGAGTCCAACGGTTCCAGTTCCATGGCTTCTGTCTGTGGTACATCACTGGCGTTGATGGATGCAGGTGTGCCTGTTAAAGCCCCTGTAGCCGGTATCGCCATGGGTCTGATTAAGGAAGAGGAAGGTGTTGCTGTGCTGACCGATATCCTGGGTGATGAAGATCACCTCGGCGACATGGACTTCAAGGTAGCTGGTTCAGCCAATGGTGTCACGGCGCTGCAGATGGATATCAAGATCCAGGGTATTACTGAAGAAATCATGGAAACTGCACTTGAGCAGGCTTATCACGCAAGGATGCATATCCTAGGTGAAATGAACAAGGTGATTTCTGCTCCAGGCGAAATATCCGAGTATGCGCCTTCAATGGCCAACCTGAAAATTCATCCAGACAAGATCAGGGACGTTATCGGTAAAGGTGGTGCGACTATTCGCTCCATTACCGAAGAAACTGGCGCATCTATTGATATTGATGATGATGGTAATGTTCGTATTTATGGTGAGGATGGAGACTCCCGTGATGCGGCGGTTGCCATGATTGAAGAAATTACGGCTGAGGCTGAAGTAGGCAAACTCTACAAAGGTATTGTCTCCAAGATTGTAGACTTCGGTGCTTTCGTCACAATCCTGCCAGGCAAGGATGGACTCGTACATATTTCACAGATCTCCCAGGAGCGTGTAGAAAATGTTGGCGACCATCTGAGGGAAAAACAAGAAGTAGTGGTTAAGGTTCTCAAGATTGATGATCGTGGCAAGATTAGTCTGACCATGAAAGAAGTTACAGATGAAGACAAGGCCTCTGTAGACGAGTAAATTAGATTGCTTGTAAAACAAAAAAGCCGATGTGAAAACACCGGCTTTTTTTATGTCCCGATAATAAGCGAGAGGTTACTTGATAATCTGTTTTTTGATTTCCTGGTGTTTTTCCGCTGGCAGGCGAGGGCCGAAGTTGCTGACAGTGGTTGCCGCAGCAAGACTGGCAAGATTGCCTGCCGTTTCAAAATCATGACCAGCAGAAACTGCATAGAGGAAAGCGCCTGCAAACATATCGCCGGCACCGTTAGTGTCCACGGCCTTGACTGAATGCGCTGCGATGCTGATGGTATTCTCGCCATCAAACAGCAAGGCGCCTTCAGAGCCCCTGGTAATGACTATCTGCTTGGCAATCTTTTTGATTTCTTCCATGGATTCCTCAACGGTTTCCTTGCCGGCCCATTCCTTGGCTTCAACGTCGTTGGCAAAAAGCAGGTCAACACCTTCGCCAATCATTTCCTGTAGACCACCCCTGAAAAACTGGACCATCGCAGGGTCGGAAAGCGTGATTGAGGTTTTTACCCCGTTCTCATTGGCAATTTGCCTGGCATAAACACAGGCCTCACGACCAGTATCAGAGGTCACCTGGTAGCCCTCCAGGTAGAGGTACTCAGAATCTTTAAGTGCATCGACATCGATTTCATCCTTGGACAAGGTTTCGGAGATGCCGAGGTAACTGAGCATGGTGCGCTCAGCATCGGGGCTTACCATTACCAGGCACTTGCCGGTAACGCCGTCCTCACGGTTATCACCCAGGTTGGTGTGAATGTTAAGGTCACCCAGTTCCTGTACGAAGTAATCACCGAACTCGTCGTTGGCTACTTTACAGGAGAAAAAAGTATTGCCGCCGAATTGGGAAACCGCGTAAATGGAGTTGGCTGCTGAACCGCCACCGGCGCGCTTTTTCAGGCCAAACTTATCCATGAGCCGCTGCAAAAGAGTCTCCTGGGATTCGCCATCAACCAGGGTCATGATGCCTTTCTGGATGCTTTCATGTTCAAAAAAGCTGTCCTCGACTTCGAACTCCTTATCAACCAGTGCGGCCCCGATGCCATAAACGTGATACTTCTTCATAGGTCTTCTATCCCCTTTTAGTTATTTTGATAATTTTTCAAATGCGGCTTCCCCGGCATCCAGCGTTAATTGCAGTTCTTCTTCTCCATGTGCTGCTGAGACGAAGCCTGCTTCAAATGCGGAGGGTGCCAGGTAAATTCCCTGATCCAGCATCAGGTGAAAATACTCTTTGAATTGCTCGACGTTACATTCCATGACCTGGCTGAAAGTGCTGACTGTTTCTTCCTTACTGAAGAAACAGCCGAACATGCCGCCAACCTGGTTCGTCGTAAAAGGAATTCCTGCGCTCTCTGCCCGTGCTTTCAGACCGTCCAGTAAGGCCTGAGTTTTATCGGTCAGAGCTTCAAAGAACCCCGGTTTGCTGATCTCGGTTAGTGTGACAAAACCTGCCGTGACGGCCAGTGGGTTGCCTGAGAGTGTGCCGGCCTGGTAAACGGGCCCCGTTGGTGCCAGGAGATCCATGATTTTCTGTTTGCCGCCAAAGGCGCCAACAGGTAATCCGCCGCCGATGACTTTTCCTAATGTGGTCATATCAGGTGTGACACCAAACACAGATTGGGCACCGCCCAGGGCAGTTCTGAACCCGGTCATGACTTCATCAAAAATGAGCACAACGCCATGGGTATCGCAGAGTTCACGCAATCCCTGCAGGTAACCCTCAGCAGGTGATACCAGGTTCATGTTTCCGGCTACTGGCTCAATAATGATGCAGGCAATCTCGCTTCCCTGTTTTTCAAATAGTCCGGCAACACAGTCTAGATCATTGTAGGGGAGAACGAAGGTCTCGCTGGAAGTTGATTGCGGGACGCCCAGGGAGTCAGGTGCTCCCAGAGTAAGCGCGCCGGAACCGGCTTTTACTAGCAGTGAATCGACATGCCCGTGATAGCAGCCCTCAAATTTAACAATCTTGTCTCTTCTGGTGTAACCCCTTGCCAGGCGAATAGCGCTCATCGTGGCCTCGGTGCCCGAATTAACCAGGCGCACTGATTCTATTGACGGTACAAGTTGTGTAATCAGCTCTGCAAGATGAATTTCTTTCTCGGTGGGTGCTCCGAAAGTGACGCCCTGCTCGAGTTGTTCTTTAAGTGCCTTCATAACAGAGGGATGACGATGACCAAGAATCAAAGGTCCCCATGAGCCAACATAGTCTACGTAACGGTTGCCATCTGCATCCGTGAGCCAGGCGCCTTCGCCCTGGCTGAAAAATACCGGGCTTCCACCTACGCCCTTGAAAGCGCGGACCGGTGAATTGACGCCGCCAGGGATAAAGGATTTTGCCGACTCAAATAGTTGTTCAGAGTTAGAATGAAGAAGTTCAGGTGACATGGGTATTCCAGAATTAAAACGGTTTAACTACAACAAGGATGACAACAATGATTAAAAGGATAACGGGCACTTCATTAAAGAACCTGAAGTACACGTGACTTTTTTCATTTTTGTCATTCCTGAAATTCTTGAGATGCTGCCAGCAAAGAAAATGGTAGATAAGCAGGAGGGCGACGCAGAACAGCTTGGCATGCATCCAGCCGGATGAGGAGTAATACAAGGGGTTGTACATGTAGACAATGCCGCCGAAGATAACCGTCAGGAATGCTGAAGGTGTCATGATGCCGCGGTAAAGCTTTCTTTCCATGATCTTGAATCGCTCCCTGCTGACATCATCCTCGCTCATGGCGTGGTACACAAACAGCCTGGGCAGGTAAAAAATAGCTGCAAACCAGCAGATCACGGCAATGATGTGAAAGGCCTTAAACCAGAGCATTTTTCTGTACGCAGGGAGTTAAACGAAGAGCATGATGATACCATTCCCGCTCGTAAAACGGGATTTTCAGGGAACAGTCTTTTACAGGCCTGGAGAGCGTCTTTTTAAAATCGGGCATTAGGTCCTATAATACGCGCCCCCTGACGGAGAGGATTGATAGTTAAGTCCAGTTATTCGCGTGATTGGCACAAAACCAGTAGAGGAAAATAGTTGAATACATCGCAGATCAAGGCAGGAATAGTAGGTGCTACGGGTTACACGGGGCAGGAATTGCTGCGTCTGCTTGTCAAGCATCCTGCCGTTTCCATTGAGGCGGTTACCTCAAGGAAAGAGTCTGGAAACTCAGTATCCAGTCTGTTTCCAAACCTGCGCGGTCACCTGGATCTCGATTTTGTTGTTCCCGAGCCATCCCAGCTTGAGAGTTGCGACATTGTTTTCTTTGCGACACCCAATGGAACAGCCATGACAATGGTGCCTTCTCTTGTTGAAAAGGGAGTGAAGGTGATCGATCTGTCTGCGGACTTTCGCATCAGGGATGTTGGAGTCTGGAGCCAGTGGTATGGCATGGAGCATGTCTGCCCGGATATTGTTGCAAGCGCTATTTATGGTTTGCCTGAAGTTAACCGCGAACTGATTAAGGGGGCGCAGGTTGTAGCCAACCCTGGCTGTTATCCGACAGCAGTCCAGTTAGGATTTTTACCTCTGGTGAAAAACGGTCTAGTGGATAACAACAGACTGATTGCCGACTGTAAGTCCGGGGTCAGTGGAGCAGGGCGCACAGCTGTTGAAAATTTTTTGCTCTGCGAGGCGAGTGAAAGCATGAAGGCCTATAAAATTGATGGGCATCGGCATTTGCCTGAGATCACACAGGGGCTTAACCAGGTAAGTAGTGAGAAGGTTTCATTGACCTTCATGCCGCATCTGACACCGATGATTCGCGGAATCCAGGCGAGCCTGTATGCCACGCTTGTAGATATGAGTGTCGATTTACAGACTCTCTTTGAGGACACCTACAAGAACGAGCCATTTGTGGATGTGCTTGAGGCGGGGCTGAGCCCGGATACGAGGAGTGTCAGGGGAACCAACAATCTGCAGCTTTCAGTTTGTCGGCCCCAGAACGGTGATACTGTCGTGGTCTTTGCAGCCGAGGATAATCTTGTGAAGGGGGCGGCAGGACAGGCAATACAAAACATGAATATAATGTTCGGCTTGAATGAATCTGCCGGATTAGAGATTTTAGCTGCACTGCCCTGAGCATGGGCCTCAATATTCGGTCTGTTTATCTTGATAGGGAAAGCTGTTGAGCAGAACACCTACAGTAAAAGGCAGTAAACAGCAGAAAATGATTGTGGTGCCGTACCAGCCATGGCGAACTGCACTTAATTGGGTTGTCATAATTCTGATCGTAGTTGCATCGAGTGCCGGTTTTTATTTTTATGGTTATGGCGCGGGCACACAGGTGAGCGGAGATGCTCGCGAGGAAAGGGATACCCTGCTCATTCAAATGGATGACATGAATTCCCAGATGAGTTTCCTGCAGCAGGAACTGATTAACACTGAGCAGGCCAGTGCGGTTGATCGCCAGGCTTTGGAAGAGGTTCAGGACACCATCCTAAATTTTCGTGAAACAATTGCGCAGCTCGAGGAAGATGTTCTTTATTACAAGAAGATCATGTCACCCGAAAATAACGATACGGGGCTGATGATTGGTCAACTGGACCTGGTCAACATGAATGATGCCGGACGCGTGCGATACCGCCTTGAGTTGCGGCAGGTAGGCAACAACGACAACATTATAAGCGGATATGCCAACGTCAATATCCTAGGTAGCCAGGACCGACAGGAGATATCCATGCCGTTGCGCAGTGTTGCTGTTGATGAGAATCAGCTGGATATCAGGCTGCAATTTCGCTACTTTCAGAATATTCAGGGAGAGCTGCTGCTGCCGGAAAGATTTGAGCCGCTTGGTGTACAGATTATTGCGGTGGATGAAGGTAATGATGAGACTGTCCAGAAAAGTTTTGCCTGGGTAGTCGAATAACGAGAATGAAAAGATCGGAGCTTCCGTGAAAAAACCATTCAGTACAGAAAATATCACTTCGCTAATTTCCAGGGCGACAGAAGTCACCGGTGATATTCATTTCAGCGGCGCTCTTGAAGTTGAAGGAAAAGTCCGTGGGAACATCTATGCCGATGAAGACTCCTCGGCCGAAGTGCGGATTCGGGAAAGCGGCCTGGTGCAGGGAGAGATCAAGGTGCCCTCTGTGATTATCAATGGCCTGGTGGAGGGAGATGTCCATTCCACCCAGCATCTGGAATTGGCAGCCAAGGCTAGAGTGTTGGGTAATGTTTACTACCACCTGATTGAAATGGTGATTGGGTCAGAGGTTAACGGCAGCCTTTGCCATAGGAACTCAGTAGATCTGCAGCCCCGTCAGCTCGGCGTGGAGCCTAACGGCAACGTAGGCGACACCGTCGAAGACCTGGAAGAGGCTGTAGAGAAAGCTTCGGTAAACGACTAATACTTGACTGTTTTAGTTGGTTATTGGATAATCCCAACGTTCAAAGTAATTTCCTTTAATCCCCATGACAGCAGCTGAAAACGTCAACGAACCGGTTGTCGGCACCCATGACGCGGTAGCAATAGCGCTCACCGATAATGCCGCCAGCAAGATTCGCGCACTCATTAGTGAGGAGGGTAACCCCGCACTGAAACTGCGTGTGTTTGTCACAGGTGGGGGTTGCTCTGGATTCCAGTACGGTTTCTCGTTCGATGAAACGGTCAATGAAGACGACACCGTAATCAGCAATGACGGGGCAGAGATGCTGGTCGATCCTCTCAGCTACCAGTACCTCATAGGTTCCAAGGTGGATTATACCGAAGGCCTCGAGGGATCACGTTTCATGGTTAACAATCCCCTGGCAACCACAACCTGTGGTTGCGGTATGTCATTTTCAATTTAATTTTAGCTGACTCAGCTCTAGCGGTTAGCGGATAAGTAAATTCCGCCAGCAATCACAGGATGTCTTGCCCCTGTAAAGGGTGTGAAATCTATTGTCTTGTGCTGCAGGGTTTGGTGGGCCATCCAGGCAAAGGCAACTGCTTCAAGACTGTCCTCAAGAACGCCCAGCCTTGAGCTGGGCATGATCTGAAATTCCGGCATCGCTTCTGCGAGGTATTTCATCAGGTGTTTATTCGCAGCACCGCCACCACAGATAATAACGTCACCACTGTCCAGTGCTTCTTTTATGGCCAGCGCAATTGAATTGACGGTCAAGGCAAGCAGGGTGGCCTGGATGTCTTCGCTTTTTAATTCGTTGGCATCACTACCAAGCTTTTTATTCAGCCATACCTCGTTAAATAATTCTCTTCCGGTGCTTTTAGGGGCGGGCATACTGAAATAGTTTTCTGACAGCAGCTCGGCCAGTAGTTCTGTGTTTACAGTTCCAGTGCTGGCCCAGGCGCCATCATGATCAAAGGGGTGTCCCTGCTTTTTCTGAATCCAGGTGTCCATCAACACGTTGCCTGGTCCCGTATCAAATCCGGAAATCTCACCGGTTTTTTTCAAGAGGGTGATATTGGCCATTCCGCCAATATTCAGGATCACGCGGTCTGTTTCTGCGCTGGAAAATATTTCCCTATGAAAGGCGGGTACCAGTGGAGCACCCTGACCACCTGCCGCCATGTCGCGGCGTCTAAAATCAGCAACCGTGGTAATTCCCGTGAGCTCGGCCAGCGTGTTTGGATCACCAATCTGCAAAGTAAAAGGGGCATAGCCTGAAGGTTGGTGTCGAATGGTCTGACCATGACTGCCTATTGCTTTCACCTGAGTGCGCTTCAACTGGTTTTTTTTCAATAGTCGGTCTACGCTGGAAGTCAGGCAGCGGGAGAATTCTATATCGGCCTCTCCCAGCAGTGAGACCTGCCCATGATGGTCTTCACAAAGCGCCAGCAAATTCTGCCTGAGATCTTCGGGGATTTCGGTAGTGATGAAATCTATCTGGTTGGGGCTGCCATCGCTAAAATCCACCAGTGCGCAGTCCACACCATCCATGCTGGTGCCTGATATTAATCCTATATAAATGTTGGAGGCCATTAATCGGCAGGCTGGTAATGGGCAATTTTTTGGGTATCGCCCATATAATTTTCCAGCTGGGTAAGTAGGATCTGGGTGTGTTCGCGGAAGCGATGTATCTCTTTCCTGGGAACGGACTCTGCTTTAGGAAGCTGGTTGTGAATCGTGCGTGAATTTCTGTGTACTCCGTCCATGAGGAATTCATAGTGCAGGTGCGGCCCCGTAGCCCCGCCAGTGGAGCCTACGTACCCGATTATCTGTCCCTGCTTGATGCGTTTGCCTTTCTTGATCCCGTTGGCGTAACCATTTAGGTGAGCATACTTGGTCTGAAATCTTTCACCATGCTGGATAACCACTAGCTTACCGAAGGAGCCATTACGGCCCACGAAGGTAACGCGACCATTGCCTGTTGCTACCACGGGTGTTCCCCGCGGTGCTGCATAGTCAGTCCCTTTATGTGCCCTGATGGTGTTGAGAATTGGGTGCTTTCGACGCAGGTTGAAGCTTGAGCTTATGCGGGTGAAATCCACAGGGTTACGCAGGAAGGCTTTGCGCATGCTTTCCCCCTCGGTATTGTAGAAATCGGATTTGCCTGCTCTGTTGACGTAACGGACCGCGGTGAATGTTTCACCCTGGTTGGTAAATTGCGCCGCTAGTATTCTGCCATTGCCTATGTATTCGCCGTCCAGGTATTTTTCTTCATACATGAGATTGAAGGTGTCGCCCTGTCGGGTGTCCAGGAGGAAATCAATCACACCGCCGAATATCCCGGCCAGTTCCATGGTTACGCCAGCGGAAATTCCGCCCCGCTGCGCGGCGAGGAAAAGAGAGTTATCAATAGTTGCCTCGCGGAATACCTGGCGAATGTCAGGCTCTCGCGTTATTTCCGTTGCAATGTATTGTCCCTGTTCATCCCGGGTAATTTCTAGGCTTTCGAGTTGGCTCTTGATCACGTTCAGCCGCTCTAGGGACTTGTCATCCCTGAAATAAAACTCGAGCTTGTATCCCGGATAGAGGTTGCTTAACAGACGCGTCTGGGGGGCGCTGCTGCTTACCTGGTAAACATCCTGGGCAGTCAGGCCGGCGCGAGTGAATATCAGGCTGAGGTTGTCGCCGGATTTTACCTCGGTCACATAGTCAGGCGATTCAGTTTTGTGCTGTGCAACAGGGGCATTGGACAGTTCTGGGGCGGAGAGGTTTGTGACCAGGTTCTCTGGCTTAGCTGGTTTAGGCTTTATCTGTGTGTTTTCCTGAGCGGTGACCGCAGGCTGCTCTTCAGTTGATTCTTTAGCAAGTAAAGTCTCAGTTTGAGTTATAGCAGGAACAGGCTGACGGGGTTGAAGAGTGACGCCGACATAATCGTTATCATGGGTGATAACAAAGAGAAAACTCACTAGGGCCAGCAGTGCCCAGCGGTGATTACCAGGCAGCCAGTCATCCAAACTGCGTTTAATAGAATCAATAGGATCCATAATGTTCTTATAGTATCTTATTTAATAGTGGCCGTAATCTACTGGACTATATCAAATTGTGTTGTTGATATACTTTTTCGAAGCGAGTCGAGTAGCTCTTGTTTAGAGGCATTTTTGCTGTTTTTGTCGTAAGTCAGGCAGCCTAGCAAAATGGTATGGCTTTTAGTAAAGTTTCGCCTCTTTAAATCAAGACAAATCCATAGAATCTGTGACCAACAAGCACTTAATAGAAGACCTTTCCCAGCGCAGCCTGCTGCAGCAAGCCTCAGCCCAGGAGGAATTGGTTGAGCATCTTGGTGAGCAATGCCGCACCGTGTATTGCGGGTTTGATCCCACTGCGGACAGCCTACACATCGGCTCTCTGGTGCCCCTGCTGGCCCTAAAGCGATTCCAGCTAGCCGGCCACAGGCCAATCGCCCTGGCTGGGGGAGCCACCGGCATGGTTGGTGATCCAAGTTTCAAATCCAAGGAAAGAAAGCTGAATTCTGCCGAGGTCACCGCGGAGTGGACTGCTAAGATCCGCCAGCAGCTTGAGCGCTTCATTGACTTCGATTGCGGCGAAAATTCCGCCATCGTGTTGAACAACCTGGACTGGACTGAGAATGTCGGAATCCTCGATTTTCTGAGGGATATCGGCAAGCACTTCTCGGTGAATGCCATGATTCAGAAGGAAAGCGTGAAACAGCGCATTGAGCGAGAAGGTGAGGGGATTTCCTATACCGAATTCAGCTACATGATTCTGCAGGCCTATGACTTTGCCAAGCTCAACCAGATGCATGACTGCACACTGCAGATTGGCGGCTCAGACCAGTGGGGCAATATAACGGCCGGGATAGACCTTACCCGGCGTCTCAACCAGCAGCAGGTCTATGGCCTGACTCTTCCCCTGGTCACCAAGGCTGATGGCGGCAAGTTTGGGAAAACCGAGGAAGGCACAATCTGGCTGGATCCGGCTCGCACCTCCGTGTATGCCTTTTACCAGTTCTGGATCAACACGGCCGATGCCGATGTCTATACCTTCCTGCGCTATTTCACCTTCCTGAGCCCGGCCGAAATAGAGGCTATAGAAGAAGCAGACAAGGCAGCCCGGGGCCGCCCGGAAGCCCAGGGCATTCTTGCGCGTGAGGTGACCCGTCTTGTTCATGGTGAGGAAGGTCTTGCTGCAGCGCAGCGTATTTCTGATGCTCTGTTCAGCGGTGATATCAGCAGTCTGACCGAGGAGGACTTTGGCCAGCTCAAGCAGGACGGAATGCCGTCGTCATTATTAGAAGGGGAAACACTGGTGGAGGCCCTGGTTCAGACAGAACTGGCCAGCTCCAATAAAATGGCCCGAGAATTCATCGGAAACGGTGCCGTTTCAGTTAACGGTGAGAAGGTTTCTGACCCGGCCGTATGCCTCGATTGGAACCAGGCTTTTTTTGGCAAGTTTTTCCTGCTTAAAAGAGGCAAAAAACTCTTCCATTTGGGCTATCGCGAATAAGCCTGAAAGCCCCGAAATACGGCATTTTCAGCCATATTAAAAAAGATTAAGTTTTTTGTGAAAAAAACTTGTGCAAAGGCGCCTAATCAGTATAATGCGCGTTCCCTGTTTCTGGGGATGCTCTTTAACAACTCAATCAAGTAATAGAAGTGGGTGTTTGCTGGTTGAATTTGTATCAGAAAATACAACTCAACGAGTAAACAACTGCGTTAATTCAAACCCTTGAAACTGCAACATACAGCAGTTTTAAGTTAAGCAGTAGTTTTAGCGTTGAGCCTAAACTTATAAAAGTTTAGAAAGCTTTTTAGCGCGACGTCTGAAAATAAGTTTTCGGATTTCGTGCTTTGAAAATTTTAAACTGAAGAGTTTGATCATGGCTCAGATTGAACGCTGGCGGCAGGCCTAACACATGCAAGTCGAGCGGTAACGATGGGTGCTTGCACCCAGGCGACGAGCGGCGGACGGGTGAGTAACGCGTAGGAATCTACCTAGTAGCGGGGGATAGCTCGGGGAAACTCGAATTAATACCGCATAAGCCCTACGGGGGAAAGCAGGGGATCTTCGGACCTTGCACTATTAGAGGAGCCTGCGTTGGATTAGCTTGTTGGTGGGGTAAAAGCCTACCAAGGCGACGATCCATAGCTGGTCTGAGAGGATGATCAGCCACACTGGGACTGAGACACGGCCCAGACTCCTACGGGAGGCAGCAG
>RFVC01000045.1 GCA_009922595.1 Gammaproteobacteria bacterium | reverse complement strand
AGTGAACGTTATGAAGCTGACGACATAATCGGCTCTCTCGCCCATCGTCTAAGAGAACAAGGTATGGCGATTACCATTGTCAGTGCGGACAAAGATCTGGCGCAACTGGTGCTCGGTGAAGAAGATGCATGGTGGGACTTTGCCCGCGGCAAGGTGCTCAATCACAAGGGTATTGAACAGCATTTTGGAGTACGCCCTGATCAGATAGCAGACATGCTTGCCCTGACGGGAGACAAGATCGACAACATTCCCGGGATACCGGGTGTTGGAGCAACCACGGCATCAAGAATCCTAAAAAAGTATTCCACTGTCGAAGAGGTGATAGAAAACGTTGAGCAGATAGCAGAAATGAGGTTTCGCGGCTCGAGTCGTGTCCAAGCACTTATAAAGACCCACAAGGAAATTCTTCCCCTGAGCAAACTGCTAACCACTATCGTGACGGATATTGAGTTCGACGAGGAACCGGACATCAGCTGGAACGGCATAAAGGACGAAGCCTTTAACGAGATGAGCGATTTACTTGCTCTCAGCGAAGCCATGCAGAAACGGTGGCTTGAGCTATAGTTGTTAAACGGAGAATCAGCTTACCCTATAAGAAAACCGGCTTCATTAAAAACTTGAAGAGCAGCCGAAGAGCTTGAGTGAGTTGTAATTGTGCTAGTCAGGCTTTCCCGGAACCCTGATATCCAGAACCATATCCTTGATCTCCTGGGGCGGCTCTGCCGTTAGCCTGCAGACGCCTATCGCGACCGCAAAATTAATCAGCATACCAAGCGTGCCGATACCCTCAGGCGAAATCCCCAGCCACCAATTTGTTGCCGTGTCTGCTGCCGGATTTATAAATTTGAAGTAAATAATATAGGTTGCCGTAAAAACGATGCCTGCGATCATTCCTGAAATAGCGCCTTCTCTGTTCATGCGCGTCGAAAAAATGCCAAGCACTATGGCAGGGAAAAAAGATGACGCAGCCAGGCCAAATGCAAAGGCCACCACCTGTGCCACAAAGCCGGGAGGATTGATGCCAAAATATCCTGCCACACAAACAGCAAAAAGGATGGCTATTCTTGCGAAGGACAGTTCCTGTTTTTCACTGATATCCGGCATCAGATTGCGTTTAAGCAGATCGTGCGATATCGCTGTTGATATCACCAGCAGCAATCCGGCTGCCGTTGAAAGCGCTGCAGCCAGTCCCCCGGCAGCTACAAGCGCTATAACCCAGTTTGGCAACTTCGCTATCTCCGGATTGGCCAGTACGATAATGTCCCGGTCCACCGTGAGTTCGTTGACTTCAGCATCAGCAACGTACTGGATCAAGCCGTCACCGTTCTTGTCTTCGAAACGAATCAGGCTCGTATTTTCCCAAGTTTTAAACCAGCCCGGCATGGAAACGTACTCGGCATTATTTACAGTATTAATCAGGTTAGTGCGCGCAAATGCGGCAATAGCTGGAGCCGTAGTGTATAAAATGGCAATGAAGAGGATCGCGTAGCCGGCTGATTTTCGTGCAGCCCTGACGCTGGGAACCGTGAAGAAACGAATAATGACATGCGGCAAGCCAGCGGTTCCCATTATTAAAGCTGCCGTGATAAACAGGATATCAAGATTGCTTCGCACTCCTTCCGTGTAGGCCGCAAATCCCAGTTCTTCGTGCAGCCCATCCAGTCGATCCAGCAGGTAGCCGCCTCCGAATGAATCGTTCAGTTCAGCACCAAAACCCAGTTGTGGGATGATGTTGCCGGTCATTAGAATCGAGATAAACACGGCGGGAACCATGTAAGCAAAAATGAGGACGCAGTATTGAGCAACCTGGGTATAAGTGATGCCTTTCATGCCGCCGAGCACGGCATAGAAAAAGACGATACCCATACCGATCAGCACTCCAAGGTTGATATCCACCTCGAGAAAACGGGAAAAGACCACGCCGACACCACGCATTTGACCGGCAACATAGGTAAAGGAAACAAAAATAGCGCAGACCACGGCAACCATTCGGGCAAACTGACTATAGTACCGGTCACCGATAAAATCCGGGACTGTGAACTTGCCGAAATCTCGCAGATACGGCGCTATCATCAAGGCCAGCAATACATAACCGCCTGTCCACCCCATAAGGTAAACTGACCCGTCCCTGCCCATATAGGAAACGATTCCGGCCATGGAGATAAATGACGCAGCTGACATCCAGTCAGCTGCAGTGGCGAGTCCGTTAGCCAGCGGTGGAACATGGGCACCGGCAATGTAGAATTCCTTGGTCGAAGAGGCACGTGACCAGATCGCTATAGCGATGTATATAAGAAAAGTAATACCGACCGTGATGTAAGTAAGTACCTGTAAATTCATATCGGGATTTTGTGATTCATTTATTAATGACTGCAGCTGGAAGCTCGGGCCTGTTTACTGGCCCAGCTCTTCTGCTTCTTCCTGGGCCAGGATATCTTTCTCATCATGGTGATGTTTGTGGTCTAGCTTATCCATGAGTTTCAGGTAGACAAAGACTATGATGACATAGACATAGATCGATCCCTGCTGCGCCATCCAGAATCCCAATTTGAATCCGCCAATGCGAATAGCATCAAGCTGATCAACAAAAATCACTGACATCAGAAAGGAAACGACGAACCAGATACCCAGTAGCACAGTGAGTATGCGAATATTCTCCTGCCAGTATTTATTGTCATCTTTCTGCATGGCTGTTCCGGCTATTATTGATATTTTTCTAATGTGATTTTATTCGCCCAGTTGCCATCCAGAGGTGATGGGATAACGACGATCGCGACCAAAACCTTTTTTGCTGATCCTGACCCCAACTGGCGCCTGTCGTCGCTTATACTCATTGAGATCAACGAGCCTCAATACTCGCATAACGGTATCTTGATCGAAACCTTTTTCAATGATGGCATGGGCACTCTGATCCCCTTCAATATAAAGCTCAAGGATCTGGTCGAGAATTTCATATGGCGGCAGGTTGTCTTCATCAACCTGGTCTGGGGCAAGTTCTGCAGAAGGAGGCCTCTCAATTATGCGTGCGGGAATAATCTCGCCATCACTGGCAGCCATGGTATTGCGATACCTGGCCAATTTGTACACCAACATCTTTGGAACATCTTTAAGTACATCAAAGCCTCCCGCCATGTCACCATAAAGCGTCGAATAGCCAACCGCCATTTCACTTTTGTTTCCGGTGGTCAGCACCAGATAGCCTTTCTTATTCGATATTGCCATCAGTAATACACCGCGGGCCCTAGCCTGCAAATTCTGCTCTGCCAGGTCGACCTCAGTACCGGCAAACTCTTCTGCCAGGTTGGTCATGAAGCTCTCATAGATATTGTCGATGACAATGACACGGTAATTAACGCCAAAATTTCCAGCCTGCTCGGCGGCATCCTCGATACTTATTTCAGAGGTATACCTGAACGGCATCATGATCGCGTTGACCCGATGGCTGCCCAGCGCATCCACGGCAATAGCCAGCGTAAGGGCTGAATCTATGCCCCCGGACAGACCAAGCACGACACCACGAAAGCCATTCTTGTTCACATAGTCCTTGAGGCCCTGAACAAGCACCTTGTAAACAAGCGCAAGGTGATCCTCAAGCGCGGTAATTTCTCCTTCCTCAATTTCAGCCTCGGACCCGTCAAACTGAGCAGTGACGAGAACATTCTTTTCTTCGCAGGCGGGTGCGAGCACTCGGACAGCACCGTTTTTATCTATGGCCATGGAACAGCCATCAAACACAAGCTCATCTTGCCCTCCTACCTGGTTAACGTAGACAATTGGCATAGGTGCTTCAGCAAGACGACTCTCTAGTGCCTGCTGACGCTCTGCTAGCTTGTTGGTGTGAAACGGTGACCCATTGATATTGACCATCAACTTGGCACCGGCAGCAGCGGCCTGCGCCATTGGGCCGCTTTCCCAGAGATCCTCGCAAATGGTAAACCCTGTGGGCAGGCCATTGATATTGACCACGCAGGGTTCACTTCCCTCTGTAAAATATCGTTTCTCATCAAACACTTGGTAATTGGGCAAGCACTGCTTCTTGTAAGTACCAATGGTTTCGCCACGATAAATGATGCAAACCATGTTAAAGAGGCAACCCCCTTCCCGCCCTGGGTAGCCTACAACCAGGTGGGTATCTAGCCTGGCTTCCCTGATTTTTTCCAGCGCGCTTTCTATACGGATATCCAAGCTCTCACGCAACAAAAGATCTTCAGGAGGGTATGCCGTTAGGATGAGCTCGGGAAACGCGATGATATCGGCAGACTGTTCACCAAGAATTACACGTGCTGTTCGTATCACTAGCTCTGCATTGCCGGGAATATCCCCGACTAGGGGATTCACCTGGGCCATGACAATGCGTAGCGATGCCTGAACTTGTTCCTGGTTACTGAATGACAAGGCAAATTCCTGTGCTTTACGGCGAGCTTTTTCCTGGTTTTGGTGACTGTGCAGTTGCTCTTAAGGCGGCAGACTATCTATGGATATTGTCCAATAGGTGCGGTATTGTCTGACACACATTAGCCATTATAAAGACTTTTATGGGCCTCATCAGACTCATCATTCTTGGACTGGTTATCTGGCTTATCTGGCGGCTCGTCAATAATGTGAAAGCCAGAGTAAATACCGGTAAAAAGCCAGAAGCAAAACTGGAAAACCAGAACATGGTGTCGTGCCATTACTGTTCCGTTCATGTTCCTCAGGTCGAAGCGGTAAGATATGAGGATGCCTGGTTTTGCTGCGAACCCCATAAAAACAAATTCCTGGAAGACAACTCCTAGGGAAACGCGTTAGCGCGAATACGCATAGGGACCACTCCGGCCAGCGCAGTGATATACAAATTGTCACTATCTGCCTGATATTTAATATTCTGGTTTTTTACGAGTGTTATCGCCTCAGGCTAGGTGCACGGTAACATCGCAGTTTGTCCGCTTCAGCCTCGTTGACATCATTTTCCTGGGGTTGATATGTTATATATGAGGCAGTGTCAGGACTGGCCTGGCGAACTATTTCAGTTCGCGCGGCATGGAAAATACAATATTTTCCTCGACACCCTGGATTTCCTCAGGCTCATGACCTCCCAGCTCTCTCAGTCTATCTATAACTTCCTTAACTAGGATTTCAGGTGCTGAGGCCCCAGCAGTAATACCAATAGATTGCTTACCCTCAAACCATTGCTCTTTAATCTCACGGGCATGATCAATCAGGTAGGATTCACTGCCCATGCGCTCGGCTAGCTCCCGAAGACGATTTGAATTCGATGAATTGGGCGACCCCACTACCAGCACCAGGTCATTTTCCAGCGCCAACTGTTTTACAGCATCCTGCCTGTTCTGCGTGGCATAGCAGATATCTTTTTTACGAGGACCCGAGATGGCGGGGAATCTCTCCTGCAGGGCATCTATGATGCGCGAAGTGTCATCCATGGATAGGGTTGTTTGCGTCACGTAGGCCAGATTTTTTTCGTCCCTTACAACCAGGTCCTTAACATCCTTTTCTGATTCAACCAGGTAAATCATCCCCCCGTTGCTGTCATCGTACTGACCCATCGTACCCTCGACTTCCGGGTGGAAGGCATGACCAATTAGTATGCATTCCTGCCCCGCCTGGCTGTACTTGATGACTTCAAGATGCACCTTGGTCACTAATGGGCAGGTGGCATCGAAGACCCGAAGCCCCAGCTGGTCGGCCTCTTCCCTCACTTTCTGGGATACTCCGTGCGCGCTGAATATCACAATGGATGATTCACCCTTTTCGTTCTTTACCGGAACATCCGAGAGTTCATCAACAAAAATTGCCCCTCTTTTACTGAGAGACTCGACCACAGTCTTATTGTGTACAACCTCGTGACGGACATAGATAGGCGGTCCGAACAGGTCAAGGGCACGATTAACAATATCAATCGCACGATCGACACCGGCACAGAAACCCCTGGGGTTGGCCAGGTTGATATGAAGACTGTCACTGGGTGAATTCATGGTTACGGAGTTTACCGTCAAAATCAGTGTATGGAGAGTATCCTGACGCGAAACAGAATATTTTTCCCAGCCAGGGGATGATTGAAATCAACAGTCACTCTGTCAGCATCAAAATTCGCAATCACGCCGGCCTGTTCATTACCGGCACTGTCCGCAAAGTTTATCATCAGGCCTTTTTCAACCACCAAGTCTGCAGGAAAACGAAATCTCGGAATAACCTGTATATTGTCTTCATTGTGGTCGCCAAAGGCTTCACTGGGCGGTATTTCCACCGTGTGCTCATCATTCTCTTGTAGGCCGAATATTGATTGCTCAAAGCCAGGCAGCAGGTTGCCGTCTCCGACTGTAAACTCGACGGCATTTCCCTCGAAATTACTGTCAATGATCTCACCTCCAGGCAATGACAACTCAAAATGCATGCGCACAGTTTTACCCGGGGCAAGCTGATCGGCATCAAATTGGTCAGTCTTCGCAACCGGAGTTGCTTCAACTGTAATATCACGGAGCTGAATCTTTTCCATTTTCCATTTCAGGCGTTTTTCGCCAGTCAAGAATGATGTCTAACACCATCAGGGAAGCCCCTGCACTGATGGCAGAGTCGGCAATATTGAATGTCGCAAAGCGCCAGTCGCCAGCATAGACACTGATAAAGTCAATAACATAACCGGCAAGAGCACGGTCATACAGGTTACCTACGGCACCACCGAGAAGTAAGACCAGCGCAATACTCAATAATCTCTGGGAACGGCGCAGTTTCGCCAACCACACTGCCAGGAAAATGCTCACCCCAAGGGAGACCGCTGTTAGCAGCCAACGCTGCCAGCCTCCGGCCTCGCTGAGAAAACTGAAGGCAGCACCGGTGTTATAGGCCAGCATTAAATCAAAGCCCGGGAAGACCTGGAAAGGTACTCCGGGTTCCAGGTTGGCATCACTTAATACCTTTGTTGCCCTGTCCAGCAGAACAATACAGAACGCACAGGCATAAAGAATAATCAGCCTGGTTTTTCCTGGCGTGTTATTTTCCATATTCATTCATGTCAACCTGAATCACGGCACCTGCAGGGAAAGCCTAGCCTCCTCGATATCTTTTTCCATCTGGGTTTTTAAGGCATCCAGATTATCAAATGTTTTTTCATCCCTGAGTTTCTGAACAAATTCCACGTGGAGTGTCTCTCCATATATATCTTCATCGAAATCAAACAGGAATACTTCCAGCTTTGGTATATCAATATTCTCAACAGTGGGATTGTAGCCAACGCTGGCAACCCCCAAAAGCGTGCGGTCTTCATGCTGCACCTTTACACTGAAAATGCCATGTAGGGGCAGCTTGCTGCTTCCCAGCATTAAATTAGCTGTCGGGATACCGAGTTCGCGGCCAAGTTTTTTACCCTCTTCCACCTTTCCAGTTATGACATAGTTTCGGCCAAGGTAGTTTCTGACCGCCTCAAAATCTCCCTGCATCAGTGCCTGCCTGACAAGTGTGCTGCTGACTCTTTCTCCCTCGACAAGACAGGGCTCCTCGCGCAACACTTCAAACCCCAGCTCGAGACCTTTTTCCTGCAGCAGAGAAAAATCACCGCTTCGTTTATGGCCAAAGCGAAAATCATCCCCCACGATTAACGTGCTGACATGTAAGCCATCAACAAGGAACTGCTGAATGAAATCCAGGGCACTCAATTCACAGAGCGCTTTATCAAAGGTCATCTTGTAAATGGCATCAACACCATTGGAGAGCAGGAAATCTACCTTGTCCTGGAACCGGCTCAATCGCGGCGGAGCCTTGTCTCCGGCAAAATATTCCTCGGGATGGGGTTCACTCAGTATGACCACTGACGGCAGGTTCCTGGCCTTGGCTATAGCACGCAGTGACTCCACGACATGCTGATGACCCAGATGCAAGCCATCGTACTTGCCAATAGTGGCAACGCAGGCGTCGTACTCTGCCTTAAATGAAGAAAATTCGCTGAATATGCTCATGAATCGGCATGGCCGCTGAAAAAGCGGGCATTATATTGCACTGACCCCAGCGGCGAAATGCGAATCTATGCTTTTTGCCGAAAGTGAGACGGCCTGACACCGGTTGCGAGAAGTACAAGACCATAGGTAGCAGCACCAGCCAGACAGACTATAGTAAGATCAATTACCCTGGCCAGCGCGCCTGAATCCAGCCACATGTCTATGCGCTCGGGCACATAAAGCAGCCTGAGCACGATGACCATGGCAGCATTGGCCGCGATGACCTGCAGCAGGTAACGCCTCCAGTGCTGCGCAAAACAGAACACCTCTCTTTTCACCAAGCCCTTCAACAACAGACCGGCATTAACAAATGCTGAAAGGGATGTTGCCAGCGCCAGCCCTATATGACCGAGAGGAACAATCAGCATGAGGTTCATGGCCATGTTGGTCACCATGGCGATCACGGCGTATCGCACTGGCGTTGTGGTGTCATGCCTGGAAAAGTAGGCTGTGGCGAGAACCTTGATACTCATGAAGCCAAGCAGGCCAAGACTGTAGGCTTTGAGGGCATTGGCTGTTGGTGCAACCGAGTCAACGCTGAACTCACCACGCTGGTAAATAGTGACTACGAGAGGTTCGGCTAGTGCAATCAGAGCCAGTGTCGCCGGCAGGCCTACAAGCAGCAGCGAACGCAGGCCCCAGTCCAGGGTACTGAGAAATTGCTGCGTATCTTCTGCCGCGTGTATGCGTGACAGCGTTGGCAGGATAACGGTGGCAATGGCGATGGCAAAAATACCCAGCGGCAATTCCATCAGGCGATCGGAATAATAGAGCCAGCTAACTGCACCATCACCATCAAGGGCCGTGGCCAGTACCGTATCCAGCAGCAGGTTGATCTGCCCAACCGAGACGCTGAACATGACGGGAACCATCAGGGCAATGATCTTGTCTACGCCTTCATGCCTGGGTTTCAGTTTTGGACTTGGGAGCAGCTTCAGATGTCGAAGGAACGGCAGTTGAAACATTAACTGGATAATCCCGGCAATCATGACCCCCCATGCCAGGGCGAGAATGGGCTCTCCCATCAGCGGACTGAGCAGCAGCGCACAGCTGATCAGGGTGAGATTCAAAAATATCGGCGTCATGGCCGGTACTGCGAAGCGACCATAGGAATTTAGAATGGAGCCAGCAAATCCCGTCAGGGATATCAGCAATATATAGGGAAAGGTAATGCGCAGCATGTCCACCAGCAGGGTGAACTTGTCCGGCGTGTCCCTGTAGCCAAAGGCGAAGAGTCCGGCCAGCACAGGTGCAGCAACCACACCGAAAATGGCCACTATCACCAAGATCAGGGACAGGCGACCGGCGACATGATCAACCAGTCTTTTGACTTCTTCGAAGGTTCGTTTCTTGCGGTATTCAGACAGGACCGGCACAAAAGCCTGGGAAAAGGCCCCCTCAGCAAAGAGGCGGCGCAGGAAATTTGGAATCTTGAAAGCAACAAAGAAGGCGTCAGCGGCGGCGCCATCTCCAAAAATGGCGGCAAAGACGATTTCCCGGGCGAGACCCAGAATCCGGGAAATAAAGGTCATCAGTGAGACTACCAGGCTGGATTTTGCAACCTCGATTTCTTCTGACCGATCCTCTGCGGCTTGCACGCTATGCAGGTCTCCTTGATGTCTATTCCATATGCATCTTAACACAGCAATTTCCGGGACCTGCCAGGGAAATAAGGGGCTGCAAACGGGGCCGGATGGTTGACAAAATGCCGTCAAAACTGCATGATTCGCGTCTTTTTTCAGCAAGCAAAAGACGAACTCAAGGAGAAACTCTTGGCAAACTCCGCACAGGCACGCAAAAGGGCCAGACAAGCAGAATCACGCCGCAGGCAAAACGCTAGCGCCCGCTCCATGGTGCGTACCTATATAAAGAAGGTTAACGCTGCCATAGATAGCAAGAATTACGATGAGGCCACTGCCGCATACAGAGACGCCGTCCCGGTAATTGACCGTATGGCTGACAAAGGTGTCATCCACGCCAACAAGGCTGCCCGTCATAAAAGTCGCCTCAATAGCGCAATCAAGGCAATTAAAACCTGATTTCGCAGGCAGTTGAATCATAAAAAAACCGGCTTTAGCCGGTTTTTTTATGCCTTTTAAACAGGAAACGGTGTATTGCCAAAGCAAAGAGTCATTCAGTTATAATCAAGACCATAATAAAAACGAAACCGGGATTGCCGTATGAAATTCAGAATCATCACCCTCATTTCAGCCTGCCTGATGCTGCCTGCTTTGGCCGCTGCCCATCACTCGTTTCAGGCTACCTACGATATGGACTCCCTGATTGAAATCAGGGGCAAGCTGGTCCAGATGAATTTCCGTAATCCGCATTCCTCTGTCATGGTCATGGCGCCTGACAAAGATGGCAACATGCAGCGCTGGGGAGTTGAGTGGGGAGGCGCCAGTCTGCTGATGCGCCAGGGGCTCACGCGCACTTCCTTCAAACCGGGCGACGAAGTGGTGATCACCGGACAGCCCTCTCGGGAAGCCACCGACTACCGCATGCGTATGGAATCCATACTCCGATCTTCTGACGGATTTGGCTGGGGGTTCGACGAAGATCAGACTTTCGATTAACTCTTTGAGTTAATCTAAGCCACTTCAGCCGCAGTTGCTGCAAGATTTTTTATATTCTGAAAGAATCTATCTAACTAAGCAGTCAGTGGGATCCCAATTACTCCCGTCGGGTTCGCGTTTAAAATTGGTGCTAATGGTATAAGGCTGGACAAGATGCTCTGGATCTTCAAGAACGCCGATGACTGATAAATATTCAGTCCCATCACCCCCAACCAGTAATTCGTAATATTCTGTCAGCCTGGCCTGCGTGCCATAAGGAACGCCATTCCGGCGCAGATATCCCGGTGCCATATCGGTTGTAATGGCCTCCATGCTGCCCCAGGTGACAGGGCCAAACCGCCCTTCCCTTTCCAGGAACCATTGCGCCCTAGACACACCCTGCAAGGTTCCGGCTCCAGTACTGTCCTGAGCATCACCAAACTTCAAGAGCCGTGTCTGCATCCCGGCATCCGTTTCAATCTTCAATACATTGTCTGCATCCCAGGTGACATGCAGCCTGGTTGGAATACGCATGAGTCCGCCTGCGCCGTAGGCCTTGCAGGCATTGCCGGAGGCGACGTCAGCCTCCGGATCCCAGGCATCAGCAATTTCCTGGGCCCTTGGCGTCAGCCCGATTCCCTCGTAGTCACCGGCAGGGGCAGTGACCATCCTGAAGCGCCAGTCTTCAGTTACCAGCGCTACCCAGTATCCGGTGAAATCAATCGGCGAAGCCTCACGGGCACTGGTGGCCCCACCCGGTTGTGCCTGGGTGACCGTGACAAAAGAATAAATTGCGAAGACAAAAAGCAGCTGAATAATTCGATGTTTCATAAAGCTCTCCTCAGTCTTCCAGGGTCATGTAGACGGACGTCACAAAATTTTCCGTGGAGAAAATCCTCTCTCCAGCCCAGCGCGGGTCATAGTCGCTGGTCGGGCGCGCTGCCAGTACTTCCTCCAGCGTCATGCCGCGGTCTTTCATGTCCTTGATTCGGTCACGAACAATAGTCAGCATTTCACGCCAGTTGATGACATCACCGATATCACTGAGACGTCCATGCCCCGGAATAACCAGTGTGCCGCCGTCCTGCCCATAAACCGGAATGATCAGGTCTATAATGGCATTGGCGGCATCGATAAAGCCATTGATGGTGCCGCCTGCCGACATGTCTATGAAAGGATAATAACTGGTGATGTAGGCATCCCCGGTTGTGATCACATCGGATTTACGGAAAAACACGATGCTGTCACCGTTGGTATGCGCATTGGGCTGATGCAGAACCCGCACACCCTCATCGTTGAACCAGAAATCTTTTTTCTCAGTGAAGTAAGTCAGGGTTGGCCACATCTCCGGATCAACGTCTGGATCCTGGGCCATGTTGAGCAGTACGTTTTCATGGGCAAGAATGCGGGCGCCTTCTCCGGCATCGCCGAGATCGCCGCCAACGTTTCCGCCAACTGGCGTAAACCCTGCCGCTTTCAGGTTAGCATTACCGCCCACATGATCACCGTGGTGATGAGTATTTATAATGTGCCGTATGGGCCCGTCCGATAACTCCCTGATAGCGGTGAGTATCTTGCCTGACAACTCTGCATACTGCGTATCGATAATAAGGATGCCATCGTTACCGGTCTGCATAGTGATGTTGCCACCCTGACCAACCAGCATGTAAATATTGTCACGCACCTTGAGCGTCTGAATTTCAACATCATCAAAGTCCTGGGCCAGCAGTAAGGGAGACAAGCCGAAAAGAAGTAAGAGCAGAAGCTTCTTCATGGTTACTCTCCCTCCCCAGCCAATTCACTGGGTTTCGGAAGTTCGGCAAGCCGTTTCATGTATTCAGGATACATGGTCATGGCACCACCCATGGCGCCTTCCAGCGGAATGTCATGACGACGCGAGTAGATCAGCATGTCGGTGTTTTCCCCTGGCAGGTGGTGCGGGATATAGCCGGGTTCGCGGACCATCTCCATAACAGGATCACAGGGGTAGCTGGCTACCTGGCTGTCTATTGTGTAGATGTAGTCGCGGTTTCTGATAAAGGGCTCATCCAGGTAGACCGGATCATCGATGATAACCGTCCAGCTTAGGTAGTCTCCATGACGTATAAAGTATTCTGTCACAGTGGCCTGATCGCTGCGGGTAACCCCGTTGCGACGCAGCCAACCTTCCTTCAGATGTGTAGTTTTAATTTTTAACTGGTGGCCTACCCACTCTCCCGTGGAAAAGCCCATGGAGGTATGTTGAGCATATTCGGGGGGATGCTCACGGCCGTCCATCCAGATAGTTCTGCGGGTCTGCCAGGCAAAATGCTGAATATGAATCGCCACCAGTGCCTCACTGATAGGGTCACGCTCCTCCCAGATACGAATATTGGCAAAGCTGCTGGCATAATCCGAAGGGTGCACGCGACACTGGTATTCAGGCAAGGCAATCAGGGAAGCACTCCAGCTTTCGGCGCGCAGCCTGACCGCATCATTAATAGGAAGACCGGCGTAATCGCCAAGTTCTGGTCCAGGCAAGCGGTCAGGATAATCCTCGCTGTAATTGCCCACCCAGACACCTGAAAGGTTTTTTTCTGCGTAAACGGCGGAGGCGAAAAAGGTGAGTATTACGAGCAATAACCGTGATGACAGGCGACGCATTCGGCCCATGGAATTCCCCTTCATTTCATTATTATTACCAGGAGTAAAGCCCGCCTAACATAGCGAGCCCCGGCGTTAATTGTCAAATAGACAAATGAGGAAAATTAAAGCAGGACCAGGTTGTCCCGGTGGATCAATTCGTGGTCACCGTCATAACCAAGAATCTCAATGATTCGGTCAGTAGGCTGACCTGCCAGTCTGCCTGTTTCATCGGCGTTGTAGTTGACCAGTCCACGGGCAATTGCGTTGCCGTTCTCATCCGTGCAGCTCACGACATCGCCGCGCTGAAAATGCCCGGAGCAGGATTTAACACCAACAGAAAGGAGGCTTTTGCCCGAGCTTTTCAGCACCTTCACGGCGCCCGCGTCCAGGACAAGCGTGCCTTTCACCTTGAGATGACTGGCCAGCCACTGTTTGCGGGCCGCCAGGGGTTCATTCTCTGGCAGCAGAATGGTGCCAACATTGTCTCCCTGTCGAAGCGACTCGAGTACATTTTCCTGCCGCCCATTGGCGATACAGGTTAATGTCCCTGATCGTGCAGCGAGACGTGCTGCCTGGATTTTAGTCTGCATACCGCCACGACCGAGAGCACCATGACCGGTACCTGCAAACCCCAGCAGCGCATCCTCATCACAGCGTGCTTCGCTGACCAGTGCTGCCTCAGGATTGCTCCTTGGGTCTTCTTCATAGAGGCCGTCCTGGTCTGTAAGTATGACCATGGCATCGGCATTAATAAGATTTGCCACCAGGCCTGCCAGGGTATCGTTATCACCGAAGCAGATTTCATCAGTAACCACCGTATCATTTTCATTCACGACTGGAATCACGCCCAGCTGCAGCAGCGTGGTCAAAGTAGAACGAGCGTTCAGGTAGCGTTTGCGATTGGAAAGGTCATCGTGGGTAAGCAGGACCTGCGCTGTGTGCAGGTCAAACTGCTGAAATTCTGATTCGTAAGCCTGGATAAGCCCCATTTGACCCACTGCAGCGGCAGCCTGCTGGTTGTGAATAGCACTGGGCCTGCCTTTTAGCCCTAACCTGGAAACACCCTCAGCAACAGCCCCTGAAGAAACAAGGACCACGGCAATGCCGGCGCGGTTAAATGCCGCGATCTGGCTGACCCAGGCAGCCATGTTCTTTCGGTTTAGCCCCTTGCCGTCATCGGTCAGCAGAGAACTGCCGATCTTGATGACCCAAGTCTTAGCATTGCTTAAAGATTCTCTACTGCTCACGGTTAATCCCTGACGTATTCCACTTCAACATCAAAGTCATCGTCATCAAAGTCATCACTGCCGCCTTTACCCTTCTTCTCTTTCCAGGCCTGCCGGGCAGCTTCAATGCTTTGCCTGATTTCATATTCCATGCGCTGCTGTCGCTGATTGTGCATATCCTTGTAATCCTCTTCCTCAGCCAGGCGCTGCTCATGCTCCAGGATCGACTGCATCAGGGCATTACAGAGTTCCTGTGTGCCTTCACGGCCTGCCGCAGAGATTTTATAGACGGGTCCCTGCCACGACAGTTTATCGATAATCGCCGCACAAACCTCTTCAACTTCGTCGTCAGGCAGGAGGTCGGTTTTGTTCAGCACCAGCCACCGCTCCTTTTCGGAAAGCGCTTCGCTGAAGTTTTCCAGCTCCCTGGTAATCGCCAAGGCCCCTTCGGCGGGATCGGACTGATCAAGTGGCGCCGCATCCACAAGGTGCAGCAGAACCCTAGTCCGGGCCAAGTGTTTTAGGAAACGAATGCCTAAGCCCGCCCCTTCGGAGGCACCCTCTATAAGTCCGGGTATATCGGCCATGACAAAGCTGTTCTCAGCACCCACGCTGACTACGCCAAGATTAGGCACCAGCGTGGTAAACGGATAATCAGCCACCTTGGGCGTCGCGGAGGATACAGCGCGAATAAGGGTAGATTTGCCCGCATTCGGCAAGCCGAGAAGGCCCACATCGGCTACTACCTTCAACTGCAGCAGTATTTCTCTGCTCTCGCCGGGCGTTCCATTGGAAGTTTGCCTTGGAGCGCGGTTGGTACTGGATTTAAACCGGGCATTGCCAAGCCCATGATATCCACCTTTGGCTACCAGAAGTTTCTGGCCGGCCTCCAGCAGGTCGCCCATAAGCTCATCAGTGTCAACGGAATAAACACTCGTACCGACAGGTACTCGGACTTCCAGGTCATTACCACTGGCACCTGTACAGTTACTGCCACGGCCGGGCTCTCCGCTCTTGGCCCGGTACCTGGGCTGAAAACGAAAATCCACGAGTGT
>RFVC01000044.1 GCA_009922595.1 Gammaproteobacteria bacterium | reverse complement strand
ACGGATGAAGGCGCCGTCGCGATCGAAGATCTGTAGCCGGTTCGACGTGCGGTCACTAACGAAGACCTCTCCATCCCGGGTCAACAGCACACTATGCACCGGTCCGCGGAACTGGCGGATGGGTTCAGATTCCGGTGTGTAGGCGGGAAGGGGGCCGTCATCGGGGACCTCACCGTAGGCACCCCAGTGCCGTTTGTATGCACCGGTCTCGCTGTCGAATACGATCACCCGCCGGTTCAGGTAACCATCAGCGACATAAAGCTCATTGGCATCAGTATCGACGGCGATATCGGCAGGTCGGCCAAGTCTGACTGTGTCGTTGCTGCCGCCGGTCTCCCCGGGGATGCCGACGGTCATCAGGTGTTCCCCATCACGGGTGAAGCGGGTGACAATATGGTTGTCGCCGTTTCCGGCTAGCCAGACGTTATCTTCGTCATCGATGAAGATCCCGTGTTCATTGAGCGGCCAGTCGTATTCGGGTTGCTGCCACTGCTGAGTTTCCCGGTTCCAGGTGGGACCGCCCCAGGCTTGGAGGAAATTGCCTTCCTGATCCAGTTCGATCACAGAAGGTGCTGGCACGCAGCACTCGGCAGACGGCGGGTCCAGGATCTGTCCCATCTCACTTTCATTGACGGATTTCGGTCGGTGAACCAGCCAGATATGATCATCACTGCTGACTGCGATGCCGGCGACCTGGCCGAGGATCATATTATTGGGCAAGGTCCTGGGCCAGCTGGCATCCACTTCGTAACGTGGGGTTGATTGAGCTGTTACAACTATCGGAAGCAGGATCAGTGTGACGATCAACGGCAAAGAACTTTTCATGTTTTTTCACTCCAACGTTTCAAGCAGATAGGCACTGGAGGCGCCGGCATTCATCAACGGCACCACCTTGTCCGGATCAAGCCTTATCATCAGATAAGTGATGTGGTCTTCGATATAGGTGAACTGGTGTCCGGTCCCTGCCGGGATAATATAGACATCGCCGGTGGCCAGTTCCACAGTGGTGCTGTTCTCGATATCGATGCTGTTAGTGCCTGGACCATTAAGGGTCATCACAGCACGGTTATCAGTCGGGCGTCGCGCTGGATCTACTAGCATCGGGCCACTACGGTTGGTGCCGCCTCCGCTCAGGACCACATAGACCTCGGTCACCAGATCATGGGCGGCCACTGATCGAGGGCCTGGCCCAGACTGGGCGCCGCGATGAGCCAATGCCACCTGGACATTGGTCTTACCCACATCCACAGAACGTACCTGCTGGTCGGTGAGGCCGGTCTGCATCGCTGCTTCTATATATTGCCGAATCTCAGCGGCAGGGATGTAGTCGGTTTCGCACTGGTTGCAGGAAGGCTGGATATCCTGGGCTACCAGATTAAACGGTAAGAGCACTAAAAGTGCTGGTACAGAGAAAAGCCGTTTTTTCATGATTATTGTCCCCTTGCAAGGGGAAAGGCCCTTGCCGGAGCAGACTTTATATCACAAAAGATTTGTCCCATTCCCGCTATATCCCGAGCGTCCTTATCATAGGTAGAATCTATGGCGAAAGATAGGATTAACGATTAGACAGATGTATGACCTATCTCTATATTTCACGGCCAAGTCATAACTTATTCTTGGCTTAAGTATTAAAAAACGTTTTTGAAGTAAAACCTATAGGAGTTAAAGATGTCTTTATCAGGATCCAAAACAGAGCAGAATCTGAAGGACGCCTTTGCAGGAGAGTCCCAGGCAAACCGTCGTTACCTGTACTTTGCCGCCAAGGCTGACGTGGAAGGCTACAACGATGTAGCTGCTGTTTTCCGTTCAACAGCTGAAGGTGAAACTGGCCATGCTCACGGTCACCTTGAGTACCTTGAAGAAACTGGTGACCCAGCAACCGGTCTGCCAATTGGCGGGACTGCTGACAACCTAAAAGCAGCTATTGCCGGTGAGACTCACGAGTACACTGATATGTATCCAGGTATGGCGAAGTCTGCTCGTGATGAAGGTTTCGATGAGATTGCTGACTGGTTTGAAACTCTGGCCAAGGCTGAGCGCAGCCACGCCAACCGTTTCCAGAAAGCCCTCGACGGCCTCGACGGCTAAGAAGCGAACCCCTCCCGCCCGGGGATAATTTGTTTTACCCGGGCACGTGGAAGCCTGGCTCAATCAACCAATGGTTCGAAAGGCCAGGCGACCACAACATCTAAATTGAATACAGCCACACACGACAGATAACTATGAGCGATACTACTTCGGTAAGTGAACGACCGCGCGAAGGCAGCTTGGAAGCACCAACAAGGCATCCGGTTGACTGGCAGTCCGAAGAATTCTGGAATGTCGATGCACTCAACGAGGAGCTCGAGCGTGTCTATGATATCTGTCATGGATGCCGGCGCTGTGTCAGCCTCTGCCAGGCATTCCCAACCCTGTTCGACCTGGTGGATGAATCCGACACCATGGAAGTGGATGGCGTCGATAAAGCCGATTACCAGAAGGTCGTGGACCAGTGCTATCTCTGCGACATGTGTTACATGAGCAAGTGTCCCTACGTACCGCCGCATGAATGGAACGTTGATTTTCCCCATCTCATGCTCAGGGCGAAGGCCGTAAATTTCAAAAACAACGGTGCTTCATTCCGTGACAAAACGCTCACCAACACCGATGGCGTCGCCAAAATGGCATCCATTCCCCTAATAGATGTAACGGTTAATGCATTGAACAACAACGGCGGTTTTCGCAAGGTGCTTGAAAGCACGCTTGGAGTCCATCATGCCGCACCAGTGCCCAAATACCACAGCAATTCCCTGCGTAAGCAGGTGAAGGCATTTAAAAAATCGCTTGAGCCGAAGGCGGTAGGTCGAACCACGGGTAAAGTCGCGTTTTATGCTACCTGCTACGGTAATTACAACTCACCAGAGCTTGGCGAAGATTTTTACAAAGTTTTCCAGCATAACGGCATTCACATTGAATTAGTGCCAAAGGAAGCCTGCTGCGGTATGCCCAAGCTGGAGCTTGGCGACCTCGAGTCTGTCAAAGCGCTGAAGGAAAAAAATATTCCCGTGCTTGCCAAACTGGTTGATGACGGCTATGACCTGACAGCACCTATTCCTTCCTGTGTACTGATGTACAAACAGGAGCTCCCCTTGCTGTTCCCCGATGACGAGGAAGTACAGAAAGTGAAGAAAGCTTTTTTTGATCCGTTTGAATATCTCTTCCTGCGTCACAAGGAAGGTGAAATGAATACAGAATTCAAGAACGGTCTGGGGGATGTCAGTTACCAGGTGGCCTGTCACCTGCGTGTTCAGAATATTGGTCTGAAAACTCGCGACATCCTCAACCTTGTCCCAAATACCGAAGTCCAGGCGCAGGAGCGTTGCTCGGGACATGATGGTACCTATGCTGTCAAAAAAGAAACCCATGATCTGTCTGTGAAGATAGCCCGCCCTGTTGTACGCAAGGTGGACCAGCAGGAGCCGGATCATTTTATTTCCGACTGCCCCATGGCAGCCACACACATCGCCAACCTGTCCGAAAAGGTAGACAAGCCGGAGCATCCCATGACGCTCCTGCGCATGGCTTACGGACTCTAGATCTATATTGGAGAAATGATGACTACACTGACCAGGGCCGATCTTTGGTCCCTCGAGGATTATTCTGAAAAACGTGCGGAATTCAGGGCTCAGGTCCTTGAGCACAAGAAGAATCGCCATTTACAGCTTAACGAGCACGGCCGCCTTCTGTTTGAAGATGCGCTAACCCTGAAATACCAGATCCAGGAAATGCTGCGTATCGAGAAAGTATTCGAAGCTGATGGTATCCAGGAAGAGCTTGATGCCTATAATCCCCTCATTCCAGATGGTGACAACTGGAAAGCTACGTTCATGATTGAGTACGAGGACGTGGATGAACGCAAACTGCGCCTGGAGGAACTGAAGAATGTTGAAGACCTTATCTGGATGCAGGTGGAGGGATTCGACAAGGTTTACCCTATCGCTGATGAAGACATGGACAGGGAAAATGAAACTAAGACCTCCAGTGTTCACTTCGTGCGTTTCCAGCTGTCCCAGGAAATGATTGCGGCCGCCAAAAATGGTGCAGATATCCTCGCGGGCTGTGACCACGCAGCCTTCAAGATTGAGCCTTTTTCAGTTCCGACCAACATTGCTGACTCCCTACGCAGCGACCTAGACTGACGATTTTAAAGCCTCTTTATAAAGGGACCTGCTGGTCCCTTTTTTATTGCCTGCGTTTTAATACAAAGGGGTTATTTATTAAGCTTTGTGGTATGTTTTTGCTACTTAAAACAACAAAACGAACGCCAGCAGTTCAACAGGGGAGCCATCGTTCATGAATTCTTTGCGTAATAATCCATATTTTCTGAAGTCACTTTTTGTGTCAGTTTTTATCTCTCTGGCGGGCTGTTCGGACCAGTCTTCAACCGTTGCCGTTGAAGAGAACGAAGCCGCTCAGGTTGCAGTGGATGAAAACACTATCCTTATAACCAACGGCATGGTCATCGACGGCACCGGCAACGTGATCGAGGGAGGCAGCGTGCTGATCGAGGATGGCCGTATTAGCGCGGTGGGCACTGATGTTGTTGCCCCTGCCGACGCCCGCATTATCAATGCCATGGGCAAAGCGGTCATGCCAGGATTTATAGAGGGGCATCGACACATCATTCGGGGCAACCCGGACGAGTGGATGGCTAACACGGCAGCGTCGAATATGCAGGAATTTCTTGATGCTGGTTTCACCACCGTGTTATCCGCAATCGATGCCCCGCAGATTCTTGAACTGCGCCGCATGATAAATGATGGTGAAATGATAGGGCCGCGAATTCTCTCCGGTACCTTTGTGCCGATTAATATCTTGCCGCCAGGCGAGCCGACCACCGATCCGGCGCGCACTGATGTTTCCAGGCCGCCTTACCGGCCAACCGATCCGGCCGGCAAGATTCCTGACCAGGTCATTATCGATGCGGTCCAGGCGGCCGCAGATGCGGGCTTTGATTACACCAAGACAGTTGTTACGGTGACGCCCAACGGCCCTGAAGTGGATTCACTTACACTCATGGTTGAAGAAACTCACAAGCATGGCCTCAAAGCAATCGTGCATGCGGTGGGTAAATGGGATGTGCTGGAAGTGATCAAGGCTAAACCGGATCATCTAGTGCATACACCTCACATTGGTCAGCTTACTCTTGAAGAGGCGCAGACTATTGCCGATGCCGGAATTCCGATGGTCTCCTCACTGGGCACGCTAGGCGTGTTCTTCGATGAGAACAACCAGCCGATCTTCCGTGATGGCCATCCCTACGGCTGGCAGACCCTGAGTAGTTCCGGCCAGGGTCCGGTAAATGCGCGTTTGCTTTGGAATGCCGGAATCACCTACGGCTTCGGCACTGATACCTCGTTTCATCCTACGGAAACTTTCAAGCATGAGTTAAAGGCGCTGCAGCTAGTATTTTCCGAGCAGGACATCATTGAAATCATGACCGAGCATACGGCGAAGGCAGTTTTTCTTGAAGATGAAATTGGCTCCCTGGAAGCAGGTAAAGCGGCTGACGTGGTCATTGTTGACGGCAACCCGCTGGAAAACTCCTTTGACATGCTCAATGTCGATCTCGTCATCAAGGGCGGAGACATCGTCGTTAACAAGATGTAATCATAATGAGAGCTTTTTCACTTCTTGTTTTATCAGTCTTTTCTTATGTGAGTTTTGCTCAGGATTTCAGGGCAGCGCCGCCGCTGCCTGATTTTCCACAGCATTACCAGACCACCGAGTACGAGATACAGGTAGACCTGATTGCAGATGGGCTGTCCAATCCCTGGTCGATTGCCTTCCTGCCGGATGGAGACATGCTGGTGACTGAGCGTGCCGGGCGTCTGCGGCTGATTCGTGATGGTCAGCTGGAGCAGATTCCTGTAGGCGGTACACCCAATGTAAAAATTACTGTGCTGGGCGGCTTGCTTGATGTGTTACTGCACCCCGAGTTTTCCAGCAACCGCATTGTGTATCTCAGCTATGCCAAGGGCAGGGAAGAAGATGATCTTTCCACCACGGCACTGGCCAGGGCTAGGCTTAATGCCGACACACTGGTTGGTCTTGAGGATATTTTTATTGCCAACTCGTGGAGTCAGTCGCCGACCAACTTTGGCGGCCGCATGACCTTTGGCGAAGACGGCAAGCTGTACATTACTATCGGCGAGCGCCAGGAAGAAACCCGCGCACAGGATCTCATGGATCATGGAGGCAAGGTAATACGCCTGAATGAAGATGGATCCGTCCCCGCCGACAACCCCTTCATTGGTAATGATGCAGTCCTACCGGAAATTTTTGCTTACGGTATTCGCAGTCCGCAGGGGCTGGCCTTCAATCCCTGGACCGGTGACCTGTGGGAAAACGAGCACGGGCCGCTGGGGGGTGATGAAATCAATATAATTGAGGCGGGCAAGAATTATGGTTGGCCACTGGCTACATTCGGCCTGGATTACGATGGTTATCCGTTTACGGAAGAGACTGAGGGTGAAGGACTGGAACAGCCTTTCATGTACTGGATTCCCTCAATTGCCATCACCGGAATGAGTTTTTATGAAGGGGATGCTTTCCCGAAATGGCAGGGAAACGCCCTTGTGGGTGCCATGGTTATGGGGCGCACCCCTATGACCGGGCATTTCCAGCGCATCACGTTTAGTGATGAAGGAGTGCCGCTGGCACGTGAACCGATCCTTGTGGACCTGCACCAGCGCATACGCGATGTGCGCCCGGGGCCGGACGGCAACCTATATATATTAACCGACCAGAATCCTGGGGCGGTGCTAAAGATCTCACCCAGCATTACTGATACTGACCAGTAATAGGCTTCATAATTAGCCGCCGGTTTTTGCTTTAAATCTAATGGCGAATCTGGGACGTGATATCGTCGAGCTCATAGACCTCGCAGTTACCTCGTTCCGGAAGAAGCCCCGCGTCAGGATTTGAACTGAGGACAAGTGTTTTGGGGTCCATGGCCCAGGGTTCGATGAGCACCTCAGGGTCATCGACAATCACCTCATATAAGATTTCATCGCCTATTCGAGTTAGTTTTTCTGTCACCTTCATTTTATCTGAGTGAAAGAAACCGCCCCTAGCTAGCCATGTGTAGTCATTGAAAGAGATAGACTCCAGCACCAGTGTCTCATCCTCCCAATGCCCTACGGTATAGCCCATATACTTGGTCTGTAAGGCCTGATTGGGGTCGTGCTCACGGCCATCAGTAGGTATGATTCGGTACTCGCCATACCCGCCGCCGCCGTCCGCATACTGGCTATAAAAGAAGACGATATCATTTTCAGAATGGATAATGCGACGTGGTGGTCCCTGTCTGGGTATCCCAAGTGGCTGGCAGGTCATCACGGGGTCCTCGCGGTTGGTCCACATGTCGAGTTCCTGGACCTTGTCCCAGTACTCAGGTTTGTACATTGGCCTATTTGGACCGAACCTAGAGGGGGCCTCGAACTCAAAATCGATTGTCTGGTTCCAGACCGTGCTGCAGTCAACCTGAGAAGGCCCGCAACGCCGGAATCCATATCGCCAGTTCATGCCGCTGGCCACCCAGCTGCCGGAAAGGTCAGGTTTTTCATCTGCAAGACGAGGCGTCGGGCCCGCTTGATTCTGACCTGGAACGTTGAGCCGGTCGGGAGCTACGACTCGTGGTGGAGGTGATTCCATGGCTGGAGGGTATGCCGCCATCACGCTTTCTGGTACCGGCATTACGACGTAGACGCTACCAGTCTCTGTTACTTCTGTCTTTAAGTCCCGGACTACTTCTCCATTACGGCTCTCTGTGATGCGCCCAGCATATAAAACTTCAACAAGATTGAGTGGATTGTTCCAGTCACCGTAGTCGCTATAAAGGAATTCATAGCTGTCGTCACCATGCCTTACGGTGACTCGGCTAGCCATGAAGCGTTCATTAAGTTCAGCGACGGCGTTCGCATCTGCCACACCCGGTATTGGAAAGCTTATTTCTGGTGTGCCCTCTCTCCAGGCAACACTTGTCTCACCGAGTTCATTTAGACCAAGGTCAGGAAGCTGGCCCGGATCAGGTTGTCCTGCACCGGCCAGGGCGGCTTTAACTGCTCCCTGCGGGCTAGCCCAGAGGCGAATGAGCCTCTCCGCCACGGCGTCCTGCATAGGATATGTTGACCCAATACCACTAATGATTTCTGCTCCAGGTATGTCTTCATCCCAGGCATGCTGCCAATTTACCACCTCGATATTAGAGACGGAGATTCCGTCTGGCATTCGGCAAGAGTACTGAACACGTTGTCCCGCGTACTGATAATTTGAGCTGACACGATAACTCTCAATTTTGCACTCCTCTCCATCAATGTACAGGACACCGCTTCCCTGGTATTCGAGGGTAGCAATAAGTTCATGCTCATCTATGCCGCGAAGCATGCCCATATTCCACGCCCAGTTAAATAGGGTAGATTTGAGGTCGCGTGCACCTGACTCTGGCGTGTACGGTGGGTTGCCAGTTCCAAACTGCGCCTGAGCGGAATGGATAAAAAAGACTAGTGCCACCGCTATCGTCAGAATGGTTTTAATTATAAATTTTAGAGAGAAAGGCATCGTAATCCCCTAGGTTATTCTGGTGTAAATTCAACGCGCCGGTCCCCTGGCAGGTTAATATTTCTTACAAAACCCAAGGGCCTCCCGTTTCGTGCTGGAAAGAAAACAGCGCTTACTGTATCGCCAGCGGTCACATTGTTACTGCCTCCCTCGCCAAACCCAAGATTTGAAAGGGTGTTGGCTGATCCCGTTGTCAGTATCCATTCGGTCTCCGTGCCGTCATCGTTTTTCACCGCGATATGAAAGGCGCCATGTGGATTTGTGAACGCTACCTTCGTTAACACACCCGTGAGTTGCCCCTCCTCGCGTATGTTATAAACACCGGCAAGTGAATGATGAGCCTGTGTGCTGTGGGCAATAATTAGTACTGTTATTGAAATTAATGCCTTGAGAAATAAGTTCTTCATAGCTTGCCTCGTTCTATATAATTTTTACTGCTGGTCAAAATCAACGAAAGTCAGCTCCTTGCACTCATCGGGTCCGTAGGGTAGGTCAGCCATCTTCATAGTGTCGGACCCCAAATAGGTATCTTCATAGTAAACAGGGTCGGTCGCCTCAAAATGTCTTGATAGCGTCATAGACTCGGTATCAAAAGTAAAGCGCTCCTCTACATGCAGCATTCTGCTGTTTGGCACCGGGGGTGACAGCATGCCCGGGAGAAAGCCTACGGTATCTACCACCAGCACGTCGCTCTCCCATCGGCCTATAGAGTGACCCGACCGGCTAGGCTCTAAGTTTTCTGGATGTTGCTCCAAGTCCATATGAATTAGCCTATTAAAACTGTGTCTTCCATACTGAATGACTATTACATTATCTTCTTGGACTATACGGTTAACTGGGCCGTCAAAATCCCAATCAAAAATGATACTGGTAATTTCGCAACGCATACGCGGGTTATCCTCAGGCGAGCGAGTATCAAAACTCTCAACGACCTGCCTGCCTTCCTCTGTAAAGGTTACACGGCTGCTGCCCCAGGGGCTGAAGGGGGCATCTCCTGGCGCATCCTTTGCAAGGCTCAGAGGAACGAGACGTCCTTGCCTGCCTTGAGGGTCTTCCATGACAAATTGTTCGGGTGCCCAGTCGCCCGATATATTTAAGTCGCCGTTGGCGAGTCTTAGCTTCCTGGATGACAAGTCCTCTATTGGAGTTGATTCCCTGAGCTGTCCATAGCGCTCTGCTGAGCTTCCATCTGAAAAAACAACAAGCGAAAGGTAACAGGACCTTGAGTCTCTCGTATCAGGTGCACCTGTAATGAATATGGATTCACCTTCCACAAAAAGTTCCTTGGTCCAACCCGACCGCCTTAAAACAGTTGCGGCCCTCATCTCGCATCGCCATGACTCAACCTGTCCTTGATTGTTTACAACGTCTAGGTATACCCAGGCGTGAGGATTCACAAAATCGACTCCGGTGATGGTGCCCTGTAATTCGACCTCACCCTGCAGGTCGAAGGTACCAAAGCCGTGATGGGGGAACGCCGTAGTTGCAAACAACAGCATCAATAAGGATGTTAAAGTCTTGGTCATGGGCATCTATAAGCCCTCTTTTGTTTTAGTATGGTTATAAAAAATTATTGGGCCAGATCATCGTACGCCACATGTGTGACGATGGCGAATCATCGAATCCTAGCCCCTCTTCTGGTTGTCGAAAATTACGGGCAATTATGTCATTAAAATCTTCAATAGTTACGGGCTCTGCGAGCTCATCAAAAAAGTAGATGTCATAAAGGGTGACGTAGCGGGAGGTCATGTACCACTCATGCTGCATGGCAAATGCGGCATCACGTTTGATGTAGTCAGGCACCTCATAATCCTTACCAAAAAGTTGTAGATAAAGCTCGGGATATTCATAGCCGACCTCGGGGTCCGGTGTATACCGCAGCGCCTGGTGGTACCTGACTGCCCAGGCTATTTCCTCATCAACGTAGGGGGAGATTAACTGTGCCCCCCAGTAACCGTGGTCAGTGCGGATCAGGCATGCATTGGTAATGTCATGCAGCAAGCAAGCCATGATGACCTTTTCGTCGCGGCCATCTTCCATTGCACGTTTGGCGGCCTCTACAAGGTGACGGTAGGTACTTGGATTCATGCGCAGGTTAAAGAAATCCTGCAGGGTGGGCTTCTCGGGCATGCGGGGCAGGGCAGGATTGTCGCCCATCATAAGCACGTGGTCATCATCGACCCTTCCCAGCATTTCAGCACGTAGGTCTGGCAGGTCGGTGCCGACGGTACCTACAGGCTGGGGAACAATCATGCGTTCGCGGCCTTCCTGGGGCCAGGCTTTGTCACTGGTCATCACTCATTCCTCCCATGGAGGGACTTCTCCTACACCTACCTGAGCAGAGTTGACCAGGATAAAGTTATCGAGCACATCTATCACATTGGGGTACAGCCCGCGCATGGTGGCGATGAGTTCTTGGGAGGTTTCGGCGGTTTTGGCTTCGCGGTTAAAGTCGAGAATGTAGTTGCGGGTAAAGGCAATGCTGGAGGGATCGTCATCAAGCCCAGGCACCTTGTGGCCGGCCACGACGATTTCAGGATTAAGCTCCGCCAGGTCATTCAGGTTTTCAACCCACTGCAGTCGCTGCTCTTCCAGGGTCTCCCCCAGCCACACATGGATGCCATGAAAAGTAATATCGCCCGTGACCAGGGTTTTTAAATCGGGAATCCAGACCGCGGTGGCGTTGCGATGGTCTCCCTGCATGGGCCCAAGTACCTCCAATCGATGACCATCCAGCTCAAACCAGTCCTGCGTCAGAGCAGTTGGAGCCGTAGGATGTGACGGTCCGTTGATGCCCAGCATCGGGCTCCAGCGTGCGATCTTGAACGGAATTGAGCGCCAGATGTCGGCGACGACCTGCTCATGAGCAATCACTTCGGCGTCAGGGTAGGCATCCATGATTACCTGCATGGCCCAGAAATGATCAGGGTGATCGTGAGTCACATAGAGGTACTTAAGGTTCTTTCCAGTTTCTAGCATGTCGGCCACGAGGCGGTGGGCATCAGCATTGGTGAACGGGGCGTCAATTAGCACCATGTCGGTTTTACCCATGACCAGGGTGAAGTTGGCGTGCAGGCTACCCTCGTTGGAGGTGATGACTTGCAGTGAAAGACTGTCCTCTGCGGCTGAGACCGAGGTGTTGAGGATGAAAAAAAACGGCAGCAATGCCTTCAAGGGTAATACGGTCAATCTCATAGGAAGCCCCTTTATTGTTTAAGGTATTTATATCGTAACAAGGCAACTGCTACCACCTAAAAGCTTTTTTTGGGAGAGCTAATGCAGGCTTTCGTTAAATGGTCGCCGTTATATAATGAGAACCTTGTTTTTTAGTTAAAAAATATTTTCTTGGCGGTTGGTCTAAAGATGCCCATATTTATAAAAACCAAGATAAACCAAAAGTTTCTTCTCGCTCTTGTTTTTTGCCTGGCTGGTTGTGGTAAAGCGACTGACCCTGCGCAGATTACAATTAGCAGTGAATCGTTGTCCTTTAATTGGGACATCCGTCCTATCATTTCCGATAACTGTTTTGCCTGCCACGGCCCCGATGCCGAGGGCGGTCAGAAAGCCGGGCTGAGGCTCGACCTTTTTGATGCGGCTACCGCCGAGCTGCCTGAGTCTCCCGGCAAATTTGCCATTGTGCCCGGGGATCCGGACTCCAGTGAAATGATTCGCCGCATCATGTCTCCTGACCCGGATGTCGTGATGCCACCGCCCAATACCAACAAGACGCTCAGCGCTGAAGAAAAACAGCTGCTGGCCCAGTGGATTGGGCAGGGTGGGGAATATGAAAGACACTGGGCTTACGTCCCTGTAAGCAGGCCAGCTGTCCCCGTGACAGATCATGCCAATCCAATAGACCCTTATATAGAAGCAAGACTTGAAGAAGAAGGCCTGGCGCTGTCCGACCGAGCGGACAGGGCAACGCTGATTAACCGGTTGACACTCGATCTGACAGGTTTGCCGCCTGCACTTGAAGATGTAGATGCTTTTATATCCGATAGAGCGCCTGATGCCTACGAAAATTTAGTCGATGTCCTACTTGCCTCAACTGAACATGCAGAACACATGACCGCTCAGTGGCTAGATATTGCACGGTGGTCGGACACTGATGGCTATCTGGAGGATGCCGGTGACCGACTGCTG
The DNA here is from genome assembly GCA_009922595.1 of Gammaproteobacteria bacterium. Classification (GTDB taxonomy): domain Bacteria; phylum Pseudomonadota; class Gammaproteobacteria; order Pseudomonadales; family Pseudohongiellaceae; genus Eutrophocola. The sequence goes on along the minus strand of RFVC01000044.1, from coordinate 3,133 downwards.
CATCCCTGGCGCGACTGGGTCATCAGCGCCTACCAGCAAAATATGCCTTATGACGATTTCCTGACCTGGCAGATTGCCGGCGACCAGCTGCCGAACGCAAGCCGGGACCAGGTGCTTGCCACCGCCTTTTTGCGACTGGGTCAGCGCAGTTCTGAGAACGGCATCATCCCGGAAGAGTACGAAAACGAGTACGCCATTGATCGCGTTGAAACGCTTGGCGTGGGCATACTCGGGCATACCGTTGGCTGCGCCCGTTGCCATGACCACAAGTATGACCCCATCTCCATTCGTGACTTCTATGCCTTTGCCGGATTTTTCAGCAAGACACTGGAAAACGGTTTCTATTCGCCTGGCGGTTCAATAGAGAATCCCGGATTTGTTGGTGCTGAGCACGGGGCATCCCTGATTCTTCCGGATGCCGAAACCGAGACAAAGCTAGCGGAGCTGGAAGCTGAAATCGAAACTCGTCAACTCGACTTTAAAAATACGCTGGTAATGACCGAGGCGCGCCTGTCGGCCGAGGGTTTACCGAATAAGGCGCAGGCCTATTCAGAAATTATAGCAGCGCTTGAAGCGTCACTGGCCGCGCACTACTCCTTTGAGAGCGTTTACGAGGGTGACCTTGATTTTGCCAAGATTGAAATTTACGGCAGGCAGGAGCAGGGGCAGCCATTGGCCGTCAGCAGGAACATGCCTGCCGGCATCCGTGAGGACCTGGTCAGGCTTTCCGCCAGTGAAATTCCCGGCCAGGTGCCGGCAGTAATCCAGTCACCGGTACTTGGTGAAGGTATTGTCGGTAATGCCTTTGTTTTTGATGAGCAGAACAAGGGATATTTCGGGGATGACGTTGGCGACTATGACCGAATAGATCCTTTTACGCTGGACTTCTGGATTCGTTTCGCGGGTATCTATGAAAATGCCACGGTGCTTAATCACAACCAGCATATTCGTTTTGCCGGTATGGGTTACACGCTAGACGTTGAAAACAATCATCTGCGTTTTGATATTCAGCATACCCGCGACAACAAGCTCAGTGTCATCACGGAAGAGGCAGTCTCACCGGGAGCCTGGTCACATATTACTGTCACTTATGATGGCTCGAGCCGCGCTTCCGGCATCACCTTGTACCTGGATGGCCAGCCGATGATGGTGGACGTTCTGGCCGACAACCTGACCCAGACCATTATCAGCGAGCCGCTCGCATTCATTGATGACACCATCTATGGGCTCGGTTTTGGTAAACGCTGGCAGCAGTACACGCTGACGGGGTCTCATCTTGATGAAGTCAAAGTGTTCAACAGGGACCTGAGTCCACTGGAAATCAATTACCTGCACACGCGCGGCAATCCGGATATTGATGCGCAGGCTTATCGTGAATTCAGGGTGATGACCGACCCTGACCTCCTATCTGCCAGGGAATCACTTCGCGAAGTGGCAGCAGAACATAACCAGCTGATTTCATGGCTTCCCGAAATCATGGTCATGGGCGATGATCCTTTTGCCGGTCCCATGCATGTGAAGAAACGCGGTGTGTATACAGACCTGGGCGAGGAAGTGGAAGGTCAGGCCTTTGATCAGATTTTTGCCTGGAATGATTTGCTGCCTAACAATCGCCTGGGATTGGCACAGTGGCTGTTTGATGAGAAGAATCCGCTGACCTCGCGTGTTCACGCCAACCGTCTCTGGCAGTCCATTTTCGGACGCGGACTGGTCGAAACCTCGGAAGACTTCGGTACCCAGGGTGCCATACCCAGCCATCCTGAATTACTGGACTGGTTGGCTGCTGAATTGATGGACTCCGGCTGGGACTCACGGCATTTAATCAAGCTGATGGTGATGTCGGAGACTTATCGCCAGGACTCCAGTGTCACCGGGGTGAAAAAGCAAAAGGACCCTTTTAATTATTTACTGAGCCGGGGAGTGCGGTTGCGCCAGAGTGCGGAGGTTGTCAGAGACAGCGCACTGTTTGCCAGCGGTTTGCTAGAGAATGAGGTGGGCGGTCCAAGTGTAAGGCCCTACCAACCTGAAGGCGTATGGCTGGCGGTGTCGGTAAACCAGCCCGTGGATTATCCGCTTGCTGACCTGGTGCCACTGGATGAACACCATCGACGCACCATGTACGGCTATGTGAAGAGGGCAGCGCAGCATCCGGCCCTGCAGGTGTTTGACTTCCCCCAACGCATTACCACGATTGCCAGGCGTCCCACCTCGAATACGCCGCTGCAGGCACTGGTACTGTTAAATGACCAACAATACCTCGAAGCCTATGAAGGTATGGCTTCAAGGGCCATGGCAGAAAGTGAAAACCTGGATCAGCAGATTGATCATTTGTACCGGCTGGCGCTGCGTCGCGATCCTTCTGCCAGTGAGCGGAATATTCTTTTTGACCATTACAACCGTGCCTTCCAGCGTTTCTCGGAAGACAGTGTACGTGCCGAGAACTATCTCAGTGCCGGGCTGGTAGATTTTCCCTTCAAGGAAGGTCAGCTGGCAGAGTTTGCGGCGCTGGCTTCCACGGCAAGAATTGTCATGAACTCACCTGACGCCTACACGCGCCATTAACTTTCGGAGCCTGATGATGAAAGACCATGAAAAGCACGAAAGAGAATTGATTCAGTCACTGGCCCGGCGTGCCTTTTTGAAAAAGGGCAGTGTTGGCATTGGAGCTGCCGCACTGGCCGATATGCTGGCGGGTAAAGCGGTTGCACAGCAGGACCTTGGCATACTTGGCGCCACCCACCATGCTCCCAAAGCCAAACGTGTTATTTACCTACATATGTTCGGCGCCATCTCACACGTTGATACTTTTGATTACTGCCCAATGCTGGAGGAGATGCACGGTGAGCAGACGCCAGCCTCCATTATGGGCGAAGGGCGGCTTTCCACGATGGTACAGGGGCAGACCCAGTTCCCCCTGGTCAGGAACCTGGCGCCATTCAAGCAACGCGGCGAAAGCGGCGCCTGGATCAGTGACTTCTGGCCTCACGTGGGTGAGATAGCCGATGAACTCTGCATCATCAATTCCATGTATACCGAACATGTGAATCACAACCCTGCTGCACAGTTTCTACAGACCGGCTTCCAGCTGGTAGGCAGACCCTCCATGGGCTCCTGGGTCAGTTATGGTCTGGGT
>RFVC01000043.1 GCA_009922595.1 Gammaproteobacteria bacterium | reverse complement strand
TACGACCGTGAAAATATCTTTAATCTTTCTCCCGGTGTGCAGGGTGGTCACGGCTGGCACTCCAATGCCTGGAACCCAGAAACCAACCTGATCTACATTGCCACGCAGCGAGCCTACTTTGCCATGCAGAGTCTTGAGGAGTTCACACCAAATCCAGATCCGAACGGCAACAACCTAGCGATCGATATGAGTGCGAACTTTACCTACTACCAAGCCAACCCTGATGCGCCACGTGAATTCGTTGGCTACGTCTCGGCATGGGACATGGTGACTGGCGAGGAAGTCTGGCGCGGTGATGAGAACAGCGGCCCTACTGGCTCCATTATCAGTACCGGCGGCGGTCTAGTGTTCTCAGGCGGCGGCAACAACACCAATGAGTTCCGTGCCTATGACACGGTGACTGGAGAAAAACTTTGGTCCTTCGATACGCAGACCGGCATGGTTGCCACACCTATCACCTACGAACTGGATGGTAAGCAGTATGTGGCCGCCAGCGTTGGCATCAACCAGGCCGGCAACTACTTTGCACCCAACTATTCAAGGCTGCTCGTGTTTGCCTTGAACGGTGGCAGCCAACTTCCACAGCCTTTGACGTTCACTCCGCGTGAACTCAATCCGCCGGAGCTGCTTGCCACCCAGGACGTGGTTGATGCCGGCGGTGAGGTTTACGGCCAGCATTGCACGGTCTGCCACGGTATTGGCGGCCAGCAACGCGGCGCCAACTTCCCGAACCTGCTTGTATCTCCGATGCTGCACAGTCAGGAAGCTTTCGACCAGGTAGTGATTGATGGTGTGCGTACCGACAAGGGAATGGTGTCATTTGCTGACCGCATGACCGCAGAAGACAGTGAAGCCGTTCGCTGGTTCTTGGTTGCCCAGGCAATCAATGCCCAGAATGCGACGCCGCCTATTGGTTTCGGTGCGCCTGAGGAAGAAGAGGAAGATGAAATCGAGGATGTGCATACCGATTAATTCGGACACTGCATTTTCCATGTAAAAAAGACTGCCTATGCCTTCTTGGCTTTGGCAGTTTCACTTTTATATTCCCTTTATATTCAGTGGGTTATAGGTAACCCAGTGCAATTACCGAAAGCCTCGGGGGCATTATAAGGGTTTCAAATTTCAAGCATGATCAGGGCCCCTGGTAGGTGGACAATACAGGCCATCTCAAGCAATATTTCCCTTTTCAGCTACAGTTTCATATTTTTTGGGGATTTGACCCATAAAGTCCCCTAATGTCAGTAATGATGAGACATACAAAGCAGGTAAAGATTGAAAAATTTAATAACTATACTTTTGAACAAGAGCCTGAAAGCGGCTGTTGCCGGCACCGTCATGCTGGCTATCTTTCCCGCCTGGACCACTGCTCAGGAACAGTGGGAAGTCATTGAAAACTACTGCTACCAGTGTCATAACGATGAGGACTGGGCGGGTAGCATTGCCTTTAATCTTATGTCCGTTGATGAAATTTCTCACGATGCGGAAATTTGGGAAGAAGCCATTCGCCGCATTGAGGGGGGGCATATGCCGCCTCCCGGCAACGACCGTCCCTCAGGCTCAGAAATACATCAACTGTTGGCTTGGCTTGAAAATAAAATTGATGAGTCGGCGTCAAATACGCCCCCAGGAAACGTTCCACTCAGGCGTTTAAATCGGCGCGAGTATGAAAACGCAATAAGAGATCTGCTAGCACTGGAAATTGACGCATCAGCCCTGCTTCCGACCGATCAAATTGAGGGGGGGTTCGATAACAACGCTGAGGCCCTTCAGGTTTCTCCCGCTTTCATAGATCAGTATTTGAATGCTGCAAGGACCATTGCCCACAATGCGCTTGGATCAACTCGTCCTATACCCGTGTTAGAAACATATGGCCGCGTGGCCGACATGATCATTTCCCTCCCGGCTAGGGGCACACCCGGCACAGGTGTGCAGTCCATGCACCAGCCTGGCATGCCGTTTGGAACTAGGGGTGGTATGAGCGTCCAGTACAATTTCATGGCAGATGGTGTTTATGAGCTCAATATTGGCGACCTGGCTCTGGGACGTGAAGTACCTAACATGGAATTCAAAAACACGGTCATTGCCCTGCTGGATGGTAAGGAATTCTTTCGCACAGAACTTGGTGGCGATGAGGATCACGAGGCAATTGACCAAGAGCAGGCCGATGCCGTTTCTAGCATTAATCTTAGACTGAAAAATATTCGTTTCAACGCCACGGCTGGGCAGCACACTATTACGGTGACATTTCTACACCGAAGCTTTGCTGAAAGTGACGAGAGAACGCCAACCACAGCCCTTGAAGGCGGCCAGAGCAGAATTCATAAACTGCATGCTCTTCAGGTGCGCGGGCCTCTTGAAATCACAGGCATGAGTGAGTCTGAACCCCGCAAAAAAATCTTTGTCTGCTACCCAAGAGAAATCGCCGATGAAACTGCCTGTGCTGAGGAGATTATAACCAACCTAGCAGAGCGAGCTTTTCGTCGTCCACTGAACGACGAGGACATGGACAGCCTCATGGGCTTTTACATCAGCAGCCGTCAGAATAATGATTTTGAGTCCGGTATCAAGGAGGCGGTCAGTGCCATCCTAGTCAGCCCGCACTTTATTTACCGTGCAGAAGGCGGTCCCGCGTTCGGTGAGAGCCTCATGCTGACAGATCTAGAACTGGCCTCACGCCTTTCCTTCTTCCTTTGGAGTAGTCTGCCCGATGAAGAATTGCTCACTGTGGCCAGCAGCAACGAATTGAGTCGGCCCGACGTGCTCAGGTCGCAGATCAGACGAATGCTTGAGGATGACCGGGCAAAAACACTGGTGGATGATTTTGCATTCCAGTGGCTTCACCTCAGTAAGCTGGATGAAATACAACCGAACGGTTTCATGTTTCGATACGCGAGCAGGTTCCTGGACCCGCGTCCGATGTTTAAGGAGGAGTTGAGCCTATTTATTGACAGTGTTCTTCGTAGTGATCAGTCGGTAGTACGCTTGCTGGATGCTGATTATACGTTCCTAAATGAGAGGCTGGCTGCACACTATGGCATAGAAGATGTAAAAGGTAGCGCATTTCGTCGCGTTAAACTTGATCAAGAATATCGTAGGGGCTTGCTCGGTAAAGGTGCAATATTGATGGCAACTGCAAACCCAAATAGAACTTCGCCAGTGATAAGAGGGGCCTGGATTCTAGAAAGACTACTAGCGTCACCTCCGTCGCCACCACCACCAGGAGTTGAGACGGACTTGCCACAAAAGGTTGGGCAGGCACTGTTAACTGTTCGGGAAAGGCTTGAGCAGCATAGAGAAAACCCAAGCTGTTATAACTGCCATGGTGTTCTAGACCCCTTGGGTCTGGCGCTTGAGAATTTCAATACTGTTGGCCAGTATCAGAAATTTGATAGAGATACCCTATCTCTGATTGATTCCTCTGGTGTGCTTCCTGATGGGACTGAAATAAAACGCGCAGAAGACTTGACCCGCGCACTGGTTGGTAGGTCTGACCTTTTTGTTAAGTCACTCACTGAACACCTGATGGCCTACGCAATTGGTCGTACCGTTGATTATAGAGACATGCCACTTGTTCGTCAGATCGTTCGCGATGTTGCCGATGACGGCAACCGCTTTGAGTCCATTGTCTACAATATTGTTAACAGTGATGCTTTTCGCATGAGGGAAAGTCTGACCAGCACTGATTCAGCAGACGCCAATCAGCAGGCATCACTCTAGAATACATACTGAGGAACACACTATGTTTATCAGCAAAAAACATCTATCCCGCAGAACACTTTTAAAAGGTGCGGGTGCTTCCATTGCCTTACCGATGCTAGATGCAATGACGCCGGCACTGGCCCAGGCTGAAGTCGGCTTCCCTCGCCTTGGCTTTATTTATTTTCCGCATGGTGCCGTGATACATGAGTGGGCGCCTCAACAGACCGGCACGAATTTCACGTACTCTAGGATTCTGCAGCCGCTTGAGTCGCTGCATGACTATGTCACCGTGGTGACCGGCCTGCGCAACAGGGCAGCCGAGGGCGGCCCTGCGCCGCACGCCATCACTGAGGAGACGTGGCTGTCTGCCGTGAATCCCAGTGACCGCGACCGCGGACCCAATGGCGTTAAGGGTATGACCATCGACCAGATCGCCGCCAGGGTTATGGGTGATTCCACACCGCTGTCTTCACTGGAGCTTTGTGGTGAACCCGGAGGGGCTATCAACTATCGTACCCCTTCGCAGTCACTGCCGCTGGAGGGCAACCCGCGTAAAGTTTTCTACAGTATGTTCGGCCAGGGCGATACCTACGATGAGCGTATCCAGATTCTGAGCCAGTCCCAGAGCCTGCTCGATTACGTACGTGAGGCAACCGCCAGCCTTAACCGTAAACTCAGCGCGGATGACAAGGTGCGTGTCGCCAACTACCTCGACTCCGTGCGTGAAGTGGAATCCCGTATCCAGAAACTGGAAGAGGGCGCGCGTGATCTAACCGGCCTTCCTGATGCGCCGCTTGGTCCGCCAGATGATTTCACTGAGCTGCTCGACATCCAGTTCGAGATGATTGCGCTAGCCTACCAGAACAACCAGACCCGCATTGCTTCCATGCGCATGATTAAGGAAGCTAGCATGCGTGTCTTTGACAACCTCGGTGTGGCTGAATCATTCCATCCGTTGTCACATCATCAGGAAGATCCGTTGAAGTGGGAGCAGCTGGTGCGCATACAGCGTCATCAGACTGAAAGGGCAATGCGCTTTGCACAGCGCCTGAGGGAAATGGAGGATGTTGAAGGCAACATCCTCGAAAATTCCATCATTTTGTTTGGCAGCAACATGGGTAATAGTGATGTGCATGATGCCAATCTCCTCCCTTCAGCACTTCTGGGTAAAGGCGGTGGCATCAAGGGTGGTCAGCACCTCCACTATGCGGCTGATACACCACATGCCAACCTCCTGCATACTATTCTGGATCGCGCAGGTATTCCTGTTGAAGAGTTTGCTGACAGTACTGGCCCATTTGCGGAAGTCTGATATGAAAGTTCGCCGAATCCTTGGCAGGGCCGCTGTCATGGTGGTTGGTCTGGCCGGCGTGTCCCTTTCCATTGCCCAGCCGTTTGAACCATTGAAGGTACCCTCGCCGCTGGGTGAGGTAGTCAGAAACCTGGATGTAGATGAAAGGGGACCTGACGGCAGTACGCCTCTGCAATGGGCGGTGTACGACCAAGACGTGGAAAAGGTCCGCACACTCATACGCGCTGGTGCCGATGTCAATGCCGCCAACAATTACGGCGCCAATGCCATGCAGTTGGCCGCCGAGGTGGGCCATGTTGAATTACTGGACATGCTCCTCGATGCTGGCGCCGATGTTGATTCGCCAAATCCTGAAGGTCAGACCGCACTGATGCTCGTCGCCAGAACCGGGAATCTTGATGCAGCACGCCTGTTGGTCAGAAAAGGAGCGACGATTGACACCCCTGAGGGCTGGGGTCAGCAGACTGCCTTGATGTGGGCCTCTGCCAGGAGGCATCCTGCCATGATGGAATTACTGATCAGGGAAGGGGCTGATGTGAACGCTATCTCCGCTGTTCGCGATTACAATAGCCATGTGACGGCAGAAGGTCGCGCCAAGCGCCTGGACAGCGGCGGCTTAACACCCCTGATGTATGCGGTCAGGGAAAATTGCCTGGCCTGTGTTGAGGTGTTGCTGGAGAACGATGTAGATCTCGACCTGACCGACCCGGATGGTGTTTCACCATTATTGCTGTCGGTCCTAAATGCAAACTGGGACATTGCCAAACGCCTTATTGAAGCGGGTGCCGACGTGAACCAGTGGGACATGTTTGGCCAGTCACCCCTGATTGCGTCTGCGGGTAATCGAAATGATCCTGGCCTGAAAGTGGATGGGTTGATCATCAGGTTGCTGCTTGAATATGGAGCCAAGGCCGATCTGCCACAGGCCGATCTGCAGACGCCGGTCTCGGCACTTGCCGGTGCCAGGGGTAATCGTAGCCGGTTGCCAGAAGGTCTGGAGCTGCTGCTGGAGGCAGGTGTGGATGTGAATGTGATGTCCGTTCCGCATCACCTTCAGCGCGCCTTTGGCGGTACACCTCTACACTATGCCGTAAAGGCTCGTAACACTAACATGGTAGAAGCACTGGTCAACGCGGGTGCGGATATCAATGCCAAGGATGTCGATGGTTTAACGGCTCTAGATTATGCCGAATCAAGAAGCCGAATAGGCTTCACGGCGTCAAGGCAGCCACCCAATAACGTAATGGCTGAGCTGCTGCGCTCACTGGGTGCGACAGAGGAACTGGATGCCACGCCGTTTTGGCCTAACGTCGGTCCCCCGTTCTTTTATCCCTGGCACGTGTTTCCCCTTGATCCGGAGTCTGAGCTTAATGCGCTTGTCCCGGGCTCCTTTGACCATCAGTAGTTGATCATGAAACAAGATTTTAGCCGCAGACAATTTCTGGAAACCGGCTCCTGTGCTGTCGCTGCCGGTGTTCTCGGCACTACAGTTCCTTCACTGGTTTCAGCCCAGTCCTCAACAGAAATAATCCGCGAGGAACTTAGCCATGCCTGGGTATTCCATGGGGTAGGTTGCAACGTGTTTGCTATGCCGGACATTAATGGCGATGGCGTGATGATGGTGGACGGCGGCCTGGCTGAGCATTCCGGTGCACTAGTCGACAGCGTGCTCAATACTTTCGGTAAAGACAGGATTGATCTGCTGGTGAATACTCACTGGCATCCCGAGCAGACAGGATCCAACGTCACTCTGGGCGCGCAGGGAAGTGAAATCCTGGCCCATGAAAAAACCGGAATGTACCTGCGCAACTCGGTGCAGTCGGCGCTCTTTGAGGGACGCTATGGACCTCTGCCTGAAGTTGGCCTGCCGACTAAAACTATCAGCGGCACTGGCCGAATGAAATATGCCGGCCAGGAAATAATTTATGGGTACCTACCTGCGGCTCATTCCGACAGTGACGTATGGCTCTACTTTACTATGCTAGATACGCTGGTAGCCGGTGGTCCTGTTACATCAGGACAGTGGCCAATTATGGATATACGACATGGTTCTTGGATGGGGGGGCTCCTAAAGGCTTACGAAACCTTGGCACAAGTAGTCAGTGCCGATACAGTCGTAATTCCTGCACACGGTCCTATCATTAACGGCACAGATATTCTCAGGATGCGGGCCATGTACACTAACTTGCACCTCGACTTATCTGAGCAACTTAATCTTGGAATGGGCCCCAAGGATGTGGTTAATATGGGTTTGCTCGATGATTACATTAATGATTTTGGTGATCCCAATCTCTTCCTACAAAACGCACATCGGAGCATACAACGCGCTTTCGTGCCGGATTGATCTCGGCAACAAAATCTTGCAAACGTACAAAAAGCAACCAACTATCCAGTCACTATAATTACTCCCAAATTAAGGCGGTTAGGTATGCATGTATGGGATCTCAAACATCCAATAAGGATTTTTTTGAAGCTTGCTGGTAATACCTAAGATTTTAATGCTTGCCCATTCTTTCAATTAATATTCACCCAATTTCTATTAGTAGACGTATAAGGCTAATGAGGATTGTTTGTGAATAGTATTTTTTTCCCTTTACTAATAAATTCAAAAGGTTAAACTGCGCCCCGAAAATATTGGCAGGCCCTTGAAAACTCGCCCTAAAGCACTTTTCATTTGTTTGAGAAGTAACATATTTTGAAAAAATTTAGACCTATAATTTTGCTACCTATCGCGCTACTGCTTTTCATGGCGGTGGCTGTACCTGGCTTTGCACAGCAATCCAGTGAGTCAGACCTAACTCAAAGAAAGCGCATTGAGATCTCAAGGACTAGCACGCCACCGTAATTTCTGACATGCACCAGTTTCAGCCCGTCGACCACGGTGAGCCAAGCGAAAAAAGTGAGTTCTACTTGGCCTACAGTGAGCGTTACCTATACATCGCCGCAAGGCTCTACGACAGCGATCCATCTGCTATAAGCGCAAGACAGCTGGTCCAAGGGCAGAATATGGGTTTTGATGACGCATTCGAATTCATCATTGACACTTTCAATAACGGCAGGACAGGTTATCAATTTCAAACCAACCCCAATGGTATCCGAAGAGAGGGGGTTTATGATCAACCTCAAAACCTAAACAGAGATTGGCAAGGTATCTGGCAGGTTGAGAGTCGGATAGATGATGAGGGTTGGACCGCAGAGGTGGCGATTCCATTTATCACACTAAATTTCGATCCTGAGGTTGAGGATTGGGGATTTACTATTGCTCGAACTATTGCACGCAAGCAGGAAGAGATAGCATGGTCTTCGTTTAATAGAAGAATTAATCCTACTACTACCGGATTGTTGACGGGTATTCGTGACATTAGGCAGGGCATAGGTCTAGACATTATTCCATCTATGGCTATGGCAACAGGAAAAAATCATAGCACCAACGACTCAGACAATCGTTACGACCCTTCGTTAAACGTTTTTTATAAGATAACGCCTAATTTGACGGGAGCGTTGACATTTAACACTGATTTTTCGGCAACCGAAGTAGATAACCGTCAGGTCAATCTAAGCCGCTTTTCGCTGTTCTTCCCTGAAAAACGTGACTTCTTTTTGCAGGATGTAGATATCTTTAGCTTTGGCGGTATCGGAGGTGGCAATAGTAATTTCAATGCTCCTAATGGAATACCTTTTTACTCGCGTCGTATTGGCTTGAATAGCAGAACAGGTCAACCAGTTGATATTGATGTTGGCGCCAAGATGACAGGGCGTGTAGGTCAATGGAATGTTGGTGCCTTGGCAGTACAGCAAGGCGACATACCGGGTCTTGAGGGACAGTCACTCTTTGTTGGCAGGGCGGCGGCGAACGTCCTCTCTGAGTCAAGCATCGGCGGTATTTTTACCTACGGTGATCCCAACAGTGATACTGATAACTACCTCGCCGGAATGGATTTCCGCTACCAGAACACTCGATTTTCAGATCGCTATACTATGCGCGGTAATGCTTGGTATCAGCAAACGAATACGGATGATAGATCAGGAAACGACAAGGCCTTCGGGGTAAATCTTAATCTTGATACACAAGGAAATGGCCCAGCTGGCTCAATAGGGTATTCATATATAGGTAATGAATTTAACCCGGCACTTGGATTCGCCAATCGCCGCGGGCAGGAACAGTTCTCGCTGCAGGGCAGATTCAGGCACTTTTTTAGGGATCATCCTATATTGAGGGTCTACAACCTATTTAGTAGATTCAATCAGTACCGTGACTTGGAAACTGGTGAGTTGGTAAGTGAAAACCTGTTCGCGAGGCTAATAAACATTAATACTCATCGGGGTGATCAGATAGGTATAGGGTTCGCACGGAACCGGGAAGGCCTTTTTGAAGATTTTGAGATTCGTCCAGGCATTGTGATACCGGCAGGCAAATACAGCTTTACTAATCTCAATGGTCAGATTGAAATTTCCAATCAGCGCAACCTGGCACCTCGAATCGGATTCAATCATGGTGAATACTACGACGGTGATCGCACAGAATACAGTGCGGGTGTTGCATGGCGTCCTAATGAACACTTCTCTTTTGATTTAAACTATTCATATCAAGATATTGAGTTGCCTCAAGGGGACTTTGTGGTTCGCCTGATCAGTGCCAACGCTAACTATGCGTTCGACTCTAAGTGGTCTTGGGTAAACTTGATTCAATATGATAATTTTTCTAACACTGTCGGGCTAAATAGCCGTTTGCGTTGGAATCCCCAGGCCGGGGAAGATTTATTCGTTGTAATTAATTATAACTTTGATACTGAAGGAACCTTTACCCGGCTTAGTCGCGAAAGGTCTGAAATCGCGCTTAAGTACACCAAAACATTCCGTTTTTAAGCCCCATTCCCTGTTATGATTTCGGCAAGGAGCTACAGGATTGATTTGCCTGTGAATTTTATTGCTGAATATGTCGAAAATTGTCGCTAAATCAGATGTCGGCCTGCTTAGGAACAACAACGAGGATTACTTCTTTGTTGATGAGCAGTACGGCCTGATCATTGTCGCTGACGGTGCGGGCGGTCATGAACATGGTGAAATTGCAAGCCGCCTGGCGGTTGAAAGCTGCTACCAGTACCTTACGCGGGAAGATTACTTAGAAGACACCACCGATATTCCCCAGACCCTCATGGACAGTGTCACCTTTGCCAACCAGCAGGTGATCGAGCACAAGAACAAGCATTTGCCAGACAGTAATATGGGCACCACGCTTTCTATCGTTCATCTTGGAGAGTGGCAGGTAAGTTTTGCCTGGATGGGCGATTCTCGGGTATACCTGCTGGACCCCAAGGGAAAAGCGGTTTCCCAGATCAGCAGTGATCACACCCTCTACCAGGAGATGCTGGACCGCGGTGAGGTAGTGCAGAGTTACAAGAAAAGTATTCTCAGCCGCATGCTCGGCAATAATCCCTATACGCGGCCTGACGGTGACAGCATCACTGTAAGTCCAGGTCACCACATTCTGGTTTGCTCAGACGGCTACAGCGACCTGGTTTCGGATGCCAAAACCATCGACGCCATGGCCGGCATAAATGACCTTGAGGTTTTTACCGAGACCTTGATTGAGATGGCCAAGGGCCAGGGCGGCAGGGACAATATCACGGTGGCCGTTGCCAGAATTGACTGATTATCAGGCCAGGCGCCTGGTCTCCTGCAGTAACCTGATCAGTTCTCCCATGCTTTGCACCCTTTCCGCGGGATCCTTATGCAGGCACTTCATGGTCACATTCTCCAGTAATTCGGGAATGGGGTAGCTCACCAGGTTGGAAGGTTTTTCCGGCGTATCTTCCAGCGTACTCCTGACCAGTTGGTCCATGGTTTCACCCTGCGTTGCGGTATCACCGGCCAGGATTTCATAGATGACGGCCGCAAGGCTGTAGACATCGGTGCGCCCGTCAATGAGCGGGTCCTTGTTGATCTGCTCGGGCGACATGTAGGATATCGTGCCCTGAAGCTTGGCCTGGCCTGTAATGCTCAAATCATCCGAGTCCGGTTCCGATTCACTATCAGGCAACTGGTCAGGAGTGCCGTCCTTGTCCCATACTTTTGCCAGCCCCCAGTCCATGAGAATGACTTCACCAAAGGGACCGACAAGGATATTTTCAGGCTTGATGTCCCGGTGCAGGACGCCATGAGAGTGGGCATATTCAAGCGCGTGACCCACGTCGATCACCACGTCGATTAACTGGGTCAGGTCATAGCGCTCGCGATAGTCGAGAATCTCACGCAGCGTATAGCCGTGCACAAGTTTCATGGTGAAGTAATAGTTTCCGTTTTTTTCGCGGCCGAGCTCGTAGGTCGGAAGGGTATTTGGGTGCTGCAGCATGGCTGAGACCCTGGCCTCACGCAGCAGCCGCTGCTGCTCGATGGGATCATCGGCAAATTCGGGTTTCAGGGTTTTGTAGCAGACAAAGCGTCCCAGGTGCATGTCCTTGCAGGACTTGATCAGTGACTTACCGCCGGTAGCGATGGTGCTAAAAAAGGCATAGCGCAGGTTGGAGTCCAGTTTCTGGGGGAGGGTCTTGTCGGTGTCTTCCTTGTAGACCTGGGCATATTCCTTGACGGGTAATTCGGGAAATTCTGGCATGGTGAAATCAGCTGACTGCTCGTACTTGCGGACCTATTCTGACAGATGAGGCGGTAGCTGTCTTGTCATGATCTTGACTTGAAATGCACCAAAATAAAACACAAATGTACAACTGTGGTGCTACTTTTTCTTTGAAAGGGTGCAATTTTTTTTCAGCAGAAATTGGTCATTGAGGGTCATTACGCTTGAATAGGTTCCCATGAAGCAGGTAAACACTGCATTTGCGCTGATTTTAGGCTTTTTTATAAACAAATGGTGAGGTAGACTTGAGCGCTTTTCCGCACCGTTATGAGTCAGGCATGGTACTTGCAACTGACAGTCCTGAATTAAGGCGCCATAAGAAAAAATAACGGAATATAAAAAGAAGGTTATCTGGTTTATAGACAACTATTTGGGCGGTTTTGGAAAAACGAATTTAAACGCATTTATTGACTTAATTCTTAACCCATTTTTTTAAATGACATTGCTAGGAGTGTATATAAGATGAAATCCAAGCTGGAATATATCTGGCTCGACGGTTATAAGCCGACGCAGAGCTTGCGCAGCAAAACTCAGGTCCGTTCTGATTTTGGTGGTACCTTGGAAGAATGCCCGATGTGGTCATTCGACGGTAGTTCTACCATGCAGGCTGACGGTGGTGATTCAGACTGTCTGCTGAAGCCAGTTGCTATCTATCCTGATCCAGACCGCAACAACGCATACCTCGTTATGTGTGAAGTGCTAAATGCTGATGGCACACCCCATGAAAGTAACAGCCGTGCAAGAATAGATGACGACGACGATGATTTCTGGTTTGGTTTTGAACAGGAATATTTCCTGTGGGATCCCGACACTAACCTGCCTCCTGGCTTCCCTCACGCGGGCTACCCCCGTCCACAGGGTCCTTACTACTGTTCTGTAGGTGCGAACAACGCTTATGGGCGTCAGATCATGGAAGAGCATCTTGACCTGTGTCTGGCTGCGGGCATCAACGTTGAAGGAACCAACGCTGAAGTAGCTGCGGGCCAGTGGGAATTCCAGGTATTTGCTAAGGGCGCTGCAAAAGCCGGTGACGAAACCTGGGTTGCACGTTACATCCTGGAGAGAACTGCCGAGAAATATGGTCTTGCCATTGAATGGCATCCGAAGCCTCTAGGTGACACTGACTGGAACGGCTCCGGTATGCACGCCAACTTCTCAAACGGCGTTATGCGTGAATCGGGTAAGGAAGAAACCTTTACTAAAATTTGTGAGGAGTTCGGAAAGAATATTGAGCGTCATATTAGCGTATACGGTGCAGACAATGACCAACGCCTTACAGGTCAACATGAGACTCAATCTATCGATACATTCAGCTACGGTGTCTCTGACCGTGGTGCCTCCATCCGTATTCCGGTCGGCACTGTAGAGGATGGCTGGAAAGGTAGACTTGAAGATCGTCGCCCTGCTTCCAACGCTTGTCCATACGCGGTTGCTGCGGCAATCGTTAAGACGACCAAGGAAGCTGGCGTTTAATCTGCTGGCAGCTTTAAAGAGATTAAAAAAGAAGGGCTGGATTTTTATCCGGCCCTTTTTTTGTGCCCGTTTAATTATTCGGGTGTGTGATGAAGAGAAGCTGGTTGGCTTCGATATCTTCCAGAATTTTCTCTACGCCTGATGGCCAGACCACGCGTACCTGGTCTACGCGGGTTTCTGTACCCAACCCAAAGTAGGCTTCTACCGGGTTCTGGGAGAGATAGTTGCTGCCTGCCCGCAGTTCGCGCATCTGGGTCATTCCGTTGTCAGACAGGTAGATTCTGGCACCGACGGCCTCGGAATTCTGGTCTTCACCCTCAAGCTGGATGTGCAGGTAGTTGTTGTTATTGCCGCCGTCATTCCTGTAGAGGGCAGGGGGCTGACGGTTATTGGATATGAATAAGTCGACATCGCCATCGCGGTCATAGTCAAAGCAGACAACACCGCGCCCCTGGCTGGTATCTATCAGGCCCAGCTCTGAGGAGCGCTCCATGAAGCTCCCGGCCTTGTCCGACACAAATAGCTGCGAGGGGTCCTCCAGGAAGGGGGAGATGGAAGCATCACCTCCACCGCTATAACCGTTTACGTGAAAAAGGTCCAGCCAGCCGTCGTTGTTGAAGTCGGCGAAACAAGCGCCCCAGCCCCAGTACCCAATCCTGGTGCCTGTTTCATCGGTGACATCGGTGAAGTTACCATGGCCGTCATTCTGGTAAAAACGGTTGCCGGTAATCCCCCATGGAAATTCTATACCGGTTCTGAAGTCGTAGATGCTAGTCACAAACCAATCGAGGTCGCCATCATTATCGTAATCGCCCACGGCGCCCCCCATGCCATTTTCGTCCGTTATAACAGCAGAGGTCACCAGCTCGAAAGTGCCATCCTGGTTGCTGGTGAAGACCTGGCTGGAGCCGTAATCACCTGAGACAAGCAGATCCAGCCAGCTGTCGTTATTGATATCGGCAAAGTTAGTGGTGAAATCGGCCGTGGTATCCAGGGGTATTCCGGCCTGGTCTGTGACATCGGTGAAAGTGCCGTCTGCGTTGTTTCGCCACAGGTAACTACCCTCGGCTGCAAAAAGCCAGTGGTTGATCCAGAAATCCAGGTCGCCGTCCTTGTCATAGTCAGCGAATGATACGCCGTAGCTCAGGGACATCTCTGTGAGGCCCGATGAGGAGGTGATGTCTGTAAAGGTGCTATCGCCATCGTTTTTGAATAGCGTCACCTGTGTTCCGTTCATTCCGGTGACTATCAGGTCAAGCCAGCCGTCGCCGTCAAAGTCGGCAAATGTAGCCGAAGAATTTTCCAGTCCGGTCAGGTTTACCCCAGCAGCGGCCCCTACTTCTTCGAAGGTGCCATTTTTCAGGTTTCTGAAAAGTAAGTTAGCACCCGTCGTGCCCCTGATCACGTAGAGGTCGACCCAGCCATCACCGTCATAGTCGCCAGCCGCAACACCGGCTGAGTTTGTGCGGCGGTCGTGCGCAGAACCTGAGTTCGATTCTTCGAAGCCATGGCTGTAATCAAAACCGGCGCTCAGAGTTGCCTCCGTAAACTGCCATTCGTTTGAAACAACCGAAATATTGGCCGTGTTCCGAATGGGCTCCTGACCATCAATTTCCACCTCAAAGACGATCTCGTACTCACCAATGCCCAGGGCCGGGAGGGTTATGATGGGAAAATCATTAAAGCGAAGGGCAGGGCCGCGCGCTGAGACCTGCCGTGTTTCCACTGGGTCAAACTTTTTTGGATAGATAAAGGAAAACAATCCACCCAGTGAGTCAGCATAGAGGTAGTAGTCAGTAGATTTCTTTTTATATTCACCCGGGTTCAGGCTGATATAAAGTGTGATGGCTTCCCCTTCAGGGATAACCAGGTCATTGGAATGGTTTGCCGAGACCAAGATTTCCATTCCCGGGTCGCTGGCATCATGCATGCCGGTGCCCTGGACAAATTCCTCCAGGTTGGAGTAACCATCACCATCCGGGTCTTCGGCATTGAGTTCAAGGTTTTCCAGTGCAGTAATGATGTCGCTGTCCGCTGGTTTCGCTCCTTTTATCGACGTGACGGAGCTGTCGATTGTGCCGGCATCGGCGCACGCAGGAGGCAGATCGCCTTCAATCAATGCCGACAAGACATTATCTATGTCGAATTCAACAGAGTGGACATTAATGAGGTAGTCCTGCCTAATGCGGGTAATGTCGGAAAAGAAGGGGCCAAAATCGCAGCTTTCTATTTCAATTTCCTGAATGCTGACACAGGCAATGGCGCCGGTTTGATTCAGGGAGTTGGCGCTGATGCTTAAGGGCAGCAAGGTGTGGGCTGAATGGGTCTCTCCGCCGGTGTTACTGACCAGTAATTTCTTTCGGGCGGTGAGCACCGGGAGCTGCGGCGATTGACCGCTGCAGATTTGTGATATCAGTGACCTGTCTGCCGTGGTGAGCGTCTGAGCACTCAGTTGCGTTGCAGAAAAAAGACAGCAGAGCGCATGGGCAGCAATGGTGAGTAATTTGAAAAAATCGAACCGCATGAACGTTAAATCTTGTTATACCCAGATGATTATACATAGAGTTTGGCTGTCACAAAGTTAGCTAAATTATTAAATGACCCCAGTATTTATTTGTTTTGTTGATATTTTTCAGTTTTTCGCGACCGCCTCCATTTGGCTGCTACAAAATTGGTTTACCGGAAAGTGCTACATGTGATTTCATATCATGATTCATCCAGTGATTCTTGCAAGGAGAGGAATCAGGCCATGATCAGAAAAATTCTTAAAAGCCCGCTTCTGAAACCCACAGTCTGCCTGCTATCTATGTTGGGCACCACTGTCGCTCTTGCCCAGCCGACTCAATTCCAGGTGCCGCAACTCCCTGAAGGCGAGGGGAAGCAGCTGGTCGAAATTGCCTGCTACAGCTGTCACAGCTCTTTCAATATCGTGCGTTCTGCCGGTTACGATAGCGTCGAGGAGTGGAGGCATGTCTTTGAAACGATGGTTGACCTTTCCGATGTGCAGGCGACAACTATTGCTTCTTACCTGGCCGAGCACTTCCCCGCTGATCCTTCCAGGCGTCCTACACTAGTTCCGGGTGACACCAAAATCAATATTCGCGAGTGGGTAGTCCCGACCTTGGGGCAGCGCTCCAGGGATCCTATTGAGGCCCCAGACGGTTCAATATGGTGGACAGGAATGTGGGCAAGCCTTGTTGGCAGGCTAGATCCTGAGACAGGGGATATGCAGGAATTTAGGTTGCCGCTAGCAGCCCGGCCGCACAGTATCGTTCCGGACGAAGAGGGTAATA
Organism: Gammaproteobacteria bacterium; assembly: GCA_009922595.1. Lineage (GTDB taxonomy): Bacteria > Pseudomonadota > Gammaproteobacteria > Pseudomonadales > Pseudohongiellaceae > Eutrophocola. Next base: position 394 of record RFVC01000043.1, on the reverse strand, counting down.
TCTGGTACACGGGTAACAGCAACGCCTCCATCGGTAAAATTGATCCGGAGACTGGCTTAATCACAGAATTTAAAACCGAGGCCAGGGATCCGCACTCCGCCGCTTTCCATCCAAACGGCAATCTTTATTTCACAGCCCAAGGGGCGGGCATGCTGGGTAGGCTTGATCCCGAAACCGGTGAGCTGACAGAGGTGCCGTCAGAACCAAGGCCTTACGGTATCCAGGTGGCCAGCAGCGGCACTGTCTGGGTAGCCTTTAATGGGACGAACAAGATTGGCGCGCTGGATCCTGAAACTATGGATGTGCGTTACTACGATATTCCTAACGAAGCGTCCCGAGTCAGAAGGTTGGGTCTGGATAGTAATGGCATAGTCTGGTTCGTGAATTCAACGCA
>RFVC01000042.1 GCA_009922595.1 Gammaproteobacteria bacterium | reverse complement strand
AAATGAACACAGACTGGCTAGACCAGATCAAATGGAACAGTGATGGCCTGATCCCAGCCATAGCCCAGGATTGGGGAAGTGGCCGGATCCTGATGCAGGCCTGGATTAACCGGGAAGCTCTGCAGCTTGCTGTAGAGGAAAACCGCGCGGTTTACTGGTCACGCTCCAAGCAGAAACTATGGAAGAAAGGTGAGGAGTCCGGTCATATCCAGGTGCTCCACGGTGTTTTCCTGGATTGCGACAATGACTGCGTTGTTTACAAGATTGAGCAACTGGGAGGTATTGCCTGCCATACCGGCAGGGAAAGCTGCTACTACCAGAAACTCGAGGATGGTCAATGGGTAGAAAACGAACCCGTGTTGAAAGACCCAAAAGAAATTTACAGCGCTGATTCCTGAACACCAACTTCAGGAACCCGGAAATTATTATGAGTGAAACACTTCAGAAACTGGCAGCAATAATAGAAGAGCGAAAATCAGCAGATCCTGATTCCTCATATGTCGCCAAGCTACACCACAGGGGGCTGGAAAAAATCCTGGCCAAGGTAGCCGAAGAAGCTAAAGAAACGATTGAGGCAGCACGTGAATCGGAGGCAGGTGACGTGGCTCATCTTATTCATGAAACTGCAGACCTCTGGTTTCATACGCTGGTCATGCTGGCAAAACTGGACACAGGCCCAGATGCTGTTCTTGCAGAGCTGGAAAAGCGCTTTGGCATAAGCGGACTAGAAGAAAAAGCTTCCCGTGGCCAGAGTTAAGACTGTTACAATGTGTCATTAATAGACACAGACGATAAAGAATTTATTTAGGAGGTAATCATGGGACTTGGCGGAGTTAACCTAACACAACTACTCATCATCCTGGTGATCGTGATTCTGGTGTTTGGTACAAAAAAACTAAAGAATATTGGTTCTGATCTTGGTGGCGCCCTCAAAGGTTTCAAAAGTGCCATGAAGGAAGAAGATGGCAACAGCCAGAAATCACAAGCTCAGATCGAAGACGAGAATGATACTTTTGATGTTAAAGCGGAAAAAGTAGAGGACCCCGCTGAAGAAAAGCAGGTCTGAATCCGCTCCATATATCAAAGCAATTTATCTGCTCCATTTTCCTGCGTTGACCCTGGTATCCAATGTTTGATCCCAGCTTTTTTGAATTAATCATTATTTGCGTGGTAGCCCTGCTGGTGCTTGGACCAGATCGGCTGCCCGGCGCCATAAAAACTCTTGGGTTATGGATTGGGCGTCTGCGCAGAAGCTTCAATAACATCAAACGCGAAATAGAGCAGGAAGTCGGCGCCGACGAGATTCGCAGACAGCTGCGCAACGAAGCCATCATGGAAAAGTTCAATAACACCAAGAGCCAGGTAACTGAATCTATCGAATCCATTAAAAGTGAAACCGACTCCATCAAGGATGACCTTAACCTGAAAAAAGAGTTATCCGGCTTCGGTAACATTACCGAGGAGAACAAGGCTCCTGATTCGCCGGACCCAGGAAAAATGTTGGCATCCGATGAAACCAACACGACACCGCCAGAGCAAAAACCAGCCAGCAGTACAAAGGACTCTTCACCGGAACCCTCATCAGATAACGCTAAAGTCGAATCAAACAAATCGTAGATTGTTACTTAAGATATGAGCGAAAACGAAACACAGGAGCAGGAAGTGGGCAGCACGGAACAGCCGCTGATAGCGCATCTGGTAGAGCTGCGCGACAGGCTCATTCGATGTTTTCTAGTGATTGTCATTTTCTTCCTCTGTATTTTTCCTTTTGGCAATGAGCTTTACGAATTCATCGCCAAACCACTGCAGGATGTCTTGCCCGAGGGCTCGAGCATGATTGCGACCTCACCCACCTCGCCTTTCATGATCCCCTTCAAGACTTCAATTTATGCGGCGATCTTTATGGGCGTCCCTGTCATTCTTCACCAGGCCTGGGCATTCATCGCACCAGGTCTTTACAAGAATGAAATCAGGGTTGCCTTTCCGATCCTGGTATCAAGCATCATCCTCTTTTACTTCGGAATATCCTTTGCTTACTTCCTGGTATTCAAGTTTGTCATTCCATTCTTTGTAAACAGTGCACCCGACAGCGTTCAGGTGATGACCGATATCACTGAATACCTTGATTTTGCGCTGGCGCTTTTTCTAGTTTTTGGTCTTGTTTTTGAAATACCCATTGCCACCCTGCTCCTTATTTTTTCCGGCGTCACAACGCCGAAAAAACTGTCAGAAAAAAGACCATATGTCATCATTGGCTGCTTCGTGGCCGGCATGTTCCTGACTCCACAGGATCCTCTATCGCAATCTTTTGTTGCGATACCGATGTGGTTGCTTTTCGAATTGGGAATTTTTGCCGGAAGGATTCTTCACAGTGAAGATGAGGAGGAAGCTGACGAGGAGGACAGCAGCCAGGCGGCTACCTGAAATTTTTAGCTTTTCAACATAAAGGTCACCGGCCCATCATTAACCAGTGAAACTTTCATATCGGCAGCGAACTCACCCGTAGCCACCTCTGCATGAACTGATCCTGCCTGCGCCACAAAATACTGGTATAACTGCTCGGCATCCGCTGGAGGCTTGGCACTGGAGAAGCTTGGCCTTAGACCCTTTTCAGTATCAGCCACCAGGGTGAACTGGGAGACAATAAGCAGCCCGCCGCCAATATCTGAGACACTGAGATTCATTTTGCCTACGGCATCTGAAAAGACACGGTAAGCAAGCAACTTTTTCAGAAGCTTGTCGGCCTGCTCTTTTGTGTCTTCCTTTTCAACACCCAGCAGAACAAGCAGCCCCTGGCTTATGGCGCCAACTACCCGGCTTTCTATTTCGACACTTGCACTTGAAACTCTCTGTATCAGGGCCAGCATGATCTCACCTTAGGCGCCACGCAGTTCGCCGCCACGACTGCGGCGTTTACGTTCGTTTTCAGTAAGGAACTGTTTGCGCAGGCGGATATGATGCGGGGTAATCTCCACCAGCTCATCCTGCTCTATAAATTCCATGGCCTGCTCAAGGCTATGCCTGATAGGAGGAGTCAGTAGAATATTTTCGTCGCTTCCGGCCGCCCTAATATTGGTCAGCTGCTTGGCCTTAGTTGGATTTACCACCAGATCATTGTCCCTGCTGTGCAATCCAACAATCATGCCCTCGTAGATTTCACTGTTAGGGTCAATAAAAAGCCTGCCGCGATCCTGCAGGTTATAAAGTGCATAGCCTAAAGACTTGCCTTTCACCATCGACACAAGGACGCCATTCTGGCGCTTGGCAATTTGGCCCTGTTTGACCGGGCCGTAATGATCAAAGACGTGGGTCATGATGCCAGAGCCCGAGGTCAATCCCAGGAACTGGGTGCGAAACCCTATCAGGCCACGGGTTGGAATAATAAAGGCAATCCTGATGCGGCCTTTGCCATCGGCATTCATGTCCTGCATTTCAGCCTTGCGACTACCCAGTTCCTCGATTACTGAGCCCTGATGCTCCTCGTCAACATCTACAACAAGATGTTCGTAGGGTTCATTAAGCACTCCATCAATCTCGCGGGTAACTACCTCCGGCCTCGATACCGCCAACTCATAACCCTCGCGACGCATACTTTCTATCAGCACAGAAAGATGCAACTCTCCTCGGCCTGATACCTTGAATTTTTCAGCACTTTCGCCCGGCTCAACTCGCAGGGCCACGTTGTGTATCAATTCTCTTTCTAGGCGCTCCTTCAGGTTACGGCTGGTAATGTATTTACCGTCCTGGCCAGCAAAAGGCGAGTCATTTACCTGGAAAGTCATTGAGATTGTTGGCTCGTCGACTGAGAGGGGTGGCAATGCTTCAGGTGCATCCACATCGCAGAGAGTGTCACTGATATTCAGCTCATCTATGCCGGTGACACAAATAATATCGCCCGCTTCAGCTTCCTCTGCATCAACAAGCTCAAGTCCAAGGTAAGTCTTGACCTGGCCAATCTTGGCCTTGCGCGTATGTCCTTCCCTGTCGACAACGGTCACCGGCAGATTAGTCCTGGCCTTACCGCGCGTGATTCGACCTACACCAATCACACCTACATAGGAGTTGTAATCCAGGGCGCTAATCTGTAGCTGCAGCGGTCCATCAGTGTCAACTCGGGGCGGCGGCACGTTATCAACAATTAGCTGGAAAAGGCATTCCATGTTGTCCTGCATTTCATCGGCTTCCAGTCCGGCTTTTCCTTCCAGTGCGGAAGCATAGATAACAGGAAAGTCGAGCTGCCCATCTGTTGCACCCAGGCGATCAAACAAATCAAATACCTCATTGATCACCCAGTCCGGCCTGGCACCTTCGCGGTCAATCTTGTTAATTACAACAATGGGATTCAAACCGCGATCAAAGGCCTTCTGGGTCACGAACCGAGTCTGCGGCATGGGGCCCTCAACGGCGTCTACCAGCAATAGAACGCTATCCACCATGGAAAGCACTCGCTCCACTTCACCGCCAAAATCAGCGTGACCCGGTGTATCAACAATATTGATTCGGTATTCACCCCAGTTAACCGCCGTGTTCTTAGCCAGGATCGTTATGCCGCGTTCCTTTTCCTGGTCATTGGAATCCATAACACGCTTGATTTCTTTGCCACGCGTTTCAAGCGTACCGGACTGTTGCAGCAGTTTGTCCACCAGTGTCGTTTTGCCGTGGTCAACGTGCGCGATAATGGCGATATTTCTAATTTTCTCGATCAAGGAAATTACTCACAAAAAATTGCCGGGCATTATACAGATTCTGTATAGCCAGGTAATGCCCAGTGATAGGTATTAGGTAGTGTGTCTACGGGCCAGGACGATAAACGCCTACATTGTCGAAGCCCTGCTCCAGCAGGTAAGCGGCATGCAGTTTGCTCATCAGCCCCTTGGAGCAGTAAAGAAGGTAGTCGGTTTCAGTGGGCAGCGAGGGGAATGCCGAGTTCAACTTGTAAAAAGGAATCTTCTCAACGACATTTTTGGTCAGAGTGAGCGGCCGTTTTTCCTCTTCATCCGGATGTCGAATATCCAGGATCACTTCACCAAATTCGGGAGCAGCAACGATCCTGACCTCTTTACATGAACGCTCTTCTTCGAGATCAATCCTGTCTATTAAAACAGACACAGCATTTTCAACAGCAACATCCAGCACAGCGAGATCTAACTGCCCTTCCTGTTTTTCAATCTTATGCATGCGGGCCCGGGTCGTTGGATTTACTGAAATGACGCCGCAGTACTCTGGAATAACCGCGGAAAACTCTTCGGTGCCAATAGACCTGGCTAGGTCTACTATATCCTGTTTTTCCATCATCGCGAGTGGTCTAAGGACAAGTGCATCGGTGACCTTGTCTATGACTGACAGGTTACGCAAAGTCTGGCTGCTGACCTGCGCCACGCTTTCCCCCGTAACGAGCACCTCTACATTCATTTTTTCGGCCACCCGAGTTGCCGCCCTGAGCATCACTCTTTTCAACACCACGCCCATCTGGGAGTTATCTACTTTTTCTAGGATCTCTCTGACTACTTCTTCAAATGGCACGGTAATGAAACGCACGGGGTGGGTAGAGCCATAGCGCATCCACAGGTACAACGCCACCTCCTTAACGGCGATTTCATGTTCGTCTCCGCCTAAATTGAAGAAACAGAAATGGGTTAAAAGACCTCTGCGCATCGAAAGGTAACTGGAAACAGCGGAATCAAAACCGCCGGAGATCAAGGACAGCACTCCGTCCTGAGATCCCATGGGAAAGCCGTTTAACCCGCGGTGTGTTTTTTCAACAACGAAAAGATTTTCATTCCTGACCTCAATTTTGACCACGACATCAGGGTTATTAAGATTGACACCAGCGGCTTGCGTATTGTGATTCAGGCCTTCCCCGACGAATTTTTCAACATCCATTGAATTAAAGGGTTGATTCCCGGAACGATTACAACGTACAGCGAAGGTTTTACCGTCAAGTTTGTCCCTGTATATCGGAAGGGTTTTAGCAAAGATATCGTCCAAATCTTCATACTTGGAATGCTGAACTTCCTCAAAGAAACAGATGCCTTGTGTGGAGGCCAGTATCTGCTCAATATAGCCTAACTCAGACTGAAGCGAATCAGGCACATTGATCTGAATGTAATCCCATCTGCCAATAATTTCTATTTCGGGAGAAATGCGCCCCAGCAGCACGACGAGGTTATTTTTCAACTGCTTGGCAAAACGGCTTCGCACCGGGCGACTCTTGATGGTCATTTCCGGTGAATATTTGACCAAGTATTTCATGGGAACAGCTGCTGAATGCTACGGATTAAATCGCCAGAATTATATATAAATCGCGTGCCAACTTCCTGAGACATAAGGGCGGTAAACGCACAATATAGGTGCGTATCAACGTTCATTTTTGGGATATATGCACTATAATAGCGCAATAACTTTTGAAAAATATAAATACCTATATAAATATCAGTGGGTTACTAATTGGTTCGTTATTTGCTTGCTGATAAAAAGCTGCATTTAAATGCCCTAAGATATGAGTTTTAACACGCATGAACATCGGACTGGACCCTGGTGAGCTGGTGCATGAATTGAATGATACTGATGCATTAAACACCAGCCTACTGGATAACCTGACAACAGCGGTAATGTTGCTGGATAAAGAGCTGCGTCTTCTATACATGAACGACGCTGCCGAAGCCCTCCTGGAAAACAGCAAGAAGCACTGTTATTTACTTCCTATCAGCTCAATTTTGCTGAATTCAAAACCGCTGGCCACCTCCTTGAAACAAGTTATAGACAACGGCATCACCTTCATAGCTAGGAAAGTTGTGATTACCAAGGCCAACACCAACAAGATGACCGTCGATTACTCTGCCAGCCGCATAATTTATAAAAATGAAACCTACCTTATGGTAGAACTCCAAGAACTGGATCGCTCTTACAATATCACGCGCAAGGAATTGCTGATTTCCAATCACGAAACCACCCTAGGCCTGGTTAGGGGGCTCGGGCATGAAATCAAGAATCCTCTTGGTGGAATTCGGGGCGCGGCGCAACTGCTGGCTTCTGAACTCCAAGACCAGGACCTGAAAGATTACACCAATGTCATTATCGAGGAGACTGACCGTCTCGTCGGGCTCATAGACAGACTCACCGGGCAGTATAAAAAACCGGCGCTACAAATAATTAATGTCCATGAAATCCTCGAACGAGTTTACAGCCTGGTGGTTGCCGAAACACGCGGCTCAATCACTCTAATCAAGGATTACGATCCAAGTATCCCTGAAATTACCGGCGACCTTAGCCAACTCATACAGGCAGTTCTGAATATTGTCAGGAATGCCATGCAGGCACTGACAGAATCAAACGTTGAAGATCCTGAAATTATTATCAAGACTCGCACTTTAAACCAGGTCACGATCGGACCTGTCATGCACAAACTCGTGGCACGTATTGAGATCATTGATAACGGTCCGGGGATTCGCTCCGAAATAGCCGAGAATATTTTCTACCCGTTAATTAGTGGTCGTGCTGAGGGAACGGGTCTTGGTCTGTCTCTGTCACAGAATATTCTCAAGAACCACAACGGGCTTATTGAGTTTGATAGCCAGAATGGAAAAACACGCTTCATGCTGTCACTCCCTATCTCGGATGAGAACCCCTTGTATAATGAGGAATCCTATTGATGGCTGAAAACAACCTAATCTGGATTGTTGACGATGATCAATCCATACGTTTTGTGCTGGAGAAATCACTTACCAAGGCTGGCTTCAACAACGAAAGCTTTGAGAGCGGCGACGGCCTGCTCGAAAAACTAAAAACAACTCAGCCCGACGCCATAATCAGCGATATTCGCATGCCGGGCATGAATGGCCTAGAAATACTCCAGGAGATCCAGGAATCTTTCCCGAATATACCAGTGATAATCATGACAGCGCATTCCGATCTTGGTAGTGCTGTTCAGTCCTACAAAAAAGGCGCCTTTGAGTACCTGCCTAAACCCTTTGATGTTGAAGAGGCCATCTCTGTTGCAAGTCGCGCCGTTAAGCATGCTAGTACACATAAAAGCAAAAAGATTAAGTCCGCCAATGTTGAGGCCAAAGAAATTATTGGCGAAGCCCCCTCCATGCAGGAAGTGTTCAGGGCTATAGGGCGCCTATCGCACTCCAATATTACTGTTCTTATCAAGGGTGAAAGTGGTACGGGCAAAGAACTGGTTGCACAGGCACTCCACAGGCACAGCCTTAGGGCCGAAGAGCCTTACGTACCTCTGAATGTGGCAGCCATTCCAAAGGATCTGATTGAATCCGAATTATTTGGTCACGAGAGAGGCGCATTTACCGGCGCCACCCAGATGCGGGTTGGTCGTTTTGAGCAGGCCGATGGCGGCACACTTTTCTTGGATGAGATCGGCGATATGCCGATGGAAACACAGACCCGTCTACTGCGCGTTCTATCTGACGGAGAGTTTTACCGTGTCGGTGGCCTGACCCCGATCAAGGCCGATGTCCGAATCATCGCCGCGACCCACCAGAACCTGGAAGAGCGTGTCAAGCAGAACCTGTTCAGGGAGGATCTCTATCATCGTCTAAACGTAATACCCATCCATTTGCCCAAACTTGCTGACCGCAGGGAAGACATACCAGCACTCATGGAACATTTTCTGGCCAGGGCGGCCAAGCAAATGGATGTAGAGAAAAAGGAACTGCGCGCAGAAACAAGTCAATTCCTGACCAGTCTCCCATGGCCCGGCAACGTTCGACAGCTTGAGAATTTCTGCAGCTGGATTACAGTGATGGCATCCGGCAGCGAAATTTTTATCAATGACCTCCCCGAGGATTTCCTTGACCCTACCGGCGAAGAAAATGTCAACAGCGACTGGTCACAGAACCTGAAGAACTGGGCGGACCAGGAGCTCAGCTTGGGACACTCCGGTATTCTGCAACAGGCTACTCCTATCTTTGAGCGCTGCATGATCGAGATTGCACTGAAGCACAGCGGCGGTCGGAAACGGGACGCATCGGAATTGCTTGGCTGGGGAAGGAACACCCTTACCCGTAAGATCAAGGAGCTTAGCCTGGAAAACGCTAAGGCCATCGAGGAGTCCTAATCAGGGAGGTTCTGTAAAGAGCCTCTACTAGTTATATCCCTTTCGTGAGTCAGAAAGGTACCGAACTCGATGTATCCGCTCGGGTTGTACGTTTAACTACCATCAGCACTCCTGATCCTCTCCCGCCCCAGGTCTGCACCAGTCATAGCGCAAGAACTCAATCCTCTGTGCATTCAGATTCAGTTCTTTAGTCGGATCACCATCGTTACCTTCTCCAGGAGCAGTAAGGCAGATAGGCTTGTAAATGTCATCTACCGCCAGGTCCTCAGTTTCCTCGGCTTATCAAAGCCTTACGGAATAAAACGATTCCGACACCAATCCTGCTCTATACCGTGGTTAAATTGGAGCTGTTCTACCGTATGCCATCTTCTTTTGTGTTCAAAGCAAATTCGGCGCCATTGAAGTCTTCTGCGACGATATATTTGATTTAAGGTTTTTATGTTTAACGTTGTTTTTTTTGAGCCAGAAATACCCCCAAATACGGGAAATGTCATTCGTTTATGCAGTGTCACAGGCTGCAACCTGCATTTGATAAAACCCTTGGGTTTTTCCTTGGAAGATAAAAAACTGCGAAGGGCTGGGCTAGACTACGGTGAATTCAGCGAATTAAAGGCCCACGAAAACTGGGAGGCTTTCCTGAAATCATGCTTACCAGCAAGGATTTTCGCGATAAGCACCAAAGGCCAAACCGCCTACACAGAAATTGAATATAAACCAGGCGATTTCCTGCTATTTGGGCCTGAGACCCGGGGATTACCTGATGAAATCAGGGAGGCAGAGGCAATGGAAGATGTCATCAGGATCCCGATGCTGCCAGAAATGAGAAGCTTGAACTTATCCAACGCGGCTTCCATTATCGTGTATGAGGCATGGCGTCAGATTGGATTTTCAAACGCTGAATAATATTCTAAGCACAAAAAAGGCCTGATAAATCAGGCCTTTAAAAGACTTGTAGAACTCTACCGCCACTTAGTGAGCGTCAGGCTCTCCTTCTTGAGAGGGAGATTCACCCGTCTGCTGAGAGGACTGACCAGCCGCCTGGGCCTGCTGCGCCTGTTGCTGCTGTTTTGCCTGCAGATAGATGTTTTCAAAGTTGATAGGGGCGAGAAGCAAAGCAGGGAAACTTCCTCTTGTTACCAGGGCGTCTATGGCTTCTCGGCCGTAGGGAAAAAGCACGTTCGGACAAGTTATAGTAAGTACTTGCTCAAGCTGTTCACCTTCAACTCCGCGGATTTCAAAAATTCCTGCCTGTTCAATTTCAACCAGGAATACTGTCTTATCATCCTGCTTCACATCAGCTGTAAGCCTGAGAACCACCTCGTAAATACCATCCTCAATCTGGTTGCTGCGGTTATTTATGCTGAAATTAACCTGCGGATTGTACTGACGGCGAAACACATCGGGGGTATCAGGCGCCTCGAAGGAAACGTCCTTGATATAGACGCGCTGCACGCCAAAACGTTGCTGGGAGGGATCAGAACCTGGTTGGACTGCGGGGTTCTGCTGAATATCATTTTCTGCCATGGATAAACCTTTTTTACTTATTTAAAGTCTTAAACTTATTTCACTGTAGGCAAGCTCTGGGTTTGCCACTCTGCCATTCCGCCACTCATCCTGGATACGGAAGAGAAGCCTTTCTCCTCGAGTATTTTAACCGCGTCCCCGGACTGGTGGCCCATCTGGCAAACAACGATCAATGGTTTTTCGCGGAATTTTTCCAGTTCCTTCGTCCTTTCACCTAGTTTTGCCAGCGGTATGTTGATGGCATCAACAATGTGTCCACTCTCAAAGGTTTTGATATCCCGGATGTCAAGTAAAACCGCGTCTTCCCTGTTAACCAGTAAAGTAGCCTGGTAAGGACTGATCGAATTGCCCGCCTTGGCCCTGATATAGATCAGGAGGGTAATAGCAATCGCCATCCATAGGCCGGACAGGATCCAGTGATTCAGCAGGAACTCAATAAACTGTTCCATAAAAAACTATGTTTGCCAGATTCAAGGAGGCAGGGAGTATACACGCCACTACAGTGGAAGTCAGGTAAAGATTTTTCCCTATTTTCAGCTCATGCCGATGACTTCTGCTCGCAAGAAAAAGCAGAATTGGCGATAATTACGGTCCTCAATTTTTACAGTTACGGAACTATTGATGACGAATTCCCCAACACCCACCCTCCTGCTGATTCTGGATGGTTGGGGGCATCGTGATTCCAGCAAAGACAATGCTATTTCACAGGCCAGCACCCCTATCTGGGATAGATTACTGGCCACCTGTCCACATACATTGATTCATACCTCGGGGCTGAAAGTTGGGCTGCCTGATGGCCAGATGGGCAATTCTGAAGTAGGACATATGAACCTTGGTGCAGGCCGGGTTGTTTACCAGAGCCTGACCAGAATTGATAAGGACATTGAGAACGGTGAATTCTTTACCAATCCGGCACTCTGCGATGCCGCGGATAGGGCCGCCGCCAATGACAGGGCACTGCATATCATTGGCCTGCTGTCACCAGGCGGAATCCACAGCCACGAGGACCAGATTGCCGCCATGATTGAGCTGGCATCGGACCGGCAATGTTCAACTATTTACCTGCATGCCCTGCTTGATGGGCGTGATACACCACCCCGAAGTGCAGCCGCATCTATCAAACGCTTTGAGGAAATCTTCGCCAGTAATGGCAAAGGGCAGATCGCCAGTCTTGCTGGGCGCTTTTATGGCATGGACAGGGATAAAAGATGGGACCGTGTTGAAAAAGCCTTTAATGCCATCTGTCATGGAACAGCTGACTATTCCTATGAAACTGCTTCCAGGGCGCTTGAGGCCGCATATGCCCGCAATGAAAACGATGAGTTTGTCCAACCGACTGCTATTCTCCGTAAAGATGAACCTATCAAGATTGAGAATGGTGATGCCGTCGTCTTTATGAATTTCCGCGCCGACCGTGCCCGAGAGTTAACACGCGTTTTTACCGAGCCGGGATTTAATGAATTTAATCGGGGCAATTTTCCTGAACTCAGCACATTTGTCATGCTCACCGAGTACGCTGGAGACATAAATGCTGCCTGCGCCTATCCGCCTGAGCCGCTCGGTAATGTACTCGGTGAATACCTTTCAAGCCAGGACCGAACCCAGCTGCGAATTGCTGAAACTGAAAAATATGCCCATGTAACATTTTTCTTTAGTGGCGGCCGGGAATCTGAATTCGATGGTGAAACCCGAATCTTAATTCCGTCGCCCAAGGTCGACACCTACGATCTGAAACCGGAAATGAGCGCACCCGAGGTGACAGAGAAGCTGGTAAGTGCGATACGCAATCGGGAATATGATGCGATTATCTGCAACTATGCCAATGGCGACATGGTCGGACATACCGGTGTTTGGGAAGCCTCGTTGAAAGCTGCTGAGGTCATTGATAACTGTCTTGGCAAAATCACAGACGCCATACTTGAAGTGGGTGGCAACTGCCTGATCACCGCAGACCACGGCAACCTTGAGAAAATGCTCGATGAGGAATCCGGACAGCCCCTAACGTCGCATACCAACGGCCCGGTGCCGCTTATTTATGTCGGCAGCAAAAATATATCACTAGAAGACGACGGCTCTCTTTGTGATGTCGCGCCCAGCCTTTTGTCACTGATGGAACTGCCCCAGCCCCAAGAAATGACGGGGCATTCATTAATCAAATCAAACTGAGAATCACGGTTAATGTCGAGGCAACCTGCTGCAATTAAACCTGCTCTTGTTTTACTTGCAGTCCTCGCGGCTTCTTTCAGCATAGCCCAGGACGATGAACCCTCCCAAGCGACACTTGCCGCCCTTGTTGACAGCATCAGGGAAATCCAAGCCAATATTTTATCCAGGCGTTCCCAGCGCGAATCAGTATTCAGTCAGCTGCAGGAATCGGAGCAGCGCCTTGCAGAACTTAACAATGATAAAAATCGCCTGGAACTTTCAGTCCAGGATAATGAAGAGCAGATGTCTGCCCTAGAAAATGAAAGACGAAATTTGCAGCGCCTGAAATCGGGCCAGCAGCAATTACTGGGGCAATATATTCGCAGCTCCTACAAGTCTGGCCGACAGGAGTATTTTAAATTTCTGCTAAACCAAGAAAATCCATCCCTGGCATCACGCAACTTGCGTTACTACAGCTACTTTTATGAAGCACGCAGTAAAAAAGTTGAGGAATATACAAATACCCTGGAAGCACTTCAGAGCATTGAGGTTGAGATTAATGCTGCCAATACCGAGCTTCAAAATCAAAAAAACAGGCTGGAAAACCAATCCAGGGATCTGAATGATAAAGTGAATGAAAGGAAGACCTTATTGAATCAAATAGACATTCTACTGACTAGCAGTGCGAGACGACTTGAAGCGCTAGAAGCTGACAGGATCGAAATGGAACGGCTGATCGAGGAACTGCAACTTTCGATTGCCAATCTTTCATTGGAAGGCCAACAGCATACTTTTCAGAATCTGAAAGGAAGTCTCATCTGGCCGGTCAAAGGTGCCGTAATAAACAGCTGGGGCAGTAACTACGGCCTTGGCGATTTAAGCTGGCAGGGCATCACGATCTCTGCGGAAAATGGCAGTGATGTCCGTGCTGTCCACCATGGCCGCGTGGTTTTTGCGGACTGGTTTTCCAGCTCCGGGCTTCTGTTGATAATTGACCATGGTGGTGGTTATATGAGCCTCTACGCCCACAATAAGGCCCTTTTCAGGGATGTTGGAGAGTGGGTAAACAGCGGCGATATTATTGCCTCTGTTGGCAATACTGGAGGCCAGCAGGAATACGGCCTGTATTTTGAAATCCGTTATAACGGCGAATCAGAAAATCCATCAGGCTGGTTGATGGCCAGAAACTGATTACCGTTCATAGGTTATTCAGAACTAACACGTTAGATTACAGCTGTTTGCTGACAAATCATTAATCCCTTGTACCGAATATATTGAAACCCACTCTATGACCTTACTTTATCCCTGTTTCAACAAGTCACATTCTTTCAGGAAGTTGCCAATCCTGCTTCTTCTAATATTTTCCTGCTTGGCGTTTGCGCAGGAAGAAGCCATGCCTGATACAGAGGAACCTGAACTGCAGCTTCCACTTGATGAAGTAAGAATCTTTACCGAAGTGCTGAACAGAATTCGTAATGCCTATGTGGAGCCAATTGATGACAAAACCCTGCTTGAGAATGCAATCAAGGGCATGCTCGCTGGAATAGACCCCCACTCAACTTACTTAGAAGCAGATGATTATGACCTTCTACAAGAAAGCACTACGGGTGAATTCGGCGGTCTAGGTGTAGAAGTCGGCATAGAAGACGGCTTCATCAAAGTAATTGCGCCCATGGACGACTCTCCAGCCGATCGTGCCGGAGTCAGGGCGGGCGATCTAATCATCAAGCTTGATGACACGCCTGCAAGGGAAGTCACACTTGGCGACACCATCGACCTGATGCGTGGTGAGCCTGGCACGGATATTGTCCTGACCATTCTCAGGGAAGGCATTGGCGAACCATTCGAAATTACGGTTACACGGGAAATTATCCAGGCGCGCAGCGTGCGGTATCGTGTCCTGGAACCGGGTTATGCCTACATTCGCATTGCCACTTTCTCCACTGATACCGGTGATGAAGTTAAGGACGCAGTCCGCAAGCTGCATGAAGAGAATGATCTAAAGGGGCTTGTGCTCGACTTGCGCAACAATCCCGGTGGCGTACTTCAGTCATCGGTAGGTGTAGTAGATGCTTTTATTGACGACGGACTGATCGTTTACACAGAAGGCCGTGTCGACAGTGCTGAAATGCGCTTCGAGGCATCAACCGAAGATGTCAGCCAGGCTGTTCCACTGGTTGTTCTCATCAATGCCGGCTCAGCCTCTGCTTCTGAAATCGTCGCGGGAGCACTCCAGGATCATCAGCGCGCCATCATCATGGGTACACCCAGTTTTGGAAAAGGCTCAGTCCAGACTGTCCTGCCACTTACCAATGAAAGAGCCATTAAATTGACCACTGCGCTCTATTTCACCCCGAGCGGACGTTCCATCCAGGCCAGGGGAATCACTCCAGACATCATGGTCGACAGGGGTCAGGTTACCCGCATACCCGAAAGTCTTGTGTCCTACAGGGAGGAAGATCTCACAGGGCATCTGGAAAATGCTAATGACGATGCTGAGTTTGAAGAAGAAGCAGCCGTAATCTCTACGGTAGTCCAGGACCCGCCTGAAGTGATTGTCAGAGATTACCAGCTTAATGAAGCCGTGAATGTGTTGAAGGGTTTGAATATCATCCGACCTCGAATCATGGCCGAATCAGAAACAAGGCTCGTTGAGGATATTGAAGAAACGTCCGCGCGCTAAATCCTGACTTCTATTCCCTGCTGCGCCATGAATTCCTTGGCTTCGGGAATGGAATACTCCCCGAAGTGAAAAATACTCGCCGCAAGCACGGCATCGGCCTGACCTTCCTTGATGCCGTCCACAAGATGCTGCAGGTTGCCAACGCCGCCTGACGCGATAACCGGCACCGAAACAGCGGCGCTGATTGCACTGTTTAACGCCAGATCAAATCCATTCTTGGTTCCGTCCCGGTCCATGCTTGTCAGAAGTATTTCTCCGGCCCCGTTAGTCACCATTAATTTTGCCCATTCGACGGCATCCAGGCTGGTTGGATTTCTTCCGCCATGAGTAAATATTTCCCAACGCGGCGGTTCGCCTTCTTCAGAGACCTGCTTTGCATCTATCGCCACAACGATACACTGAGAGCCAAATTTTTCAGCCGCATCGCGGACAAAATCTGGGTTTTTGACGGCGCTAGTATTAATTGCAACCTTGTCAGCACCCGCATTGAGCATATTGCGAATATCCTGCAGCGTCCTGATACCGCCTCCAACGGTAAGCGGAATGAAAACCTGGCTGGCAATTGCACTGACGGTGTCAATTGTAGTCTGTCGGTCTTCATGGCTGGCCGTAATATCCAGGAAAGTAATTTCATCGGCGCCCTGGTCGCAGTAGCGCTTGGAAACCTCTACCGGATCACCGGCATCGCGAATATCGACAAACTTCACGCCTTTTACGACACGTCCGTTTTCGCAGTCCAGACAGGGGATGATTCTTTTCGCCAATGACACGCCTAGAATCCTCCGTCCCAGTCCAGGAAATTTTTATAAAGCTGCAGACCTAGGGTTTGGCTTTTTTCCGGATGAAACTGAACCGCAAAAATATTGGTTTTTGCCAGCGCAGCGGCGAATGAATTCGGGTATGTGCTCATTCCATAGACATCTTCTTCTTTGCCCGGAAGGGCAAAGTAGGAATGCACAAAATAAAAACGGCTTTGATCAGGAATGTCACGCCAGAGAGGATGACTCCTGGTCTGTTTGACCTTGTTCCAGCCCATGTGCGGAACTTTCAAGACATTTCCCGATTCATCCGTTAAGCCTTCGTCGAATTTCATAACGTTGCCTGCAAAAAGACCAATGCAGTCGACACCGTTGTTTTCTTCGC
Organism: Gammaproteobacteria bacterium; assembly: GCA_009922595.1. Lineage (GTDB taxonomy): Bacteria > Pseudomonadota > Gammaproteobacteria > Pseudomonadales > Pseudohongiellaceae > Eutrophocola. Next base: position 1,107 of record RFVC01000042.1, on the reverse strand, counting down.
TGTGCTCTAGCAAGGCCTGCATACCCACACAGACTCCAAGTACAGGTTTGGTTTCAGTGAAGCGGCGTAAAATATCGTCAATGCCCAGGCGTTTTATTTCACCCATACAGTCGCGCATGGCGCCAACACCAGGAAAGATAACCCGGTCGGCATCCATGATGATTTTCTCATCAGAGGTAACGGAAAGGTGCAGGTTATCGCCCACATGCTCCACAGCTTTTGCAACGGAGTGCAGGTTGCCCATGCCATAATCGATGACTGCAACGCGGTTCATGATAAGATAAATTTTACTTTGAAAGGGTTCCTTTCGTGGACGGCACTACACCATCCATTCTAGGATCTAGTTCAACAGCCATCCTCACAGCACGACCAAATGCCTTGAAAACGGTTTCAATCTGGTGGTGGGCATTACTGCCGCGAATATTATCGATATGCAGTGTCACCTTCGCGTGATTGACGAAGCCCTGGAAAAATTCAAAAAAGAGGTCAACATCAAAGTCGCCTACCGTCCCGCGCTTGAAAGGAATGTTGTATTCCATCCCAGGCCTGCCTGAAAAGTCTATGACTACCCTCGATAATGCTTCATCCAGGGGCACATAAGCATGGCCATAACGGCGAATGCCGGTTTTATCCAGAGCCTTGTCAAAAGCCTGGCCCAGGGTGATACCGAGGTCCTCAACTGTGTGGTGAGCATCGATTTCAAGATCGCCCTTAGCCTTGATGTCCAGATCGATAAGACCATGACGAGCCACCTGCTCCAGCATATGCTCCAGGAAAGGCAAACCCGATGAGATTGAAAATTCACCAGTGCCGTCCAAATTCAGGCTAACCGAAATCTGGGTCTCTTTTGTATTGCGTTCAACTGACGCCGTACGCGCTGTCATAGCATCCTCAGTAGGCCGCCTTATGGTGGCAAATACAGGAGAGAGGGGATTATACGCTCATTAGGTTTGCATGTGAAAAAACTAATACGGGCAGGTACACTGGCAGCCCGATGAACAATTCCTTTTCTTCAGAGCTATTGTCCTGGTTTGCAGACCACGGTCGCCATGATCTGCCCTGGCAGAGTGACAAGACGCCATACAAAGTCTGGGTTTCCGAAATCAT
>RFVC01000041.1 GCA_009922595.1 Gammaproteobacteria bacterium | reverse complement strand
GGCCCTGGCCTCAATGTTCGATGACGAAAAGGATCTGATTATTAATCCCTCCGGTAAGTCAGGTGCGGTCACACACGACCTGGCAAAAGAGGATAGTTCTCTTGGCTTTAATCAAAGTGCCGTTGACCTTGTTAACGAAAGATTTGCTAGGCAAATCAGGATGGGATTAATCGAAGTATTGAGAACCACGCCCAGAATAACAACAAATAAATTACAGATTAAAACATTTGGAGAGTGCACTGCAGGCTTGAAGGCCCCACTTGCCATAAGCACTGTTCGCATGGATCCTCTGAGAGGGATGAGCCTTGTCATCATAGAGCCAAAAATAATATTTTCAGCATTGGATAGTTTTTTTGGAGGATTTGGGAAAAGCCTTGAAAATCTTGCAGCAACAAGAATTTTTACACCCACAGAAGACACCATTATTGGCTTGTTGATGAATATCATCTTGGCCTCACTTAAAGAGGCATGGTCTCCAATTATCCATGTAGATTTTCAAAAAATTGGTCAAGAGGTCAACCCTGCTTTCGCTCAAATTGCCGATGACGATGAACTGATGGTGCAGAGCAGGTTTGATTTTAATTTGGGTCAAAATGAAAATGGTTTTATACAAATCATACAGCCATTTTCACTTCTAAAACCTATCAGAGAGCAATTAAGAAGTCGCATACAAACTAATGATGATGAAGACGAGCAATCAACAAGGTGGATGAATGACTTGCATGACGCGTGCGAAGATATACCACTCGAGTTAACAGCAAAAATTGGCGAACTAGAGATGCTTTTTGGTGATTTATTAAATCTAAATAAAGATCAGATTCTTAAATTTGACTACTTCGAAGAGGCAAAGATAAGCATTGGTGGCAAGCCCGCTTTTTTTGGAAAAGTTGGTCAGGTCGATGAAAATATTGCAATAAAACTAATTGGCAACGACAGAGAATGATAATTCTAGGTAAACACAATGGCAGATGACAACAAAGATGATGTTTTATTGAATAGCGGCAAGGATAACTCTGACGAAGAATTTGAGGGTATACCTTTTGAAAAACTTAATTTGGATAACGAGTTACTTCAAAATATTCCAGTATCGATATCCGTTATGGTAGGTAAAACATCCTTGCCTATAAAAGCGTTAATGAGATTGACTCAGGGATCTGTAATTGAGCTTGACAGGCTTGCAGGTGAACCTCTAGATCTTATGGTTAATAATACGCTAGTTGCCCAAGGCGAAATTGTCTTGGTCAATGAAAAGTATGGGATTAGGTTGACTCAAATTGTCCCTAAAAGTGCCCGGTTGGATTCTATTAAAGAATAGATCTACAAGATATCAAACTAATGGAAATAACAAGCTTAATAAGAGTTATTATCTCCTTTTTGGTTGTTGTATTTTTGCTATTCTTATCGCTAAATTTGATAAAAAAAAGAAGCGGATTGATGCCTCAGGCAGGGGGGAGGCTAAAGGTTCTAGATAAGATAATTTTTGACAACCAAAACAAAATGTTTCTGATTTCGGTTGATTCTAAGGAAATACTTTTAATTGTATCTGGCGCGCAAATTAAGCATATAGAACTCTAATAAAATAGAATATACTGATAAGATGGGTACTAAAGGATTCTCTGACCTGATGAAGCCCCCTCTTTCAAAATTGTCCGTTTTAGGACCAATCACACTTTTAGCGCTCCTGCCTTCATTGACATTAGCTCAGCAGGGGCTGCCAATACTCAATATTACTGAAGATCCGGCTGGGGTATCTGAATATAGCCTAACTCTTCAGGTGCTCGTTTTGATGACAGTTTTAACTTTACTGCCATCATTGCTGATAATGATGACGTCCTTCATTAGGATCATTGTAGTCATGTCTCTCCTTAGGCAAGCGATTGGTACTGCGCAAACTCCCCCCAATATTGTCCTTATAGGAATTTCGTTATTCTTAACTCTATTTGTAATGTCCCCGATTTTTAACACAGTATATGAGGATGCCTATACCCCATATATCAATGAAGAAATTTCTGCTCAAGAAGCATTGAGCATAGCAGAGAGCCCGATCAGACAATTTATGATTACCCAAACAAGAGAGGATGATTTGATCATGTTCTCCGAGATTGGTGAGTTTGAATATACCGGCAATGATGAGGAAGTGCCGCTCAATATACTGATACCTTCATTCATGACTTCAGAGTTGAAAACAGCTTTTACTATAGGTTTTCTTATATACATACCATTCGTGATAATCGACCTAATTGTCGCAAGTGTCCTAATGTCTATGGGTATGATGATGCTTTCACCAATGATGATTTCCATGCCATTTAAATTAATGCTTTTCGTTTTAGCTGATGGTTGGATTTTGATAATGCAATCGTTGACATCAAGTTTTTCACTCTAATATTTAGGAATATTTTATTGAACGCTACAGATGTTGTTTCCGTAACCCAAGATGCTCTTTTGGTCGCTGTTTATGTTGCTGGCCCACTTTTGCTTAGCATTTTGGTTGTGGGTTTAGTCATTGGTTTAATTCAGGCAGCAACATCGATCCAAGAAATGACTTTGAGCTTCATACCAAAGCTTATTGTGTTAGTGGTTCTAGTCTTTTTTATAGGAAATTGGCAAATTTCGGTGTTCGTGGATCATTTTCAAAATTTATTGCTTGAAATTCCTTTGTACCTGCAATAATGACCTACTCGATAAATGAAATAACTGAGCTTTTTTACTTATTCCTATTGCCTTTTGCACGAATATCTTCCTTTTTCATTGTCGCTCCATTTTTTGCGTTAGAGGCAGTGAATGCAAGAATTAGAATAGCAATATCTTTTGTTATAACCCTATTGGCCATTAACCTGGTTGATTTTAATCCTTCCATTCTATCTATGAGTGGGCTTTCCTCCCAAATTCTAATACAGATACTCATAGGGACATTCTCGGGTTTTTTGTTTGTAATTATTAATGGTGCTCTCACAGTTGCGGGTCAAGCAATATCAAACTCACTTGGTTTGGGAATGGCCAATATGGTTGATCCCTCTTTGGGTAGCGTTCCATTACTCTCCCAATTCTTTATTATTTTGTCGACACTAATCTTTATAACTATTAATGGCCACCTTGTTATTACAAATATAATTCTACAAAGCTTTTCAATTATTCCTCTTGGTGCAACTATAGAAGTCAACATTATCTATGGCTATCTTCTAGAGTGGACGCCATTACTATTCTTAGGGGGCCTAGTTATTGCTTTGCCAGTATTAATCTCGGTATTGCTAATCAACTTTGGTTTGGGAATGATAACTAGGTCAGCGCCTTCTCTTAATATTATTTCTGTGGGATTTCCCATAATTATCATGATCGGATTTTTAATTATGCTTCTAGCAATACCAAGCATGGTAAGTAGGATAATAATGTTTTGGGAAGATTCTTTTGAAACGGTTGCTCAATTAATGGAAAGCCTCTGATGGCCGACGAAAATAATAAAACTGAAGAGCCCACGGCGCGAAAATTAGAAAAAACTCGTGAAGAAGGGCAGTTTGCTAGGTCTCAAGAGCTCTCCGTCGCGCTTTTAACTATTGCAGTCGCAGTGCTCATTTTCATCATAGGAAGCACAATAGCATCATATTTACTTGGTATTTTTGAGGAGTCATTCTCATTTGATAGTGGAGTTATCAGAAATCAAAATTTACTTTCTGAAAAATTCGCTGACTTAATGTTGAGTTCATTATTATCTATATCGCCAATATTTATAACTACCTTATTACTTGCAATAGGTGCCGCCTTCATAGTTGGGGGTGTGGGTTTTTCAGTGAAGGGCTTTATGCCTAAATTATCTAAGTTAAGTCTTATTAGTGGGCTTGGCAGAATCTTCGGAAAAAGGTCGCTTTCTGAAGTCATAAAGGGACTATTAAAATTAGCGTTAATCGGAAGCGTCTCAGGTATTGTTATTTATTCATATTCCTCAGAATTATTTTCACTTTCTTTGAAGGATGCGCGCCTCGCCCCGCAAGAAGGAATAGAGATTTTAGGGATAGGGTTCCTGCTAATGTCTTTATCTTTACTTATTATAGCCTCGCTGGATGTGCCTCTTCAGCTCTACCTCTTTAAAGAAAAACTGAAAATGTCCATACAAGAAATACGAGATGAAATGAAAGAAACTGAAGGCAGCCCGGAAGTTAGGCAGAGGATTAGAGCTAAGCAGCGTGAAATTGCGATGGCAAAAATGCTGGAAGCTGTGCCCAGTGCTGACGTAATCATAACAAATCCCGAACATTTTTCCGTTGCATTAATATACCAGCCAGAATCCAACGAGGCGCCAAGAGTGGTAGCTAAGGGTGCGGATTTAATAGCAAAACGAATAAGAGAGATAGCGGCAGAGGCTGGTGTACATATATTTGAAGAACCCAAGTTAGCCAGAGCTTTGTTTTTTACAGCAAATGTTGGAGATGAAATTCCTAGGAAACTCTTTGAAGCAGTCGCTGAGGTTATAGCTTTTGTTTTCAAAATGAATGCCTTTTCCTCTAAAGGAAAAATTCCTAAAAAACCTGAAATTACAGTGCCTCAGGAACTTCAATTTGATGAAAACGGCAATAATTTATAAGCGTTTTTCTTTGAAGATAATATACGCCGAGCAAAAGTAAAACACTTTACAGGTCCCATATGCCAGGAAAAACACGTATGGCAAAAAGAAAAAAAAGAGATAGAGCTGCCCCAGATAGAAAAAAGGGAAAAACTTCTAGGGTCGCCAGCAATCAAGCAAATAAGAATCAAGAAAAGGACAAAAAAATATTTTTGTCAACAATGGCTGATGGCAAGCCATATTATTTAAAAAAACAGCACGAAATCATAATAGAAGAAATAGAAAAAAAGATAGAGACCAATTCATTGTTCATCATGCTTTCTTCGGAAGATGAAAATATAAGTTTTTATTATAAGGAAGTACTGGCGGATATTTTAAAGAGAAAATTTAATCTACAAATACTTGTGTTTGATCCACATGCCGGTCCAGATCTTTTGATGACTATAAACAAGCAAATTGAAAACGAAACTGTTGCAGATTTGGCAAATTCGCCGACCTCAGAGAAAAATAAATACCTAATTATAGATAATGAAAATGACCTGAATTTAGTAGATTGGGGTTTGGTCGAAATACTAAAAAAAGATCTAAAATATAAAAAAGTGGGCGTCTTATCTCTCCTGCCTGAACCTAAAGATTCTGAAAATAAACCGCCGTACTCAAATATTTTCGATATATTTCAGTTTGATGACATGACTGATGAGGACTGGAAAGAACATCTAGAAAACATTAGCAAGAGCCAAGAAAACAAATTCTTCTTAGACCAGTTGGGTAGATTTAATTTACTAGAAGATGACATTGCGGAAAAATTACAAAATCCCAATGTAGGAATCATCCAAAAGTTATTAAATAAAATTAAATTTAAAAGTAAGAAGTAAAAGATCCTAACCAAATCAAGTCCGCGTGTTACGACTATGCTAATAATGCCCCTTATGCATACTGGGCCATTAGATAAATTACCCACTTTTAAGAGGGCGGTCTTTTTCTAAAAAGAAAAAAGTTATGAGATGCACCCTGGCTAATCCACCAGTATGAGTAGTATTTTATAAAACGGTATTTTCTTTTTCTGCTGTATATAATGTTTAGAGTAAACGCGCTCTTTACAAAAAACCCATATCCAAACTATGACGTTTTCACTTTTTATTCAAGTGAGCGCATAGCAAAGATTTGAATTAAAGAGGAGTATGATGTTAGACCTTAATATGAAGCTTTCAGGATTCGATGAGGAGCTGCTCTCGGCGATAAATGATGAAGCGACCAGGCAGGAAGAACATATTGAGCTTATTGCTTCAGAAAACTATGCCAGCCCCAGGATACTAGAAGCGCAAGGAAGTATTCTTACCAATAAATACGCGGAAGGTTATCCTGGTAAACGCTACTATGGCGGTTGCGAGTACGTCGACAAAGTAGAACTGCTAGCAATAGAGCGCGCCAAGGAATTATTTAATGCGGGCTACGCTAACGTGCAGCCCCATTCCGGATCGCAGGCTAATGCTGCCGTATATATGGCGCTTATGAAATCCGGTGATACTTTAATGGGAATGAGCCTGGCCGATGGTGGCCACCTAACTCATGGTGCATCCGTGAGTTTCTCTGGGAGAATTTATAACGCTGTTCAGTATGGTCTGAATCCTAAAACCGGTGAAATTGATTATGACAATGTCGCCGAGCTCGCTAAACAGCATAAACCCAAGGTTATTTCGGCCGGCTTCTCGGCCTATTCACGCATTATTGATTGGGCGCGGATGCGCGAAATCGCCGATACAGTTGGTGCCTACTTGGTGGTTGATATGGCACACGTCTCCGGCCTCATTGCAGGCGGCGTCTATCCCAGTCCGGTGAATATTGCCCATGTCACCACCTCCACCACACATAAAACTCTGCGTGGTCCACGTGGTGGTATTATCCTGGCCCAGGAGGACGAGGAGCTTAACAAGCGGCTTAATTTTTCTGTATTCCCTGAAAGCCAGGGCGGCCCATTGATGCATGTTATTGCAGCTAAGGCAGTCTGCTTTAAGGAAGCGATGTCCAACGAGTTTGTGCAGTATCAGAAAGATACGCTAGCTAATGCTAGAACCATGGCGTCGGTATTTATAGAGCGAGGATTCCAGATAGTTTCGGGGGGGACGGATGACCACCTGTTCTTATTAAGCCTTGTTGGTAAAGACGTTACAGGTAAAGAAGCTGATGAGGCTCTTGGGAGGGCTAATATTACCGTCAACAAGAATGCCGTACCAAATGATCCAAGACCTCCATTCGTTACCAGCGGTATCAGGATAGGTAGCCCGGCAGTTACAACAAGGGGTTTTGGTAAAAAAGAGGTGACGCAAGTGGCTAAATGGATTTGTGATATTCTTGAAAATATTAATGATGAGGCCTTGGTTGTTTCGGTGAAAAATCAGGTTGTAGATCTTTGTAGACAGTTCCCGGTTTACCGCGAAGACTAAAACGATACCCAGGTATGCATTGCCCTTTTTGTAACACGACCGACACGAAGGTTATAGATTCCAGGCTGGTGGCCGAGGGCAACCAGGTGCGCAGACGTCGTGAATGCACTTCCTGCTCCGAGCGCTTTACGACATTCGAGTCGGCTGAACTGGTCATGCCAAGGCTGATCAAGCAAAACGGCAACCGCGAGCCATTCGATGAAGAAAAGCTGCGCTCCGGCATTCTCAAGGCATTGGAAAAACGACCGGTGGCGCTGGAGGAAGTGGAAAACTCCATCAACCATATCAAGCACGAACTCAGGGCAACGGGTGAGCGAGAAGTGGAAAGCAATCTGGTCGGAGAAAAAGTCATGAACGAGTTGAAGAAGCTTGATGAAGTGGCGTACGTCCGGTTTGCTTCCGTCTACCGGAGCTTCAAGGATCTGAATGAATTCCGGGAAGAAATTGACCGCATTGCCCAGGAAGGCGATGGCACCGGCTCTTCAGGCAGCTGATTAAATTTTCTGATGTAACTGGTCGACCGGGCGCATCAGAAACTTCCATCTTTCTATCCAGATACCCATGGCAGATTCAGATATCCAATACATGCAGCGTTGCCTGGCACTGGCCCAAAAAGGCCGTTATACCGCTAGGCCCAATCCTGTCGTCGGGGCACTCCTGGTTAAGGAAGGCCAGGTACTGGCAGAAGGCTGGCATGAAAAAGCCGGTGAAGATCATGCGGAAATCATGACTTTAAGGAGTGCTGGTGCTGAGGCCAAAGGCGCAACGCTGTATGTGTCTCTCGAGCCATGCTCGTTCACTGGCAGGACCGGTCCCTGTGCTGATGCGGTTATAGAAGCAGGAATAGTCCGGCTTGTTTTTGGTATGACAGACCCTAACCCGGCGGTGAACGGTAAAGGCCTGGAAAAGATAAAAGCTGCAGGTATTGAAGTGGAAGGTCCCGTCCTGGAGGAGCAAGCCCTTGCTCTCAATGCCGGCTTTGTGAAAAGCATGCACTCTGGTCTGCCTTATGTTCGCTGCAAGCTGGGCATGAGCCTTGACGGCAGGACCGCCATGGCAAGCGGTGAGAGCAAATGGATAACAGGACCTGAGGCCCGCGAAGAAGTGCAGCTACTTCGAGCCCGCAGTGGCGCCATCGTCACAGGCATCGAAACTGTCCTGCAGGATGACCCAAGCCTTGATGCGAGAGTGGACTTCCCGATTGAACAACCACTTCGCGTCATCGTTGATTCCAGGTTGAGGATACATTCCGGTCTAAAAATGCTGAGTCTGCCTGGGGAAGTTATCGTTGCGACTGCAGTCACTAGTGCAGAATTGCTGGAAGACAAGCGCAAAGAAATAGACGGCGATAATGTCACTCTGCTGAGTATGCCCAACGAGGAAGGCAAGGTAGATCTGAGAGCATTGCTGCAGTTCCTGGCGGATGAAAGGGAATGCCGCGATGTATTACTGGAGTCGGGTGCGGAATTAGCCGGCGCAATGCTTTCTGGTCGGCTAGTGGATGAGTTGATTACGTATATCGCTCCTAAATTCATGGGCACTGATGCGCGCCCATTGTTAAACCTGCAGGGGCTTGAGCGCCTGGAAGACGCACCACAGCTTGAGATTTTCGATGTGGCAATGGTAGGAAAAGACTGTAGAATGCGCTCCCGCCCTGTTTATTGATTAATTTACCACGCAGTCACATGTTCACAGGAATAATAGAAGCAACAGGAAATATCCAGAGCCTGGAATGGGTAGCTGGAGATGTTCGTGCCGTGATTACATCAGATGAACTTGATTTGTCTGATGTACAGGTTGGAGACAGTATCTGTGTCAGCGGAGTCTGCCTGACGGCTATTGAAATCAAGGACAAGTCTTTTGCTGTCGATATTTCCAATGAGACCCTAGCGTTAACTTCCTTTGCTGCGCTCGAGGAAGGTGCCCGAGTCAATCTTGAAAAAGCCATGCAGCCCTCAAGCCGTTTCGGTGGTCACATTGTTAGCGGTCACGTGGATGGGCTGGCGGAATTGTTGCTCAGGAAATCAGATGCCCGCAGTGAGCGCCTGGTATTCAGGGCGCCGGAGAACCTAAAAAAATATATTGCTGCCAAGGGTTCAGTTTGCCTGGAAGGGATAAGTCTCACCGTCAATGAAGTCAGCGACAATCAGTTTGGCATCAACATTATTCCGCACACAGCAGAGGTGACCACGTTTGCAGAACTTAGCGAAGGGGACAAGGTAAATCTAGAGGTTGACCTAGTGAGCCGCTATCTTGAAAGAATGCTGGCAGTTGAAAAACAGGAGCAGGGATCCGGCACTTTAACATTTGAGAAGCTGGCCGAATCTGGCTTCACAAGAAAAATGGACAACAAGTAACACCCAGGACATGCAGCTAAACAGTATCGAAGAAATCATCCAGGATTTTCGCCAGGGCAAGATGGTGGTGCTCATGGATGATGAGGATCGTGAAAATGAAGGGGATCTCATCATCGCGGCGGATAAGGTGACGCCGGAATCCATTAACTTCATGGCCAAGTATGCGCGCGGGTTAATTTGCCTGACGCTGACGCGTGACCATTGCCGCCAGTTAAACCTGCCGTTGATGGTGGACAGAAATTCATCGCCTTTTGGCTGCAATTTTACTATTTCCATCGAAGCATCATCCGGTGTTACCACTGGTATATCAGCCGCTGATCGCGCCCGCACTATCCAGGCCGCTGTGGCAGCTGACGCCAAGCCGGAGGATATCATTCAGCCCGGACACATATTCCCGGTCATGGCGAATGATGGAGGTGTGCTGCGCAGAGCAGGACACACAGAAGCGGGTTGTGATCTTGCCAAGTTCGCCGGACTGACCCCGGCCTCTGCCATCTGTGAAATCATGAATGAAGACGGCTCGATGGCGCGTAAAGCGGATCTGGAAAAATTTGCCCAGGAGCATGGCCTGAAAATCGGAACGATCATGGACCTGATTCATTACCGAATCGCCAACGAACAGACGATTCAGCGGGTTGGAAAATACACGCTGGAAACAGAGCATGGCGAGTTTGAAGTCTATTGCTACCAGGATCTCATTAAGGAAGGCAGTCCTGTACACCTCGCTCTTGTAAAAGGTGAGATAAAAGAGGATGAGCCCGTTCTTGCCAGAGTGCTGGTAAAGGACACCGTGAGGGACCTTCTTGGAATTGCCAACCCGGGTAGGCCAGGCTGGTCACTGCATAAAGCCATGGCGCGCATCAGTGAGGAAGGCAAAGGCGTTGTGGTAGTATTGGCAGACGATCACAACGGAACAGATGTGCTTGGCCAGCTGGCAGAAATTGATAAGCTGTCCGAGCAAACTCCTGCCCCAGCTCCCCATGGCATCTATCTTAATGTCGGCACGGGTTCACAAATACTGAGGGATGTAGGAGTTGGCAAAATGCGCCTGCTCAGTTACCCAACGAAATACGCTATTTCCGGTTTTGACCTGGAAGTCGTGGAATACATTCCCTGTGATAGCAGCGAATAACATTGATTGCCAGGCTAGCCACTAACTAAAAAACATGAGTACTGATAAACCCATAGAGGGAGAATTAACCGGTGCAATTGCCAACTATGCAGTGGTGGTGTCCCGTTTTAACAGTTACATCGTCGATAGCCTTGAAGCCGGCGCCATAGATGCGCTGAAACGTCATGGTGTGACTGATGCAAATATTTCGGTATTCCGCGTGCCAGGTGCGCTTGAAATTCCCCTGGCGGTAAAAAAAGCGACGGCATCCGGCAGTTTTGATGCTGTTATTGCGCTAGGTGCGGTCATTCGGGGCAGTACATATCATTTCGAAATAGTCTCCAACGAAAGTGCCCGCTGTCTTTCCGACCTGGCACTTAAACTTGACATGCCGGTCATCAATGGCGTGTTAACCGTTGATAATGTAGAACAGGCAATAGAAAGAGCCGGTACCAAGGCGGGAAACAAGGGAGCCGATGCAGCACTTGCAGCAATGGAAATGGTTAACCTTGTTCGTGAACTTAACTCACGTTTTTAGAAACAGATGCCAGACGCCGCTGAAACTCGCTCAAAACCAGCTGTTGCCCACCGCAAGAAAGCCCGCACCCTTCTTGTACAGGCTTTGTACCAGTGGCAGATTTCCGATTACCCTGTGAATGCCATCGAGGCGCAGTACAGGGCGGATAATTCCGGAAAGATAGACTGGGACTACTTCCACGAGATTTTTACTGGCATCACCTTATCTGTTGATATCCTGGATGAAAGCTTTGTGGCGTACCTCGACCGTGAAATAACTCAGCTAAATCCTATCGAACTAGCAGTACTAAGAATAGGCAGCTTCGAGCTGGCCAACCGAATTGATATTCCTTATCGCGTTGTTATCAACGAGTCCATAGAACTGGCCAAAAAATTCGGCGCCACTGACAGCCATAAATATGTCAATGGTGTCCTAGATAAACTGGCTCATAAGTGCCGCAAGGTTGAAATAGACGCTGGCGCCTGACATCTGGCAGTCTTCAACTAATGCTTTCTGAATTCGACATCATCAGGGATCTCTTCAACCAGCCCGGGCTCGGTGCTGTTGCCAATGAACATGTTCGCGAAGGCATCGGTGATGACTGTGCGCTTCTTTCGATTCCCGAGGGAAAGGAACTGGCCATGTCGATGGATACCCTCGTAGAAAAAATTCACTTTCCCGAAAATGCCCCTGCCGACCTGCTGGGCTGGCGTGCCCTGGCGGTCAACCTTAGTGACCTGGCCGCAATGGGGGCAGTGCCGCTTGGATTTACGATGAGCCTGGCAATGCTTGGGGCAGACAAGAAGTGGCTTGAGAATTTTGCCGCTGGACTGAAATCCTGTGCGCAAACATACGACTGTCCATTGCTAGGGGGTGATACAACCAGGGGACCTTTGGCAATTACCGTTCAGGCTCATGGGCTTGTAGAGTCAGGCAAGGCTTTACTGCGCAGCAATGCCCAGGTTGGGGACAGGATTTACGTATCCGGTTCACTGGGAAATGCGGCACTGGCGGCCAGACACCTGGCTGACCTTGACAAGTGGAAAAGCGAGTCAATATTTGAATCTAGTTTTTACAAGCCGGTTCCGCGCCTGGGGCTTGGCAGCGGTGCTATCGACATCGCTAATGCCGCCATTGATATATCTGATGGACTGCTCGCGGATCTTGGCCACATATGCCGAGCCAGCGGAATCGGTGCGGAAATTCAGCTGGAGAAAATACCGTTAGGAAAGTCGCTTGACGTTGGTCTTGATCGCAGTCAGGCGCTTGCCATTGCCGTAACGGGAGGGGATGATTATGAATTGGTACTGACAGTGCCAGAGGGTAAAGCGGCATCTCTTGAAAGCATGGCAAAAGACATCAACATCCCGCTAGTCTGCATAGGGGAAATCACCCGAGGGAAAGGGGTGAGCTGTTATGATGCAAATGGTGCAGCGCTAACTTTTCAGACTGCAGGCTACCAGCATTTCGACGCATGACTACAAAGCAACCCAAGGTATTCAGTAATCCCGTTCATTTCCTGGCATTTGGCTTTGGATCAGGCCTATCACCAAAGGCGCCAGGCACAACGGGGACCGTAGTTGCGGTGCTCATTCACCTAGCGCTGGCACCTTATCTGACACTCCACAGCTACCTGGCATTCCTTGTTGTCAGCTTCCTGGCCGGAATCTATCTCTGTGGTAATACTGCCCGGGATCTTGGGGAGCATGATTGCGGCGGCATTGTCTGGGATGAATTCGTCGGGTACTGGGTGGCCATGTTCATGGTTCCAACCACTTGGTACTGGGTTGCCACGGCCTTTATTCTGTTCCGCCTCTTCGATATTCTCAAGCCCTTCCCAATAGGTTTGCTGGATAAAAAGGTTCACGGCGGGCTTGGTATCATGCTGGATGATCTACTGGCAGGGATTTACGCCCTTTTGCTTTTACAGGCGGCAATTCTTTTCACCGGGTTTTGAAATCTTCGACATGACATGAGCACTCTAGATTCAGTCGGCATTAATCCCCAGATGAACCTTATTTCGTCCGGGTCTTGCTGGAAGTATCGGCAGGAAGTAAGGCAACTTTTGTTACTTCTATAAATAACTGAATATAAGTTTGTCAATCTTGCACTCGAGAGTCTGTCACAGGGCGTGGCCTTAGTTGGGCGAGATGTTTATACTTGCAGCCCGATTTTGAGACCGGTTTTTATGCAACCGACTTTTTTAAAGTGACAATTGTCCCAGGAGACAGAGTTTCATGCGTGAATACATGCAGTTTTACATAAATGGCCAGTGGGTAGACCCGGAAAGCCCTCGTTCACTAGATGTCGTAGATCCAGCTACGGAGGCAGTGGCCGGAAATATAAGCCTGGGCTGCGATGCCGATGTCGATAAGGCTGTTGCAGCCGCGGCAGAAGCGTTCAAGATCTGGTCAGTTACCAGTAAGGAAGAGCGACTGGCGATTCTCAACCGAATAGTGGAAGAATTTGAAAAACGGGTTCCTGAACTGGGTGAGGCCATTACCGAAGAGATGGGTGCACCGACCTGGCTGGCGGTGGGTACCCAGGCTGGCATTGGGGTCAACCACTTCAAGACGGCAATCAGCGTGCTCGAGAAATTCGAATTTGAAGAAGACCGCGGTACCAGTCGTGTGGCACGTGAGCCTATCGGTGTCTGCGGCTTTATCACGCCCTGGAACTGGCCCATTCATCAGATCTGCGCCAAAGTGGCACCAGCACTAGCTGTTGGCTGCACGGTGGTGCTCAAGCCCTCTGAAATAGCTCCGTTTTCGGCCCAGATTTTTGCCGAAATTCTCGATGCGGCGGGTGTGCCTGCCGGCGTATTTAACATGGTAAATGGCCTGGGTCCTGAAGTAGGCCAGGCGATTGCTGCCCATCCAAAAGTCGACATGGTTTCGATTACCGGTTCGACAAGGGCGGGTATAGCCGTGGCCGAGGCCGCTGCAAAGACAGTAAAGCGTGTTCACCAGGAACTGGGCGGCAAGAGCCCCAACATTATTCTGGAAGATGCCGACCTGGAAGCAGCGGTAAACGGCGGTATTGCCGGCATTATGATGAACTCCGGCCAGTCATGCCGTGCACCAACACGCATGCTGGTGCCTAACAAGCTAATGGACCAGATCTGCGAGCTGGCTGCTGAAGCAGTTGAGAACTGGGCTCCCGGCGATCCCAAAGAGGACAGCCGCATGGGCCCGGTGATTTCCGAGTCCCAGTGGAACAAGATCCAGGGCCTGATCGAGAGCGGCATCTCACAGGGCGCAGGCGTTGTCACCGGCGGTTCGGGCAAACCCGAAGGCCTGGAGCAGGGCTACTACGTGAAACCCACGGTCTTTCGTGACGTGAAAAACGACATGGAAATTGCCCGCGAGGAAATATTCGGCCCCGTACTGAGCATCATTGGCTATGACACCGAAGAGGAAGCCGTGGAGATTGCCAATGACACCGAGTACGGCCTGGGCGGCTATGTGCACAGCAAGGATATCGCCCATGCCAGGCAGGTTGCTTCAAAAATTCGTGCCGGCTACATCAGCCTGAACAATGCAGGACTAGACCTCAATGCCCCCTTCGGCGGATACAAGCAATCCGGCAATGGCAGGGAGTTTTCAGACCAGGCATTCGGTGAATTTCTCGAGTACAAATCACTGCTGGGATTCACCCCGGCGGCCTAGTTTTTGACCTTTCGTAACGAATGAAAAATGTGCCACTGTGTCAGGCCCCCAGGGCCTGATTCGGCATTGCAAAACAGGGTCTTTCCCTGTATCGTAGCGCCTTTTTTTGGCCCCCAGAATTTTAATTAAACTAGAGGAAAACAACTACAATGAGTAAGAGCTTAGAAGACTTATTGCAAGAAGTTGGCAACCCGGTTGAGATGATGCGCAACTCAAAAATAGGCGCCTATGTCTATCCTGTTGTTGCACCTGAATTTCACAACTGGCGTTCTGAACAGGAAGCATGGCGTGAGTCTGCTGTACTGTTCGACCAGTCGCACCACATGGTGGACATCTACATCAAGGGCCCTGACGCCATCAAGCTGCTGTCAGACACTGCGATCAACAGCTTCGAGAACTTCCCGGTTAATCGTGCCAAGCAGTACGTACCAGTAAGCCACTCTGGACACGTAATCGGTGACGGTATCCTCTTCCACCTGGCTCAGAACGAACTCGTATTTGTAGGTCGTGCTCCTTCAGCTAACTGGATCATGTATCACGCTGAAACTGGCGGTTACGACGTGGAAGTAATCCACGATGACCGTTCTCCTTCACGTCCAATGGGCAACCCTGTAGAGCGTATCTCTTACCGTTACCAGATCCAGGGTCCAAATGCTTGGCCAATCATCGAAAAGCTGCACGGTGGTGAATTGGAGCAGTTGAAGTTCTTCCACATGGCCGACATGAACATCGACGGGACTAAAGTACGCACTCTGCGTCACGGTATGGCTGGTGCACCAGGTCTCGAAATCTGGGGTCCTTATGCTGAAGGTCAGCGCATCAAAGACGCTATCCTGGAAGCTGGTGAAGAGTTCGGCATCGTACCTGTTGGCTCCAACGCTTACGCCTCCAACACCCTGGAGTCTGGCTGGATCCCATCACCTCTGCCTGCCGTCTACTCTGATGATCGTATGAAGAGCTATCGTGAGTGGCTGCCAGCAGCCAGCTACGAAGGTAGTGCCGCTATCGCCGGTTCTTTCGTATCTGACAACGTCGAAGATTACTACACAACTCCTTACGAACTGGGCTACGGTCCTTTCATCAAGTTCGACCATGACTTCATCGGCCGCGAAGCCCTCGAAGCCATGCAGAACGAGAACCATCGTAAAAAAGTTACTTTCGCCTGGAACAACGAAGACGTAGTTAAAGCTTACGCTTCTCTGTTCGAGAAAGGTCAGCATGCCAAGTACATCAACATTCCTATTGCCAACTATGGTAACTCCTCATTCGATGCCATAATGGGTGGGGACGATGTGGTTGGCCTTTCTATGTTCTCTGGCTACAGCTACAACGAGCGCAGCTGTCTGTCTCTCGGTACTGTTGATGCAGACGTCGAGATCGGTACTGAAGTTGTCCTGGTATGGGGTGAAGAGCCTGCTACTGCCAAGACTACTGTTGAAGCTAAGAGCACCTCTATCGAGATTCGTGCCATTGTTTCTTCTGTTCCTTACGCTGAAGTCGTCCGTGACTCCTACGTTGAAGGTTCTTGGAGAAAGAAATAAGTCTTTAAGCTTATTTTAAAAAAGCCCGGCACATCGCCGGGCTTTTTTTTGCTTCGATTTTGGGTAGGGGGAGTTCGCTGTGGCTACTGCGCTCATCCATGCATCTTTAAAAGAATTTTCCAAACCGGCCACTTAGTTTACTAAGCTCCCAGCTCTGAAAAATTATTTTGCCTCGCCTGCATTTCGCTCGTGACGCCACCGAAATTTGGGCTTTATTGGGCGGACTGCGTCCGCCTACAAATCATTTGCGTATAAAGGCCTATGGATAGTGCGAGTGAACAAATCAGAAAGCTGGAGCAGCGATTGAAAAGCCTGCTCGGTGAAGAAAATGTGATGTGGGATGAAGTGAACGCTGTTGAGAGAGATCTTCGTTTTCTGCAGGGCAATATTGAGCGGCAGACTTCTGATTCCCCCTATGCAGCCGAAGATGCGGCCATTGCGATGATGGAGAGTGCGGCAAAAAGACAAAAGCACTGAATCTATCCACTGGAATAATAGACACAAAAAAGGCGGCCTTCTGGCCGCCTTTTTTGAACATGGTAGTGGTTATTCCATCAAGCCTGCACGAAGGCTAAGCACCCAGTTCTTGACCGCATCCACGTCATCCTCGGAGAGGAGGTGGCCCAGGTTAGGCATGCCGCGGCCCGCATAGGCGCCTTCACGGACAATATTCTGGATGATGTCATACGTGGCAGGAGCCGCATAGCGCAGGTCAGCCAACGCACCGCCGCTGGCACCACCGAAACCATGGCAGAGCATGCAGTGTGTGAAATACATGTCTTCCCCGTGTGCCAGCACCCCAGGGTCATCGTTGTATTCTATGACAGTAAGTGCAGGCAGCGGCTGGCCTTCGACAGGCACGATCTCATTACCGTTGAGCTGAAATGTCCATAGCCTGCCTTCGGGCTTGTAGGCGCCGCTTGAATTTGGGCCAATGAGACCAGAGGAGCCACCCCAGCCCGCCATTACGGAAATGTACTGGGTGCCGTCAAGCTCGTAGGTCATTGGTGCAGCCATAATGCCAACGCCCAGGTCGACTTCCCAGACCAGTTCGCCTAAGTCGGCTGTAAAGGCTCTTAGGTAGCCATCGGCAGCTCCCTGGAAAACCAGGTTGCCAGCGGTGGCCAAAGTGCCGCCATTGATGGTGAAGTCATATTCGCGTGTCCAGCGTGGTTCCCTGGCGACAGGGTCCCAGGCAATTAGCACACCAGGCGAGTCATAGGTTGGCCCGGTGCCCTCTGCATAACGGTCATCCTCCCGGAATGGACGGTCGGCCATGGTGCCGAGACCGATTCCAAGGTTCCAGCCCGAGGGCTCGTATTCCCAGTTTTCATCGATGGCATAGCGGAAAGCTGCATCATGCATGCTGGGCAGATATAGCAGGCCGGTTTCCGGGCTGAAAGACATCGGGTGCCAGTTGTGGGCACCAGACGGTCCTGGAGTGATCAGTGAAATGGAATTGTCATAGCGGGCCTGCGGCGTCTCTATGGGGCGGCCGCTTTCCAGGTCAACACCCGTGGCCC
The DNA here is from genome assembly GCA_009922595.1 of Gammaproteobacteria bacterium. Lineage (GTDB taxonomy): Bacteria > Pseudomonadota > Gammaproteobacteria > Pseudomonadales > Pseudohongiellaceae > Eutrophocola. The sequence goes on along the minus strand of RFVC01000041.1, from coordinate 1,665 downwards.
ATGTGACGCGGGCATAAGGATCGGCGTACATTAGGTCACCGGTCTCAGCATCCAGAACATAAAAGAACCCGTTCTTGGGCGCCTGCATCACGACCTTGCGGGGCAGCCCGTTGATAAGGATCTCGGTAATCATCAGAGGCTGCACGGCCGTGTAGTCATAGTTGTCTGCAGGTGTAGTCTGGTAGTGCCAGACCACACTTCCGTCATCCACATTGAGTGCGACAATGGACGAGAGATAGAGATTGTCACCTATGCCGTTACTGCGGTATTCATGGCTCCAGGGAGAACCGTTGCCTGTGCCGACGAAGACCAGGCGCAGTTCTGGGTCATAGATAATGGAGTCCCAGGGGTTGCCGCCTCCACCGACTTCCCACCAGTCACCAGCCCAGGTAGCAGCGGCAGTTTCAACATCGCCATTCTCAAAGCCGTCGGCCGGATTACCCGGAACTACCCAGAATCGCCATACTTCATCGCCGCTGTCCGGGTCATAAGCAGTCAGGTAGCCACGTGTGCCAAGTTCGGCGCCGCCGTTACCAATCAGGACCTTGCCGTCAGCCACACGGGGCGCGCCGGTAATGGTGTAGGGTTTGCTCTGATCGACAGTCACCACACTCCACTCGACTTCACCCGTGGCAGCGTTAAGCGCAACCAGTCGGCCGTCGATAATGCCGGCAAAGACCTTGTCACCGTATATGGCAACACCACGATTGACGACGTCACAGCAGGCCTTCCAGCCCATGGAGCGGTCAACCTGGGGATCATAGCGCCAGAGTTCCTCCCCGGTTCTGGCATCCACAGCGAACACTATTGACCATGACGCCGTGGCGTACATGATGCCGTTGTGTACCAGCGGTGTAGCTTCAAGTCCCCTAAATGTGCCTGTGTCATAAGTCCAGGCGACGCCAAGTTCTGAGACATTAAATTGATTAACTTGGTTGAGCGGGCTGTAGCGTGTCTCACCTGCATCGCGTCCATAACTGAGCCATTCTTCGGCTTCGTTGGGCGCATTGATTAATGCCTGGTCGGTTACATTGGCAGTAGCCGAGAAGGCAGGCGCGGTTGCAGTTTCCTGTGGCTCATTGCTTTCCTGCGAACAGCCGGCAACCAGTGCCAGTGCTGTCATGGTAAAAAATGTAAAGTAACGGCGAATGCAGTGTGCAATCATGAAGTAATTCCCCTTCGGTCTATCGTTAAAGCAGAGCAGAAAGTCTACCACAACCCGGCTACGCCGAGTGAGACAAGATGCAGGGGGCAAGGAACGACCCGTTTGCTAGAAAGTAACAAATAGGGGTTATAGATTTCAGTTACTTTAGCTTGAAATCTAAATCCCAAATAACATCCTTGCTTGCCTCTTGCTTTCAGCGCCTGAATACCCTCAACCAGCGCCAGAAATTCAGCAATCCCGAGAGGGAACTGGCTAGATAGGTTAGGGCGCAGGCGGTGAGAATTTTACGTGCAGCGCGGTAGTCGGTATTACTGATGTATTGGCCTTCTTTTAGTATCGGTAGGGCCCGGCCAAAACTAGCATCAAATTCAACAGGCAGCGTAATCAGATGGACAACCGTATTAAGAAGCATGCTGAGAATGACCACCAGCATTAATGGTAGGGCTAGTCTTGCTCCACCCGGAGTGAAAGCGATTAAAGGCATTATCAGAAGGGCGACT
>RFVC01000005.1 GCA_009922595.1 Gammaproteobacteria bacterium | reverse complement strand
TACACGGAATCGAAAATGCGCGCTTACGCCGATGTGCTGCTGGCCGAGTTAGGCCAGGACACCGTCGACTGGAAGCTTAATTTCGATGGCGAACTCAAGGAACCGGAGATTCTACCTGCCCGCCTGCCCAATGTGCTGCTGAACGGTGGCAGCGGTATTGCCGTCGGTATGGCAACGGATATCCCGCCGCATAACCTGAAAGAGGTAGCGCAGGCCTGTATACATCTGCTGGACAACCCGAAGGCAACCACCAAGGAGCTGATGAAATTCGTGCAGGGGCCGGACTTTCCGACCTATGCCGAGGTCATTACCCCGAAGCAGGAAATCGAGGAGATGTACGAAACTGGCCGGGGTATGGTGAAAAGCCGGGCTGTGTATGCCAGGGAGAACGGTGAGATTGTGATCACCGCGCTGCCTTACCAGGTATCGGGCACCAAGGTGCTTGAACAGATAGCTTCACAGATGCAAAAGAAGAAGCTGCCGATGATCGTGGACCTGCGTGACGAATCTGATCACGAGAACCCTACCAGGATAGTCGTTGTTCCTCGTTCTAACCGGGTCGATGTGGATGCGGTGATGGCTCACCTGTTTTCCACGACTGACCTGGAAAAAAGCTACCGCGTGAATTTCAACATGATCGGTAATAACGGCCGTCCGCAGGTCAAAGGTCTTGTTGCACTACTCAAGGAGTGGCTTGAATTCAGAACGGAAACGGTTACCCGCCGCCTTAACTACCGACTCGAAAAAATTAAAGACCGCCTTCACATTCTTGATGCGCTGCTTGTCGCCTTTCTAAATATCGATGAGGTAATTGAGATTATTCGGACAGAGGATAAGCCGAAAGAAAAACTAATTAAGCGCTTCAACCTGACAGACCGGCAGGCAGAAGCCATCCTCGAGTTAAAACTGCGCAATCTGGCCAAGCTTGAAGAAATTAAAATCAAGGCGGAGCAGAAGGAGCTTTCAAAGGAAAGGGAAAGTCTGGAAAAGCTGATCAAATCACAGGCCCGTTTGAAAACTCTGATCAAGAATGAAATCAAGGAGGACGCTGAAACCTATGGCGATGACAGGCGCTCCGAGCTGGTAGTCAGAGAGGAGGCACAGGCATTCAGGGAAGAGGAGCTGATTTCAAACGAACCTGTCACCGTAATTTTGTCCGAGGGCGGCTGGATCAGGGCAGCGAAAGGGCATGATGTCGATGCAAGCACTCTGTCATACAAAGCAGGTGATAAGTATAAGCAAAGTGCGCGTGGCAAGAGTAATCAGAATGCCGTCTTCCTGGACTCCACGGGACGTGCCTATGCATTGCCCTCGCATTCTCTGCCTTCCGCGCGCGGTATGGGTGAGCCCCTGTCGGGAAGAACCAAGCCGCCCTCTGGGGCAACGTTTGAAGGCGTAATAACCGGAGACGCAGGCAGTTTTTGCCTGCTCGCTTCAGATGCGGGCTATGGTTTTGTGACAAAGCTGGAAAACCTTATCAGTAAAAACAAGTCAGGCAAGGCCGTTCTCAGGGTGCCAAAAGGTGCAAAAGTCCTGTCGCCTGCCCCGGTAGATGAAATTAAGGGCAGTAATGTTGTCGCTATCTCCAATGAAGGCCGAATGTTGATGTTTGATCTTGAGAACCTGCCGGAACTGGCCAAGGGTAAGGGAAATAAAATTATTAGCATTCCCACAGCAAGAGTGGCAGAACGGATCGAATTTGTTATTGCCGTAGCCGTTATCAAGGAAGGCCAGCTCCTGCGCGTCCATTCGGGCAAGCGGCATTTCAACCTGAATATGAGCGACCTGGATCATTACCGCGGTGAGCGCGGCAGGCGCGGTAATAAGCTTCCCCAAGGATTCAGAAAAGTTGACCGTGTAGAGGTTGAAGATAAGTAACAGTGATTTCACCAGGTTTGCAGTTGATCGTGAACTTGGCAAAAAACCTTACTGTCTGGTCAGGTACCTCCCGCCGGGCGGATGGGTCCCACATTGAATGATTCGCCCAGGATGTGCGCGCATTGCTTACGAACGGTATCCATTTTGCTGATAAAGCAGCTGTCCACGATATAGGCCATGAATGAGACATTATCAGCTGGCATGCTGATTTTACGCTGGCCTGCTGTTTCGAAATGATCGAAGGCTTTGGCTTGTGAAAAAGCGAATTCACTGATTATCAATTGGTTGGGTTCCGCCTGCTTGCTTAAAAAAGAAGCAATATCGATTGTCTTGCCCAGCACGGCGTCAGCGCTCTCAGATGATGACGTTACTGGCGAAAGAAACACATCACCGCTGTGCAGTGCTAGGCGGTATTCAAGTATCTGTTTGCCTTTTTCACGATGGCTGCTGTTAATCCTGGCCATTAGTGCCTGAAAGAGGCCTGCACAAAGCAGCGCATTGATACTATGGCGATCCTTGCACCGGTCTGCACTGAAGGAAATCAAGGTGGAATCGCCATTGATGCGCTGTACTTCGCCGCCGTATAAACGCACAGACTGGGTAAGATAAAAAATATATTCGCGCAGTAAGTTTGATAAGGTTGTAGGATGCAGCAGCTCTATGGCGGTATTAATATTCACTACCTTGATGATTAGAATGGCAGCTGCCTGCCGGCTAGCCTCCCAGGCAGTGTTACTCTCGTCTGCTTGATGCCAGACGCCGGTTTCCTGTAGTTGTTCCTTGATCTGGTCAAACTCATCAAGCAGTGAGTCGGCGGCAATGCTTAATTGACGTATCTCGTCACCTTCAATAATGCCCGTATCCCGTTCTGCCCTGCTGGACAAGCGCCCTGTCAGTTCGAGAATTGGTCGAGTGAAAGTACTACCCAAAACAAAAGCGGTAGCAACACTGATGCCCAGGGCTACGGCAAGTATCAGAAAAAATAGGGTGCGAAGCTGTGCCTGGTAATCGGCGACAACTGAACTATTCAGGGTCAATCGAACCGACCCGGCTATTGTATCCTGAACAGTAATATTTGCGGTGTATGTATTGTTGGAAAGCGAGGTCCCCTTCGGCCTTGAGCCAGCGTTGGCTATGAGGCTGTCATCTACATCATGGATTGCCACATAAAGAATATTGTCGTCCTGGGCCATTTGAGCCAGCGCTACATTTAGCGCTAGCAAGTCGTTTACCAGGACAAATTCCCGGACAGAAAATGCCGCCTGGTTTGAAAGTGATGCACCGAGTATATCCATGTGCTCTGACAGAGAGCGTTTCAATTCACTCTGGAAAATCAGCCAGAAAGCTAGTGAAGTGAAAATGAGAATAAGTGAAAAGCAAAATGCCAGCTTGTGACGCACCGGTATCTTATTGAAAACGCTTGATCCGCGGGGGAGTTGCTTAATGTTGTCTATTAATTGTTCTGGCAATGCCTTCGTACCGGATTAAATAGTTTTACTATCAAACAATAACCAAAGGAAACAGTAGTCCAGAAACCTCTCTTATTGTAACTGAAATAATGCGCGGTAAATATGTAATTGAAAGTGGAACCCGGTAGCCAAACAATCTGTTCTTACGAAAATTGAAGAAACATGGTAGAGCAAGGCTACTATAGGTAATCAAGTCCTGCATTTCACCAGGCCTCGTCTGCAGATCGATTGCGCTGATCTGGACTATCAGCTGGTCCGGCGCCAGGGCATCTTACTCAACCAGGTTTCTGATTCGGTCTCTGAGCTACTGATCTATTCGGGGCAATAGTAGGTATTTATGTAGAGCTGGATTTTCAGTACTGGGGCATTGCAGCTTGCGGCATGCTAGGAAATCCTTATCCGTAAAGGCGCTATGGTAATAATGGACGGTAATCAAAGCAGAACTGTCTTGGATTTTTCCCCCGGTTCTTCCCTGACTAGTTTTGGAACAAGATAGCCGGGCAGGTTTTGCTGCATGGCCGCGAGTAACCGCCCGGCATCATAATCAGAAACGGTAAAGTGTGCGCCTCCTTCAACCCTGTCCATCAGGTGCAGGTAGTAGGGCATTACCCCGCCTGCAAACAGCCGTTCACTCAGTCTTATTAAAGTGTCTGCATCATCATTGACGCCCTTTAGCAACACGCTTTGATTAAGCAAGGTTACACCGGCCGCTTTTAGCGCTTGGCAGGCACTGTTGGTTTCATCATCCAGTTCCTGCGGATGGTTGCTGTGCAACACCAGGATAGTCTGGAAACGGGAATTTTCCAGCAATTCACAGAGTCTTTTGTTAATGCGTTGCGGAATCATAACTGGTAAACGCGTATGCAAGCGAATTCTTGTAACGTGAGGAATTGTCGATATCTCATAGAGGTACCATTGCAGGTAGCTGTCAGGAAGTGTTAAGGGATCACCGCCGCTGAAAATGACTTCTTGAATACTTGTATCTTGTCTAATGTAGTCCAGGCTGGTTTTCCAGCCTTCCTTTCCCGGAGGATTGTCAGAGTAGGGAAAGTGACGCCTGAAGCAGTAGCGGCAATGCACTGCACAGCTGGATGTGGCAATCAGCAGGGCCCGTCCCTTGTACTTGTGCAATATGCCGGGCTGCGGATTGTGAGCGCTCTCTTGCAGTGGGTCAGCACTGTATCCCGGGGCTTCATTGGCTTCAGCAATATCCGGGAAAACCTGTTGCAGCAGGGGATCTTCGGGGTCGCCTTTTTTGATTTTTGCCAGGTACGGCGCAGGCACCCTGACTGGAAACTGTCTGACCAGTGGATGGGTATCCGGTAAAGCCTGGCGATCTATTTCCAGCAGACGACATAATTTGTCAGTTGTGCGAATAGTGTTGGCAAGGATCTCCTGCCAGGGGGGAAGGCTGTCCGTTACAATCGGGTGTGGAGTGGAATTGGAATTCATAAATTCACGTGACGTCAATGTGTACTCAAATCAAGAATAATGCTCTCATGCATTGTATTCGACTTTTATCTTTTTACCTTAATCCAGTATCATGCCCAACTTTTCCGATGTTAGAGAAAGCTATCGGAAACGACAGAGCAAACAGATAGAGGTAGGCCATGGCCACTTACGCAACCAACCAATTTAAATCCGGCTTGAAGGTGTTGCTGGAAGGTGACCCCTGCACCATTTTAGAAAATGAGTTCGTGAAGCCGGGTAAAGGTCAGGCGTTCAACAGGGTGAAATTCCGCAATCTGCTCAATGGCCGGGTCTGGGAAAGAACATTCAAGTCCGGTGAGACCATCGAGGCTGCTGATGTTGTAGAAACTGACATGGAGTACCTATATACCGATGGCGAATTCTGGCACTTCATGAAAACTGATGGCAGTTTTGAACAGGTGGCCGCTGACAAGAATGCTGTCGAGGAAGCCATTAACTGGTTAAAAGAGCAGGACGTCTGCATCGTCGTGTCCTGGAATGATGCGCCCATTACAGTCATACCAGCCAACTTTGTTGAACTGGAAGTGGCTGATACCGATCCCGGTTTGAAAGGGGATACGGCACAGGGTGGCACCAAACCTGCCACACTGTCCACTGGCGCCGTGGTAAAAGTACCCCTGTTTGTAGAAATCGGCGACGTACTGAAAATCGATACGCGCACCGGTGAATATCAGAACCGCGTTAAGAAATAATTCTGGGGCCAGACTCTTTTTGGCATACAGCCTTTGAGCACTTCCTGGCAGCCAACTTCTGAAAGGAGCATGCTCCAAGCAAGAGCAGGCCTGCTCGCCGAAGTCCGCCAGTTCTTTGCGGATCGCCAGGTACTCGAAGTTGAAACCCCAATACTCTCCCATGCCGCCGGCACAGACGTTGCGTTGGATTTGGTGACTGCCACTCTTGATTATGCAGGGTCTCCCCGGCAGTTCTTCCTTCAGACCTCGCCTGAATTTGCCATGAAGCGATTGCTGGCGGCGGGCTCCGGACCGATCTATCAGCTGGCCAGATCGTTTCGTAATGGCGAGGCAGGCAAGCTGCATAACCCCGAATTCACCATGCTCGAATGGTACCGCCCCGGGTTTTCCATGGTAGACCTGATGGCTGAAGTAGAGCACCTTGCCCGTCAGATTCTTGGAGTCGGGCCGATCAAACGCATGACCTATGCAGAGGTGTTTGCGGACTATCTGGGGCTCAATCCATTTTTTGCCTCTTTAGGGGACCTGCAACAGGCTGCGGGTGGATTAGTTGATGCCGCGTTTGAAAGTAATTCCAGGGACACCTGGCTGGACCTTCTCTTCAGCCACAGTATTCAGCCTCATTTCGAGGAGGCGGTTTTCATCTCCCATTACCCGGCTTCACAGGCAGCGCTCGCTGAAATCTGTTGTGCGGAGGATGGCACCAAAACAGCTTTACGGTTTGAGCTAGTGATCAATGGTGTTGAATTGGCCAACGGCTACCAGGAGCTGACTGACCCGGTTGAGCAGACAAAACGCTTTGGGGATGAACTTGCCGCCCGGCAAGCTCTAGGCCTTACGATAAACCCTATCGATCAAAACCTTCTGGCGGCCCTTGAGTATGGGTTACCTCAATGTGCCGGTGTTGCGCTTGGTTTTGACCGCCTACTGATGCTGAAAACCGGCGCCGAATCAATAGCCGATGTATTGGCGTTTTCCATTGATCGCGCTTGAGGCATACTTTCGGAGAGGGCGGCATTATGAACGATATGTCTGACAATTTAATGCCTGATGAGGCAGGAGTTGAATATGCAGGTTTCTGGGTGCCCTTTCTGGTCGCTGTCTTAGATTCAATCCTCCTGATAATAATTTCTGCACCACTGTTGCTGCCTTTTAACGGCTTAGGTGTTTTTTCCATGACTGAATCACCTTAATTTCGCTAGCATTGATCCCATCTGTACGGCAGAGTTTTCAACGAAACCTTCAGCCCAATCCAGCGCCCCAGGGCCTGCCAGCAAAATAACTGTTGATCCCAGCCGAAACCTTCCCAGTTCTTCACCCTTGCCGAGTTGTATAGCGGGATGCTGGCTGCTGTAATCCTCGACACTGAGGCCGTGTTTTGCCGGCGTAACCTGGCCAGACCACACCGTATCAATGCCGGCCACTATCATGGCTCCGACAAGGATTACTGCCAGTGGGCCCATGTCAGTATCAAAAATACATATTGCCCGCTCGTTTCGAGCGAATAGGCCCTGGATACGTTCACTGGTTGTCTGGTTCACTGAGAAGAGCTTTCCAGGAACATACACCATTTTCCTGAGCGTGCCGGCGAGCGGCATGTGGACGCGGTGGTAATCTTTTGGCGAAAGGTACACGGTGACAAAGGAGCCTTCCCTGAAGACCTCGGCTATCTCGGTATCGCCTCCAACGAGCTCCAGGAGTTCGAAGTGCTTCCCTTTTGCCTGAATCAACAGGTCATTGGCGATATCCCCGATAGCACTGATGACGCCATCGGCCGGACTCACCAATATGTCATCAGCATCGTCGATGGGTCTCGCCTTTTCTTTGAGTGCGCGCGTAAAAAAATCATTGAAAGATGCGTAGTCGTCGGCATTTACATGGAGTGCTTCAGCCATGTTGACGGAGTAACGTCTGATGAACCAGCGGATGATCGCGTTTTTCAGCCAGGCTGTTCTGGTGCTCGCTATTCTGCCGGTCAGTCTGGAGAGCAGGTGTTGTGGCACCAGGTATTGAATGAGAATAAAAAGAAAATGCATCTTAGCCATTAAGGAGTGCCTGTTGTCTTTAGGACTCTCCCGTTTCTATAGGGGTGTCTTCCAGATTGCCCCATTCAGACCATGAGCCGTCATACGCCCTGATGTTAAATCCCAGCGCCTTTCCGATCAGGTAGGTCAGCCCCGAGCGGTGATGGGTCTGGCAGTGGGTGATAATGGAATTGCCTTCGCTGATGCCGATGCTCTCAAGTTTCATTTTGAGGTCTTCAAGCGGGTACAGCCTAAGATTGCGGGTTTTATCCATGGTATCAAGCCAGTCCAGGTTAACCGCGCCCGGAATATGGCCGCCGCGGGCTGAACTTAGCTTTGTGCCCACGTACTCTTCGTAGCTGCGTGCATCCCAGATTTTACAGGTGTCATCTTCAAGAGAACACAGTACATCAGACAGCTCAGCTCTTGGGCCGGGGTCGATATCAAGGTGCACTTCTGTAGGTGATGCCTGGACAGGCTCTGACTCTATAGGAAAACCATCCTTGTACCAGGCATGGATTCCGCCGTTGAGATAGGAATATTGAGTATGGCCGATGAGGTCAAGTGTCCATATGAAGCGGCCGGCCCAACCGCCCCCTTCATCGTCATAGACCACTATGTGTTTGTCCTGCGCATAACCTATTCTTGAGAAAAGCAGTTCCAGTGCTGGTAGCTGGGGCAGTTTGCCTGGCGCTGGAGGAACGCCGGCGACAAGTTCTGAGGGGTTCACATGCACAGCACCGGGAACATGCACCTGCTGATAGGTGCTGGCTTGCGAGACGTCAATAATCAGCAGCTCTTCATTCTTAAGGACTGCAACCAGCGATTCCGGTTCAATAATAAGGTCTAGGTTAAGCGCCATAGTGGAGTTTGCCTAAAAAAACTGAATTCTAACCAATTAACCTTAGTCAGGTGTACTCAGCTTTTAAGCTTTTAGAAAGTATCACCTTATGGATCATTGGGCTGCTTAACTATTTTTCTTTAAGCGTGCGGCTTATCTGACGATAGCTTTCTATTCTTTCTGTCTGTATAAGATTGTCTTTCAACGCCTGTTTCAGCGCGCAGCCTGGTTCTTGGTCATGCCGGCAGTTCCGAAACCTGCATTGGTCGAGGAAGGGTTTGAATTCGATGAAACCCTCGAGAAGAGTTTCCTGGTCAAAGTGTTCTAGATCAAATTCACGAATACCTGGTGAGTCAATAAGATCGCCGCCTTCCTCGAAATGATAGAGTCGTGCCGCTGTTGTTGTATGCCGGCCTTTATCTCTTGCATCGGAAAGACTCCCCTCTAATGTGCCTGCCTCCGGCAGCAAGGTATTAACCAGTGCGGATTTGCCAACACCTGACTGTCCCACGAAAACCGAGGTTTTGTCAGCAAGCATAGCTTTCAGCTCGGAAATATTTTCTTCGGTTTTGGCAGAGACTTTGATAACGGGATAATCGATGCTGCGATAAATTTCCAGGAGATTATCAAATGTGGCCCTTTTCTCGTCTGTAATGAGATCATTTTTATTCAACAGGACGATCGGTTGTATTTGATAGTGCTCTGCTGCCACCAGGTAACGGTCAATCAGGTTGCCAAATGGTTCGGGGGTGCAGGCTATTACAATGATGAGCTGGTCTATATTGGCGGCGACCGGTTTTAACTCGCCCATCCCGGTTGGGCGCTCAAGGAAGTTTTCTCTTGGTAATGTCGCAATTACAACGCCATCCGGATCTCCTTCCTGCCAGATCACATAATCACCAGCGACAAGCGGGCCGATATTGGAGCGTTGAAAACAGCGGAAAACTTTTCCCTGGTTGTCATCATCCAGTGCCTCGATATCCAGCCGCTGTCCGAAGTTGGAAATCACAAGACCTTTAAGCTCTTCACCGGGCGTTGCTATAACGTTTGTATCCACGGCAGCGTTTTTTTCTTCCGCATTCTTTGTATAGGCGTCCTGAATTTTTTGAATGCGCCAGAGTTGACGGCGATTGAGCTGTTTCTTTTTCATCAAGCACATTATCAATGCCTTTGCTACAATCCTTCAACTTCTTCAAATCATTGCAGTGTAGCCATGGATAAAAAGCAGCACCTAATCTGGATTGATCTGGAAATGACCGGCCTGATTCCTGAATCTGACCGAATCATTGAAATTGCAACGATTATTACCAACATAGATTTACAGGTGGTTGCTGAGGGTCCCGTGCTGGCGATATATCAGACCGAAGAAACTCTTGAGGGCATGGATGAATGGAATAAACGCCATCATGGCTCATCAGGTTTGATTGAAAGAGTGCGTCTCAGCCCCAACAATGAGAGCGAGGCTGAGCAAGCAACACTCAAGTTTCTGAGTCAGTATTGTGAATCGGGTTTCTCCCCGATGTGCGGAAACAGTATTTGCCAGGACAGACGCTTTCTCGCTCGCTACATGCCTTCACTGGAAAAATTTTTCCATTACCGTAACCTTGATGTGAGCTCCATCAAGGAACTGGCAAAGCGCTGGCGCCCGGACATTGCAGACGGAGTGAAAAAACAGGGCGCCCATCTTGCTCTTGATGACATCAAAGACTCTATTGATGAACTGCGTCACTACCGCAAGCATTTTTTCTGCACTCAACGGGACAAGTAGTGTAAAAGCTTAAATTACAGGCAAAAAAATGCCCTGATAAAGCAGGGCACAAGTGGGTAGTCGTTTAAGCTTTCGCCTGGAACTCAACTAGGGGATAAGGAGAGGTGAGTTCTACCCAAAAAAACTAATTAAAGGTTCCAATGCCATAGGGTACGGGCCTCAATCAGGGCCGGATCACCCGAGTTCGATTTAATTAATAGTGACTCCGATTTCCTCAACCGGTTCTGTAGTTTTGGCGTATGTACTTATATACTGCATGGTCTTCCAACATAAATTTACTTTTTTATCAGTGAGTTAGAGTAATGACTACCCCTGCGATCCACAAACCTATTTTTATATTGGCAGCCATATTCCTGGCCGGCTGCAGCAATGAAGACGCCGTACTTGCACCAGCACAAGTCGAGCAGCAGGCAGAATCTGCTGTCCTCAGGTCAGGAATTGATAATGAGAATTTTGATACCAGTGTGCCGCCCGGAGATGATTTTTACCGCTACGTTAATGGTATGTGGTTGGAGAAAACCGTTATTCCGGCTGATAGGTCCAACTACGGCTCCTTTACTTATCTCACCGACGAGGCTGAGGAAAACCTGCGCGCCATCATTGAGTATGCCGCTGCTCAGGAAGCAGAACCTGGCACCGATGCACAGAAAGTTGGCGACTTCTTTTCCAGCTTCATGGATCAGGGCAATATCAATGCGCTGGGAGCGCAGCCTCTTCAGGAAACGCTTGAAGCTATAGCGGGTGTACCCAGCAAGGACCAGTTGCTGATCACCATGGCAGAGCTGAATCAATTAAGTGTGCAGATGCCGGTGGGTGTCTATGTTGATAATGATGCCATGCAGTCTGATCAGTACATTAGCTACCTGAGCCAGTGGGGGCTTGGGCTTCCTGACCGCGACTGGTACCTGTCCGAAGGTGACGAGTCGCATGAAGTTGCCAGGCAGGCTTACCGTGACTATATAGCAACCGTAATGGAGCTGGCCGGTTACGATCGTGCGGGCGATGCCGGTGAGTCTGTGTTAACGATTGAATTCCTGATTGCCCAGTCCCACTGGGACCGCGTCAAGAACAGGCAGCGTGAATTAACCTATAACAAGATGGCTTTGGATGATCTCAACGGACTGGCCCCTGATATGAACTGGCAAGAGTTTCTTGAGGCCCTTGGTATCAAGGAGGCCACTTATGTTGTACGTCAGCCCAGTTATTTAGAAGGACTAAATACAATCTGGAATGAAGTCAGTCTTCAGCAATGGAAAGACTACACAAGTTTTAAATACGTGGATTCCTTTGCTGCCTACTTGAGTGAAGATTTTGTTGAAGCGCGGTTTGATTTCCAGGGTCGCACTCTTGAGGGTCTGGAAGAAATGCGTCCGCGCTGGAAGCGGGGCGTCGACACCGTCGATGGGGCACTGGGTGAGGTGGTTGGACGGCTGTATATCGAACAGCATTTCCAGGAGGAAGCTAAGGCGCGTATGGATGTCCTCGTGGAAAACCTCCGCGATGCTTTCCGTGTCGGCATCAACGAACTGGAATGGATGACGGATGTTACCAAGGCACAGGCCCAGGACAAGCTGGCCAAATTCACCACTAAGATTGGTTATCCTGAGGAATGGAAAGATTACTCGGCGCTTACCGTTGATCCCGCTGACCTGTTCGGCAATGTCAGCCGCTCAAGGATGGTTGAGCATAACCGGGAGCTGGAGAAGCTTGGCAGCCCGATCAACCGGGGTGAATGGTTCATGACGCCGCACACGGTCAACGCCTATTACAACCCGCCAATGAATGAAATTGTTTTTCCCGCCGCGATCCTGCAGCCTCCCTTTTTCAATGTTGAGGCAGATGATGCGGTTAACTACGGCGGCATCGGCGCTGTCATCGGTCATGAATTCAGCCATGGTTTTGACGACCAGGGGCGCAAATCTGATGGCGACGGTAATCTACGTGACTGGTGGACAGAGGAAGATGCGGCCGCTTTTTCAGGACGCGCCGGAGACCTTGTCGACCAGTACAACCAGTTTGAAGTACTGCCCGGCAAGTTTCTCGACGGTGAGTTCACACTTGGCGAAAACATCGGCGATCTGTCCGGACTGGCTGTTGCATACAAGGCATACCGCATGTCGCTTAACGGTGAGGAAGCGCCTGTCATAGATGGCCTGACCGGAGACCAGCGCTTCTTTATGGGGTGGGCCCAGGTCTGGCGCCGCCTGTACAGGGATGAGAACCTGGAAATGCGGATTACGGCAGACCCGCATTCCCACAGCGAAGCCAGGACCAATGGCGTGGTCAGAAATTTTGATGCCTGGTACGATGCCTTTGACATCGGGCCTGGCGCTGCCATGTATCTGCCGCCAGAACAGCGCGTGAAGATCTGGTAAGCGCCCACTGTCATGAAGGCTTTTTTCAGGAAAATTTTCGGCTTCGTACTCACGCCCTTTGAAAAGGGTAAAGAGCCGTTCGTGCACAGACCTTCAAGCAGGCTCATACTGATTGCAGTCGGCATCCTTTTTTCTGCGCTTTCCTGTGGGCTGCTGGCGTTTTCCAACAAGGGAAACCTGGATGCGGCCTTCCTGCCAATTATTGTCTTTTTTTGCGTGGGGGCTGTCTGCCTAATTGTCGGATTACTGGGTACGGATCGTGCCGTGGCCAGCATCTGGGGCAGCTTCTCCACGGGCAAAAAACGCTGACTTACCTGTTGCTAGTTATTTAGCAGGTTTGCCGGTGAATACTGGTCAGTCAGGATGCGCTGGCTGGTATCCCAGTTAATATTCCGGGACATGTATTGCGGAAAACGTGTGACATCCATACCAAAGGGCGTCAGCCTTCTCTTGAATCCCGGTGCCCGATCTTCAAGAGTATTCCGGTCAGGTAAAGGTTGCATCGAGGCTACGATCACACGGTTGCCGGTGCCGCTCATGCGGATATTAAAAAATTCACCAAAAACGCTTTGGTAGGTATTGGACTCCGCTGCATAAAGCCTGCTGGTGGAGAAAGTATTTGCGATCACCATGCCGTCATCAGGCAGCAGCATTTTTACTTCTTCAAGAAACTCTACAGTCATTAGGTGTTCGGGAATGTATTCCCCGTTGAAGGCGTCCAGGATCACAAGATCAAATTTTTCACCACGCAAGCCGGCCCGCTTAATATAAACGCGGGCATCACCGATATCGACTTTTATCTTTTCCGTCTCCCTGAATCCGAAATAATCCCTGGCGACACGAAAAACGGCCTCATCGATTTCGGAAATAATAATTTCTGCCTCGGAAAACATGCTGCTGTAGGTGTCGGGCAGGGTTCCTCCGCCAAGACCAACAATAAGAATGCGCTCCGGGTTGTCCTGAACCAGGAGGCTGGACAGGGTCATTTTGGCGTAGGGAAAGACCAGCTCCTGAGCGTTTTTCAGAAATCGGCAGCTCTGGTTCTGACCAATGCGGCTAGTAATGGTAAAGCGCATGCAGCGACGGTTGGAATCCTCAGTTACCACGATGTTGCGATAAAGTGAACGCTCTTGGTGAATATAGCGGACACCGTTCTGTGCGAAGAGATCGCTCACCATAATCACGAAGGCTACGGCCACGAAGAAAATAATGTGCCACTTGAACTGTGACCAGACCGTTGGTGCGCGCTGATTTTTCATCCCGTCTCCACCTGGAATTTTTTTCCTGTAAGAATAGCCGCACATCCAGCAGCAACCAGGGCGACAAACATGGTGATCAGTATCTGGTTGACCTCGAACCAGAGCACCAGGTAGAACGAAGTGGCTAGGGTCCCCACTGCGCTTCCCAGCGTTGAGATGAAATATAGTTTACCTGCCACATGTCCGCTGCCATGGGTGCTCTGAACCAGCAGGCGAACGGAATAGGGCGCAATCATCCCCAGAATTGACGTCGGAATGAAGAACAGAATCATGGAAACAACCAGCGAGCCGTACCGAGGATCCTCTATCTGCAGGAATAGTGTTTCCATGATTGGATTGGCCCAAAGTATGAGGGGTGTCAGAAGAACTGCCGCCCCCCCAAAAAATGTCCCGTAGGTGACCAGGTTTGGTTTGTGCAACGAGAGCTTGCCGCCAGTGAGATAACCCACCGACAGTGACAGCATGAAGACGGTAATCACTGAGCCCCAGACATAAATACTGCTGCCGAAATAAGGTGCCAGAATTCGTCCGCCCAGTAATTCAATAGACATTATGATGAAGCCCGCAATAAAGGCGAGGATCATGACAAGTATCGTCTGTAGTCCTTTTGGCATAAGAGCCGGAGTATACAAAATTAAAGGGCGTGCTGTATCAAAGAGTTTTTTGCAGGGCTGTAAAAGGTGAAATAGTCAGGTTACTGATAAATTGAAATTTTTAGCTCTTTCTAGAATTCCTCGCTGTCTTTATGTGTCAGCCTATCTAGGGCAGGTAAAACTAGCAAAGTGGAAGTGATCACCACCGATGACTAAAGTAGACAGTGGTATCGCTCCTGCGGCAATGAGAACTGGGAATTTTATGAGAATGGATACATGGCGGTTCGCCGGGGCCGCTACCGCAGGACCACCTCGGTTTAAGTGAGCTCGATCTCTAGGAAGCCCAGGAGCGGTCGGTCACACGCTCAATAAAATCACCTTTCTCTTCAGTGCGGTGTGACCATTTGTACTTCACGTGCTGCAGAAACTTCGTGTGCCAGCTGGCAGACACCTCCTTTCTTTCCCGCCAGTAGAGAATAAATTCGGGAATCAGCCCCTGGGCAAATTGCGGATCGATGTTGGCCATCTCCAGCACCTCAAAGACTTCCTCGCCGGGCTGGTAATCCTCGGGCAAGAGCTTAGGTGTTGTGTCGTGTTCCAGGGCCACTTCGTACTTGGCCCATTGTCGGCGCACATGGGCGATGAACTTGGTATTCCAGGTGCTAGTTTTCAGACCGGTCTCACGCCAGTAAAGCACGAATTCCGGGACGGCATCCTCGATAAAGGAGTGATTGATGCCGGCATGCTCAAGAATGCTTAAGGCATCCTCCCCTGGTTGCCAATCGGCTGTCATGGTTGCCTCGAGTTCTTTCAGGTTTTTGTGGGCGCGGCTGTTTTCCCATTCACGTAGGATGTACTTGTAAAATACGTTGTGCCAGGAATACTGGGCGCGACGCCTTTCCTGCTGACTGATGATAAAAAGCCGTATGCGTTCATCTATATAATGGCGAGGAATATTGCGCTGCGCGCATAGCGCGTAAAAATCCTCCGAGGGCCGCCAGTCCTCTGCTATCTGAGTGGCTCTGCCCGAGGAAATGCCGGCCGCTTGCTGACACTGTTGCGGTGCAGGACGTGGTGCCGCCGCTGGTTTGGGCATGCCGGGCTTATTTATGGCAAGAATAATTTTCCCTGGCGCTGTCATGTCAATTTGCAGCAGTCCCTTCTCCTGCAGGCTTTGCTGGACCTGCCTTATCTTGTCACTTTTCCAGAAAGGCAGCCACTTGCCCAGCATTTCAGCATCGGTTTCTACCCAGGTCAATCCAGCGCGGGCTATTGTGCTTAGCTGAAGCTGAATCTCACTGATGACATGCAGCATTACGGCTTCATCCAGTCCAATGGTTGAGGCAAGCGTTGGTGAAATTAGGAGCGGGCGTTCGGGGATGAGGTTGGAGCTCATAAGGCGTCTAATGCCTCACTGAGATTGCTGACGGCAACCACCTGCATCCCGTCTATCTTTTTCTTTGGCGCGTTAGCTTTTGGCACAATTGCCCGGGTAAAGCCATGTTTGGCCGCTTCCTGCAGGCGCTCTTGGCCGCTGGGTACGGGACGAATCTCACCGGCAAGGCCCACTTCTCCAAACACCACCAGTTCGCGTGGAAGGGCCTTGTCCTTGAAGCTGGAAACCATGGCTAGTATCAAAGCCAAGTCAGCACTGGTCTCTGCCACCTTGACCCCGCCGACCACGTTTACAAAGACATCCTGGTCTGCCATGAACAGTCCTCCATGACGGTGAAGTACGGCCAGGAGCATGGCCACACGGTTGTTGTCCAGGCCAACGGCTACACGGCGGGGGTTGCCGTACTGGCTGGCATCCACCAGTGCCTGTATTTCGACGAGCAGCGGGCGTGTCCCTTCCCAGAGCACCACCACCAGGCTGCCGGGAGAGATATCCTCGGTTCGAGCTAGGAAAATAGCTGAGGGGTTTTTCACTTCCTTCAGCCCCGTCCCGGTCATAGCAAAGACGCCGAGTTCATTAACGGCGCCAAAACGGTTTTTCTGGCCGCGCAGTGTGCGGTAACGGCTGTCATCGGTGCCCTCGAGCATCATGAAGCAGTCAATCATATGTTCCAGCACTTTCGGCCCGGCCAGGCTGCCTTCCTTGGTGACATGCCCCACGAGAAACAGGGCGGTCCCGGTTTGCTTGGCATACTGAATCAGGTAGGCCGCACACTCACGCACCTGGCTGACGCTGCCCGGCGCTGAAGCCACATCTCCGGAGTACATGACCTGTATGGAATCCAGGACCAGAATTTTTGGCCGGCATTCATCTGCTACCCGGGTGATTTCCTCGATATTGGTTTCAGCCAGGATTTTCAGGTTTTCACTGGGCAGCCCAAGACGTTTTGCCCGCATGCCAACCTGCTGCAGGCTTTCTTCCCCGGTCACATAGAGTGCATCCATTTCCTGGGACAACTGGCACATCACCTGTAGCAGCAGTGTGCTTTTGCCGGCACCGGGATTCCCGCCAATCAGTACGGCGGAACCGGGCACCAGCCCGCCGCCGAGGACGCGGTCAAATTCGCTAATAGTAGTACTGAAGCGCGGTTGCTCTTCCAGGTTGACCTTGCCAAGTGTCTGTACCGCACTGCCGGGTTCACCAGCATCCCCGGATACGCCTCTTTGCCTGAAGTTTTTTGGCGCCGAGGGAGCGGCATTGCCCAGCAGTATGCGGGTCAGCGTATTCCATTCGTTGCAGGCCATGCACTGCCCCTGCCACTGGGTGTGTTCCGCGCCGCAATCGCTGCATACGTAGGCTGTTTTCTGCTTGGCCATTTATTGAATTCTAGTGTTATTCAGTCAGTATAGGTGAATTTAACGCGCCTGCTGATGCTGCATGTCAGGTTGTAGGAGAGAATGCCGGTTTTTGCAGCCACTTCATCCAGTGATAGCTCCTGCCCCCATAAAGTAGCTAGGTCTCCCACCTTGGCATCGGGGATATTACTAAGATCGACTGCCAGCATATCCATTGAGACCCTGCCAACCGTTGCCGTTTTTATTCCGTTAACCACAATGGGTGTCCCGTTAGGCGCGTTACTGGGATAGCCATCGGCATAGCCAATGCTGACAATGCCCACAGGCATGTCATTGGGGCAAACAAACTGTGAACAGTAGCCAATGTTGTCGCCTTTTTTCAGGTCCTTGACGGCAATGATGCGGGCCTTGAGGGTCATCACGGCTTTCAGGTGAAAGTTATCCCGGCGCAAGGCTTCTTCCTCGTACCCAAACGGTGAGCTGCCATAAAGCATGATGCCGGGGCGAACCCAGTCACACGTTACCGGCAGATCAGAAAGCACGCCCGCGGAGTTGGGAATGCTGGTTGCCGGATTTTCGTTATCCAGCAGAGTTTCGGCTTCGCGAAAAGCCTCTAACTGCCTTAGGTTGAGAGGCGAGTCGGGGAGGCTGGCATTAGCCAGGTGAGTCATCATGATGATGCTGCCTACGTAGGGTCGGCCAAGCAAGGCCCGATACGTATTGGCATAGGCTGAGGGCGCTATTCCCAGCCGGCCCATGCCGGAGTCCATTTTCAGCCACAGGGTAAGCGGCGTTTTAACTTTTTCTGCCGAGAGGATGTCATCAAGGTCGGCAAGCTGTTCTGATGAGTGGACGACCAGTTGGAAGCCGTGTTCGGCCACCAAGTGCAGGTCATCGGCCTTTATCAATCCCTGTAAAACCAGTATTGGTTTGCCTGTGCCGAACTGTTTAAGAGTGACCGCCTCGTGGACGTCAGTTACGCCAAAGAGGTCGGCGTCTGTCAGTGCACTCGCCGCCTGCTCGAGTCCGTGACCATAGGCATTGGCTTTGATAACCGCCGCCACGTTTTTGGCATTGGCGTGTTTCCTGGCGACCTGGAAGTTGTGCTGCAGTGCCTTGAGATCAATACTGGCCTGGACGCGATGAACCATTTTTTCCGACACCCTAATGGTCTTCTTCGAAAGGGTCGTCATCAAAGGCATCGGGTGGAATATGAGGAGTGGATGGTGGCGGTGGCGAGGCTGCCGAGGCCGGCGCCATGGCGGCCTGGACCCCATCGTAATTGCGGGTATAACCCTGATTGTAATCCTCGTTGACCGGCATATAGTTTTCGAACCGGGTGTACTTGCCGATAAAGCTCAGCAGCTTGGTGCCGATAGGGCCGTTACGCTGTTTGCCGATAATGATTTCCGCGACACCTTTTTGCTCCGTGTCCTCGTTATAGACCTCGTCACGGTAGACAAAGAGGATGACGTCGGCGTCCTGCTCGATGGCTCCTGATTCACGCAGGTCTGACATCACCGGTCGCTTGTTAGGCCGTTGCTCCAGTGAGCGGTTCAGCTGTGACAGGGCAACCACCGGGCAGTCAAATTCCCTGGCCATGGTTTTTAGCGCGCGGGATATTTCAGAGATCTCCCCGGTGCGGCTTTCAGAAGAGCCCTTGATGGACATGAGCTGCAGGTAGTCCACCATGATCATGCCGATCTCGCCATGCTCGCGGTAGATCCGGCGGGCACGGGAGCGCATTTCCATCGGGGTAAGCCCCGGCGTGTCGTCAATAAACAGGGATTTGCCCTTGAGTCGGTTCACGGCATTAGTCAGCTTTGGCCAGTCGTCTTCTTCGAGTTGGCCGTTGCGCATACGCGTCTGGTCGATCTTGCCGATGGATGAAAGCATTCGAATCATTAGGCTTTCCGCCGGCATTTCGAGACTGAATACCAGCAACGGCTTGTGGCCTTCGAGTGCGGCATTCTCAACCATGTTCATGGCAAAACTGGTTTTACCCATGGAAGGACGGCCGGCGACTATAACGAGGTCGGACTGCTGCAGGCCCTGGGTCATCTCGTCCAGGTCCTTGAAGCCGGTGGAGAGGCCGGTAATCGCCCCCTTCGCCTGGAACAGTTTGTCTATCTGGTCGAGCGCCCCCTCCAAAAGAGGGTCCAGGTGCTGCGGACCGCCATCCTTTGGCCGTTCGTCGGCAATGTTAAAGACCTGCTTCTCGGCGATATCAAGGATTTCTGCGCTGTCACGGCCGTCGGGATTGAAGGCATTATCCGAAATGGAGTTGGCAGCCGAGATCAGTTTACGCAGTATGGCGCGTTCGCGAATGATATTTGCATAGGCCCGGATATTTGCGGTGCTGGGCGAGCTTTCCACCAGTCCGCCCAGGTATTCAAGACCTCCGGCTGCCTCTAGGTTGTTGGCATTGTCAAGCGCCTCAGAAAGCGTCACCAGGTCGATTGGGTTGCCCACTGTAGCCTGGTGCTGCATGGCCTGGAAGATCAGGCGGTGTTCCTTACGGTAAAAATCCTCGGCAATCACAATTTCCGCCACGTCATGCCACGCGGTGTTGTCGAGCATGAGGGCGCCGAGCACGGATTGTTCGGCATCGATAGAGTGTGGCGGCAGTTTCAGGTTGGTCGAACTCGCCTGGGCGCTCTCCGGAATCTTGTTATTGCTGAAATGTGATTCGGCCATGCCTGTAATTTTTTATGAATCTAGCCAGATGTTTGGTTGTGGTTGCCGGTGAAAAATTCTTTCAGACCGGGCTAACAATAGTAACGCATCAGGGTAGGGCGGACACCCATTTTCAATCTGGAAACAGCGAATAAAACTAGTTAAAAGTGTTATCCACAGCCAACCCACATGTTGTGAAAATAGTTACAAACAGCAGGTCCACTCCCGTCGATTTACGGCGCGTGTAAATGGGAGGTACTTAGAATTTATATTTGAAAATACCGCGGTATGCGCGAGCCTCAACCGGGTGGAAATGATAGTCCTCCACAGGTTCAGATTCGTTCTGCAGCTGTGATTCGAAGTAATACTCAATGTCATTGCCATCATCATCAAAGACATTGAGTATATCCAGTCCGACTTCCCAGCGATTAGTGGCATACGACAGTCCTAGATTAAAAAGCGTTGTGCCATCTTTCTGGAACGTGTCGGTTTCTTCCAGTGGTGCATCTCCAAAATGGCGCATGCGAAAACTGCCAGTGAATCCATTGGGGTGCACGTAGGTCAAACCAGCGCTTGCCGTTGTTTCGTGAGCATCAGGAATGCGATCGGCACCTGAGGGTGCGTCCTTGAAGCGAGCGCGGTTCCAGGTAGCCGTGGCATCGAATACTAGATAATCGTTGATTTGCCAGAAGGTGGATAGCTCAATACCGCGACGCTTGGTGGCATCATTGGGCTCCGAGGTGCCGGCATCACCAACGAACAGCAATTCCGAGTTCAGTTCCAGCCAGAAAGCGACAGCTGAAAAGTTAAAGTTACTGGAGGGCTCATAACGCACTCCAATTTCATGGCCTTCGGCCTGTGCAATCACATCAACGGGATCGACAGCATCACCATTTATCGGATCAACGGTGATGGTGGCACCACGGACATCATTGGAGTGAAATCCCTGCCCATAATTAAAGTAAACCTCCATGCCATCGGCCGGTATCCAGGCGGCGTTAAACTTGGGCATCCATTCGGAATCGTTGCCTGTGCCTGAATTCAATGGATTGGCAGCGGTCACGTCCCAGTCGAAAAATTCCCCACGCAGTCCTATTGTGGTCCTGAAGGTGTCGGTCCAGTGGTACTCAAGGTCGCCATACAGGCTCCAGCTGAACTCTTCAACTGAGTCGTTACGAGTGAATCCGAGACGCTGTCTTTCGAGGGTATCCCAGAGGTTAACGTCAGTTATGTCATCGTAGCGAACGTCAATTCCAAGCATGGGGATGGCCGTGTTGATGCCCCAGATCTGCTCTTCCTGCCAGCGTACGAAGCCGCCTATGACAGCTCGGTCATCTTCCTGTTCTATCTGATCACCATTGACCGGGTCATTGAGGAAGTAGGTGGGGTTGCCGAAGAGATTCATCTCGTAAGCCGAGAAATAAGCGTTCACATCGATGTTGTTATCGAGATCGAAATTACCAATCAGGCTCCAGCGGCTGGAAGTGCCACCCAGGGTCGGGTCAACAAAACCAAATAAATCAAGGTTGCCGTTGCGAACTTCGCGCAGTGGAATCTGGTCGGTGGAATACCAGTTGGCGTCGTAGGCCATGGCGGTGACCTGGCTGTTAATGCCACCGATCGTCCCGGTGTACTTCATGAAGAGGTTGGTTTTTTCCTGGTCCTGAGGAAGATCCCAGGGACCATCCCTGGTCAGCAGCTCGCCGGCAAAAAGCCACGTGCCGTCAGCAGTATCAATTGACTGCGCCCCAACGAGGCGATGATGATTGAAGTTGCCAATGGTGGCTTCGAGATAACCTTCCTCGATGCGGTCATAAGTCTTGAAGCGGGCAGAACCTGAAGCAGAGAAGTCTCCGTTAAATGCATAGTAAGTGCCCTTGTGGTATTCCACTGATTCAACAATTTCAGGGATCAATGGGTTTAGGTCAAGATAGCCAGAGGCATGGGCATGGCTGCGAAAATTCAGCGGCATGCCTTCAAAGATGGCTGTGAAGTCGGAGCCATGGTCGAGGTTCATCCCGCGCAAAAAATACTGGTTGGCTTTTCCCGGTCCGGAATGCTGGGTGGCCACCATACCTGGCATGACTTCCACGAGTTCACCAACGCGCATAAGGGGACGTGTTGAGAAATCAGCATTACCGACAATACCGTGCGAGCCGCCATCGGCGTTACCCAAAAGACGTGTACTTCGCCCCCAAACCACGATGGATTCAAATATCGGGGATACCAGCTCAGCGTCTTCCTGATCCTGAGCCATGGAGAACTCGACACTAGAAACAGCTGCTATGGCGACAGCAAGCCTAGACAGTGAGTGAAGACGGGAATTCGGTATTGATTTTTTAACGTTAAAAATGTTCATAAGCCCTTGGATCGCCTATTTTATAAAAACTAACGTCCCCCAGGCAGGGGAGGAAAATTATGGAACCAATAGTAAGCGTAAATTCCCTGAAAATTAACTAATCAACTGTTTTATAACTGTTTATAAAACGTTAAAGAAATTGTTAATTTTTCGATTTAAGGGCCTTTTCGCGTTAAAAAATCGCTTGAATTTGCCCCAAAACTGAGCAAAATGCCTGTCTCACTCATGAATCAACAGTAAAATGACCCATATCCAGAAAGAAGAGTTGGAAGCCCTGTTTGAACGCATCATTAACAGTGGTGTGCTGGGCCGATCCAAGACCTATGGCGCCATTCTGCGTTATCTGGCCGAGTGCTCACAGGCAGGTAAAACTCCCAAGGAGGCGGCCATCGCCGTGGACGTGCTGGGGCGTGATGCTGATTTCGACGTGGCCAAGGACTCCATCGTTCGCGTCCATATTTTTCACCTACGCAACAAGATCAATCAGTACTACGCCCTGTATGGGAAACAGGAAAAATTTCGCCTGACCATTCCCAAGGGGCAGTACATCGTGACCTTCAGTCTCAACGAGGAATCGGGCAAAGAAGATGTCAGTATCAGCGGCCAGCCCCTGACAAGGAATTCCTGGACGCCGTGGCTTGCCGCCCTGGCGTCGGTTTTGCTGTTGCTGAATCTGCTGGTCAGGGATGAGCCGGCGGACAGCTCCTCTCCAGTGCTTGCCCCGGTGGCCTCTCTCCAGCCCTGGCAGTCACTGCTGGATGATGAACTGCCGATACTGATTGTCGTCGGCGATTACTACATTTTTGGCGAGGTGGATGAGGCCGGCAATGTCACGCGCATGGTGCGCGAGTTCAATATTAATTCCCCGGAGGATCTGCCTGCGGGTGATACAGGGCCAGACAGATTCCTAGACCTTGATCTTTCCTACCTGCCAACCAGCGTGGCAAATGCCATGCTCAGGGTAATACCGGTCCTGGCGTCCAAGGCTTCGATGGTTAGCGTCAAGATGATGTCTGAACTGGAAACGGCCGACCTGGCTGACAACCACCTAGTTTACCTGGGCTACCTGAGTGGTATCGAACCCTTGCTTGATCTCATGTTTGCCGACTCGGGGCTCTCCATCGGTGCCACCTACGATGAGCTGGTGGACCTGGAAACCAACCGTTACTACATCGGCTCGTCCGGACTTTCCGGCGCTCAGAGCTTCCAAGATTACGGCATGGTATCGACTTTCCCGGCACCTAACGGCAACCATTTTCTCCTGGTGGCGGGTATGCGGGATGAGGGGCTGATCAATATATCTCGAGAGCTGACTTCACTGAACTCCCTGGCTACGCTGCAGGATAACCTGGGCGGGCAGGGTTTGAGCTTTGAAGCCCTCTACGAAGTGCAGGGTTTTGACCATACCAACTTTGGTGGTGAGCTGCTCTATTCCCGGCCCCTCGATACCCGTGTAATCTGGGAAACACGCCTGATCAACCAGTAAAACCTGAGACAAGGCACAAAGGACAAGATTTAAGAAGTGACCCGTTTACCAGAAAGTACTAGCTAGGGATTATAGAGAATATCCTTATAGTTATTTAAAGTTTAATAGATAAATTTGAAATAACATTACTGTTTGTCTCTTGCCTCTTGCTGAGGCAAAAAAAACCCGGATCTTTTGGACCCGGGCCTCTAATCAAGCCGGGATATGCCAGCTCGATAACTTCTGGTTTTTTACTCGGCCTGTGGTTAATCAGAGTCGTCCGCAGCCGCTTCTTCGGCTGAGGCTTCCGTTTCTTCAGGCTCAATCATTTCCTCGACAGCATCCGGCGCAGAACCTGTAGCTAATAGGACAACCTTTATTTCAGCGCTGACTTCAGGGCTCAGGGTGATGGTGATGTCGTACTCACCTGTTTCCTGCAGCGCGCCTTCCGGCAGTTCCACTTCGCTCTTGTCAATTTCGTGACCGGCTTGTGAAGCTGCATCAGCGATTTCGCGGGTACCAATAGAGCCGTACAGTTTGCCTTCATCGCTGGCATTCACTTCGATTGTGACGGAGAGGCCGTCAATCTGTGCTGCGCGCTTTTCTTCCCCCTGCAGCTTCTCGGCTGCCGCTTTCAGCAGCTCTTCCTTGCGCGATTCAAATTCCGCAATGTTTTCCTTGGAAGCGGGAATCGCTTTCGAATAAGGAAACAAATAGTTGCGGGCATAGCCAGCTTTAACGGAAACCTGGTCACCCACGTCACCGATCTTGCCCAACTTTTCCAGTAATATTACGTCCATCTTGCTACCTCGTTATAACCTTCGCTTTGAGGTTATGTCTTAACTGTTTCTGTTAAATCTTTATTATGCCGGTGGATCCCTTTGATCCAGTCGGCGGCGTAAATCCATCAAACTGTCAGTCATGCCAAGCAGTATGACTGCTGGGGCCATCATCAGCACGGTGAGATACGTCAGTACCAGCCAGTGTGAGCCCAAATTCTTCTTTGCCACTGTATAGTGGGCAACCGCCAGGCCGCCCAGTAATGGAGGCACACAAAACAGTGGCATCCAGTTGTCCAGTGGCGTAATGTCCAGTAATCCTGCAAGGATCAGTCCCAGCAGTACCACCATTGCCTTCGGGCCAAAGCGCAGGGAATGAAATTCCTGCCTGAACCCGCCCGGGTTATACAGCGCGGCCTGCCACCAGCGCCCGATCATCAGGCAAAGGATGATCAGCATGGCGTGGTAAGTGCCGTAAAAGGTGAACAGTAAATTGACAAACTGGTCTGCCGTATAGGCAGTCTGTCCACCCTGGTCAATTTGAGCCTGCAAGCTCTCGTTGACCACTGCTGTCATCTGCGCCTGGTAGCTGGTTTGGAACACAAGGCTCCACTGCGCTAAAAGGCCTATGGCCGTTGCAAGCAGTATAACCAAAGGC
Organism: Gammaproteobacteria bacterium; assembly: GCA_009922595.1. GTDB lineage: Bacteria > Pseudomonadota > Gammaproteobacteria > Pseudomonadales > Pseudohongiellaceae > Eutrophocola. The sequence continues at coordinate 51,017 of RFVC01000005.1, read as the reverse complement.
CACGACATGGTTTTTTTCAACGCCATGGCCAGGGCAAATGATCCCGTTACCAGGAACATGAGAGAAACATCTCCCAATGCCAGTAATGTTCCTGCCGGGAGCATTGACCATAGCAGGATCAATAATCCTTCGTTGCGGCCTTTTCTAAGCGTCACTAAGGCGACAACGGCTGCACTTAAAAAATACACGAAGGGAAAGAAGCCACACAGTAAGACAAATATAATTGCCTGTCGGCGGCCAAGCATGACGTATTCAGCCATACCGCGCATGTCTGCTTTCCCCGGGGTATTAACCCCGTTTACACTTCGTGCGAATCTGTGTACGGAATAAGAGCCAGGTATCGGGCGCGCTTGATAGCAGTAGCAAGCTGGCGCTGGTAACGGGCCTTGGTACCGGTAACACGGCTCGGTACGATCTTGCCAGTTTCCGAAATGTTCGCTTTCAGGGTATCCAGATCTTTGTAATCTATTTCTGTAACGCCTTCTGCTGTGAACCTGCAGAATTTACGGCGTCTGAAAAATCTTGCCATGAGTGTTCTCCAGTAAAATCGGTTCAGGAAGCTATTTCAGCTTCGTCATCGCCTTCGGTGTCTGCAGCTTCAGCTACTGCTGCTTCCTCGGCGCTAGCAGCTTCTTCTTCGCCGCTGGCAACTTCTTCTTCGCCGCTGGTGTCTTCGTTGTCATCGCCTGAATCATCGGCGTTGCCGTAATCGGAATCTTCATCCTGCATACGGGCACTGGCCCTTGCCTTGCGTTCGCGGCTTTCGTTTTCCGCTTTCATGATGTCGCTCATTTGAGTAATAGGTTCCTTGCGTTTGATAACAAGGTTGCGCAGAACAGCATCGTTGTAGCGAAACAGGGTAGTAATCTCGTCAAGCACCCTCTGATCACACTCAACGTTCATGAGTATGTAGTGGGCCTTGTGGATTTTATTGATCGGGTAAGCCAGCTGGCGGCGTCCCCAGTCTTCCAGACGATGGACTGTGCCACCGGCATCGGTGACAAGTTTTGAGTAACGTTCGGTCATCCCGCCAACCTGGTCGGACTGGTCAGGATGCACCATGAATACTATTTCGTAGTGGCGCATGCGCTCTCCCTTCGGTTTGGTAGCCTCCCCAAGCACAAAAAACTGTTTATCCCTAGAGACTTAGGTGAAGCAAGGAGTTGTAAGAGGCGCGCATTCTAGTGATATTGCCTCCCGAATGCAAGGTTTCCTGCGGCGGTAGCACTCGACAATACGACGTTGAGAGCATTATTTACGATTAGTCGTGAATTTCTTTTACTAGGCTACACTGAAAAAAGCTTTCGCCTTGTCTTGCCATCGTTTGCTAAGTCGCCAACGTCATTTGTAACTCTGTCCAGGCAGTGATATAGGGGTTATTTGCGCTGACGCACGGCTTCGAAGAGGCAGATACCGGTGGAAACGGAGACATTAAGGCTGGAAACTTCGCCGGCCATGGGGATGGCTACGAGGGAGTCGCAATTTTCGCGGGTCAGCCGGCGCAGCCCCTTGCCTTCGGAGCCTAGCACTATGCCCACTGGGCCTGTGAGGTCAGCATCAAAGAGGGACTGCTCGGCTTCTCCGGCGGCGCCGAAAAGCCAGATACCGCGCTGCTGTAGCACCTGCAATGTTCGGGAAAGGTTGGTAACGATGAAAAACGGCACGATTTCTGCCGCGCCGCAGGCCACCTTGCGCACGGTGGGGGTGAGGGCCACTGACTTGTCCTTTGGTACGATAACCGCGGACACCCCCGCGGCCTCGGCGGAGCGCAGGCACGCGCCCAGGTTGTGTGGGTCGGTGACGCCATCGAAAATCAGTAGAAAAGGCGGTTTATCCAGTGAGTCCAGGAATGGGGTGAGCTCCTTTTGACTTCTTTCCAGCATCACGGCTTCGCTGTTGGCCAGAATGCCCTGGTGCACCTGCGGGCATTTTTCATCCAGCTCTGCCCGGCTGCACTCCTGGATGGGGATGCCGACTTTAGTAGCCTTGTCTAGGATGCCTTGCAGACGCCTGTCATTCCTTTCCATGCGATCCGCCTGGACAAATAACTGCATGACTGAAGATGCATTATGGTCCAGCAGGCTGGCCACAGCATGAATGCCAAAAATGATTTCGTGCTTCTTCTTCATTTCCTGCGCCGCCTCTTGTTTCTACCATCAGTAGGCTTTTTCTCCTGCCTCTTTTTTTCGCCGGAGGCTTTTTTTATCCTCACAGTGCGCTTGCGCTGAGCAATTGGTGCGGCGGCGCGATTCTTTTCGATCATTTCCAGCAGCTGCAAGTCGATACGATGGTCTTCCATATCCACTTGGGAGACCTGGACGTGCACCCGGTCGCCCAGGTGAAAGCTGGATCCCGTGCGCTCGCCTGTGAGGCTGTGGCCAACGTCATCAAAGTGGTAGTAGTCGTTGCGCAGGGCGGTGACATGGACAAGTCCCTGTATATGAATGTCGTCGAGTTCCACAAACAGGCCGAAGTTGGTCACCGAGACTACCGTGCCGTCAAAACTGTCGCCGATGTGCTGCTGGATGTACTCGCACTTGAGCCAGTCGGTAACATCATAACTGGCAGCGTCAGCGCGGCGTTCGCAGCTGGACAGGTGTTGCCCCAGTTCATCCAGCTCACCTGGCTTGTACGGATAAATCCGGTTGGCGGCGAGAGCTTCAACGCCCTTGACTTTGTGCAGGTGCGGATTCTTCTTGCTGCGGATCAGATGGCGAATCCCGCGGTGTACCAGCAGATCAGGATAGCGGCGGATGGGTGACGTGAAATGCGTATAGGCTTCAAACCCCAGTCCGAAGTGGCCAATATTGTCCGGCGCGTAAACGGCTTGCATAAGTGAGCGAATCACCATGGTCTGTAAAAGCATGCGGTCAGGCCGGTCAGCGAGCCGCTGCAGTATGAGCTGGTAGTCACTGGTAGTAGGGTTGTCTTTCCTGGCCAGCCCTATGCCAATGCTGCGCAGGAAATCATAAAGGTTATCCACCTTCTCTTCGTTGGGACCCGCGTGAACTCTAAACAGGGCCGGCAGTTCCAGTTCAAGCAGCAGTTCGGCGGCGCAGACATTGGCGCACAGCATGCACTCCTCGATAAGACGGTGCGCGTCGTTGCGCTGGACCTCTAGGACCTCGGCGAGCTTACGGTCCTCTGTAAACACTATCCGGGTTTCCACGGTCTCGAAATCCAGGGCGCCGCGGCTTTTTCGACGCTGGTGTAATGTCTTATAGAGACTGTATAGAGTGTCGAGGTCACCAGTGAGCTGGCTGTATTTTTCCTTCAGATGCTGTTGCAGTTTTTCTTCAGTTTCGTTGTCGGGTGTTTGTACCATGGCGGCTACCTCGGTGTAGGTGAGCCGGGCATGGGAAAAAATAACGCCTTCTGAAAATCTATATCCGGTGATTTCACCTGCAGCGTTAATATCCATCGCGCAGACCATGACCAGCCGGTCTTCCTCGGGACGCAATGAGCAAAGGCCGTTGGACAATTTTTCCGGCAGCATGGGCACAACATGGCCTGGAAAGTAGACGGATGTTCCGCGATTGCGCGCTTCATTGTCGAGCAGTGAATTAACCTGCACGTAGTGGCTGACATCAGCAATGGCGACAAAGAGGCGCCAGCCGCCGCCGAGCTTTTCACAGTACACAGCGTCATCAAAATCTTTGGCGTCTTCGCCATCGATTGTGACAAAAGGCAGTTCCCTGTAATCCGCCCGTTGCCGAATTTCTTCGGAGGTTGGCTTGTTGGGATAGGCGGTCAGCTCACTATCGATGCCTTCAGGCCATTCGTGGGGAATATTGTGAACGCGCAGCGCCACCTCGATTTCCATCCCGGGAGCTGAGACATCGCCAAGCACCTCAATAATTTCCCCTGTAGCCTTGCGGTGCCCCTGGGGGAAACGGGTAATTTCTACCATGACAAAGTCACCGTCTTTGGCATCCTTGCGGTGCTTCTTGGCAACCAGGATTTCCTGTGTGATGCGCTTGTTGTAGGGAACCACAACGCCGGCGCCGGCCTCTTTATAGTAGCGGCCGACAATAGTGGTGTTTTTGCGCTCGAGGACTTCAACGATTTTGCCTTCACGGCGACCACGCTGGTCAACACTGGCAACGCGTGCCAGCACGACGTCTCCATCGAAGGCTTTCTGCATCTGGCGCGGACTTAGGTAAAGATCGGTGCCGCCTTCCTCGGGTACGAGAAAACCGAAGCCGTCCTTGTTACCAATCACATGGCCCTTGATCAGGTCCATTTTCTTGACCAGGCCATAGCTGCCGGAGCGGTTGCAGATCAGCTGGCCATCGCGGCACATGGCATTCAGCCGTTTGCCTAGTGCCTCGCAGGCTGTCTTGTTAGGCAGAGCTAGTTCCCTGCAAAGTACGTTGAACTGGGCAGGCTCGCCCCGCTGCTCCAGGTGTTCAAGAATGTATTCGCGGCTGGGGATGGGGTTGGCATAGCGTGAAGCCTCCCGGGACGCATGGGGGTCATTGATTATATTTTGCTTGGGCATGCACTACCTGGAGGAATGTAAAAGCGTAGAAGGGCAGTATACACGGGTTATTGACACACCTCATTGACGCTAAATCAGGCTGGGCATCGTCTATCCCTACCACGATGGGGGCAGTGATCTGGCCCCGTCTACCTCCCCGAGGGACAATGGAATCAAGGTCAAAAACGGCGACTGGTACTAGTTTCCGTTATTATTGACAGGGGCGGGCTTGATGGGTACAGTGCGCCCCTCGTGTCGCAAGGCACTTTCCCTCCTTGCCCAGGTGGCGGAATTGGTAGACGCGCTAGCTTCAGGTGCTAGTGGCCGTAAGGTCGTGGGAGTTCAAGTCTCCCCCTGGGCACCATGTAACCTTTTCCTTTCTAAAAACACCTGTATTTATAGGCTTTTTCAGCTGAAATATTTCTAAACTTCCCATTTCAATTATTGTTTCTCTGTCAGAAATTTATGGTCCCCTCTCATAAAGACATGTGGTTTGTACCGCTTGGTGGCTGCGGTGAGATTGGTATGAACATGAACCTCTACGGACATGCAGGCCAGTGGTTAATGGTCGATTGTGGGGTAACCTTCGAGAAGCATGAGCAGAGCCCGGGCAGGAGGAATCGGGTTGAAATGGCTGACCCGGCATTTATCGCTAGCCGTTATAAATCACTGTCTGGCATCATCGCCACCCATGCCCATGAAGATCATATTGGAGCTCTACCGTATTTGTGGGAAAAATTTCGTTGCCCTATTTATACAACCCAATTCACTCGCAATGTCATCCTAAAAAAGTTTAAACAGTATCGAATCGAGGCCCCGGTGATGATAGTTACGCCCGGAGAAAAGCTTGATCTTGGCCCTTTCTGTATTGAATGGATACCCATAACACACTCGACGCCTGAAACTAATGCGTTACTCATCAGCACACGAGCAGGAAAGGTGTTGCATACCGCAGACTGGAAACTGGACTACGCCCCGATTGTAGGCCAGCCACTTTTGCCTAAATGCTTTCAGGAGCTGTCCCACCAGGGAGTCGATGCCATAGTCTGTGATTCGACCAACGCAACCAAAGCCGGTCACTCGGTTTCGGAATCTGCACTATTCGAAGGCCTTCTAGAGGTAATCAGTGCCAGCGAGGGACGTGTAGTGGTTGGCTGCTTTGCCAGTAATATTGCCCGCTTGCAGACCCTTGGTAATGTCGCTTGCGTATCAAATCGCTATCTGGGTGTTCTAGGGCGATCGCTTGAACGTATTATTGGATGCGCGCGTGCGGCTGGCTATCTGCAGAAAAATTTTAACCCAGTGATGTCGTCTCATCTCGGATACCTTTTACCCGAGGAAACTCTGGTTCTGGCCACCGGCAGCCAGGGGGAAGTCGGTGCCGCTCTCTACCGGCTCGCCGCCGACAGCCATCCGGATATGAGTCTTGCGGCTGGCGATCACGTGATTTTCAGTGCCAAAACCATTCCAGGTAACGAGACCGAAGTCGATGCTCTGGTGAGCGCTTTTAAAAATCGCGGTATAAAGGTAACACAGGCTGATAATAATTCGATTCCCCTCCATGCCTCGGGTCACCCGCATCACGATGAACTGCTTAAGATGTATAAATGGGTTAAACCTCGAGTAGCGATCCCGATTCACGGTGAGAGGAGGCATATGGCACGAAATGCCGAAATTGCCGGGGAGGCCGGGGTGCCGGTTCAGCTTACAGGTTGCAATGGGGATCTCTTTGATCTGACTAAAGATAGGGTTCAGCGCAGCGCCGTACCAAATGGAAGGCTTTATTTCGATGAATCCCAAGATTCCTTGCTGCCGGTAAATTGATCCTGTTATCAGGAAGCCGGGGTTTTTGGTTAATGCGCCGCATTCCCCCTATAAAGGGTCTAGGAATCTTTGCCGTTAGATTATATAGCAGCGAATCGATGTTCTCAGCGACGCTGAGGGCAATATGATCGGCATGACGTAGGTTCAGGGTGATCTAGTAAAGTGTTTTCCTGGCTGAATATTGAAATTGATGTCAGCATCAGTTCGGCAGCCTATATAGAATGGATCAATCTGGTCTTTTTTTATTCAGTGCACGTAGTGATCTGGGTGGCTGATACAGAAAATACTTCCCTTCTGCATTCCAGAAAGCTTCCGTCCTGGCTGATTGCGGAGTTGCGGTCAGATCATGCCGGCGAAATGGGAGCCGTGTATATTTACAAAGGAATTCTGCGAGTAACCCGGGATACCCGGGTGAGGCAGTTCGCCACCCAACATCTAAAGACCGAAGTAAAACATCTTGAGCTAATGGAAACTCTAATCGGCTTAGAAGATCAGAGCATTTTCATACCTCTGTGGCGACTGGCCGGTTTTTTCACTGGCGCTATACCTGCGCTGTTCGGAGCCAATGTGATTTACGCCACAATTCATTCCGTGGAGACTTTCGTCGACAAACACTATCAGCAGCAGGTCGATCGTCTCCTGAACGAGTTAGAGCACAAGGAGCTGGCTAAAGTAATAGAGGGGTGTCGACAGGATGAGGTCCAGCATCGCGATGAAGCTAAAGGTTTCCTACTCCGGTCTCCGGGCCCATTACTGCGCGCTTGGTGCTGGTTGGTTGGCTTCGGTTCAAGAAACGCTGTTGCAGTTGCGCGCTGGCGCTAGTAACACCTTATGCCTTGCGGTTCGTTGGCGTCACTGCCTTTAGATGAGAGCATTTACAGTAACATTATTACGCTGTGAAGCCCCTTCCCATCGCTTAATTCGTGCACAGCGATAACAGGTATTCTCTTTAAAAGTATTTAACATTTACGCAATACCATATCGCACAATTTTAGTGAATTACTTTTCGATAGTTGTTTATTAGTGAAAATACTTTTTGTCTGCACACATAATCGGTGCAGAAGCATACTTGCAGAGGCGCTGGCCAATCATTTCGGCCGCGGCTACATCTCTGCCGCAAGTGCAGGCAGTAATGCTTCTAAAGAAGTGCATCCGCTTACGATGCTGGCACTAAAAAGCAGGGGTATTTCTGTGGACGGTTTGCACAGTAAGTCCTGGTATGACCTTGAAGAATTTATGCCAGAGGTGGTTATAACAGTTTGTGACAATGCTGCCGGGGAAGCGTGCCCGCTATGGCTGGGTGATGCATTGAAAATACACTGGGGACTTGCTGATCCCAGCACAATTGAGGGTGATATAGATAAGAAACTTGCCGCATTCGATATCACCATGAATACGCTGTCGCAGCGACTCTTGGGCCTAGCAGAATTATTAGAAAGTGATCCTGGTAACGATTGTGTCAGGGAATATCTTAAAAGTTGGCAAGAAGTAAAAACGGAATAATTATAGATGGGATTATTTGAAAGATTTCTTTCGGTCTGGGTTTTTATCGCGATTATGGCCGGCGTGCTTCTGGGTAAAAACTTCAGCAGTTTTTTCGCCGAGGTTTCTTCGATCGAAATTGCTCACGTCAACTTAGTCGTTGCGGTGCTTATCTGGGTCATGATCTATCCAATGATGACTCAGGTGGATTTTTCCTCGCTCAAGTCTGTAAGAGAGATGCCCCAGGGCATCCTGCTTACCTGTTTTATCAACTGGTTGTTGAAGCCCTTTTCCATGGCCATCTTGGGCTGGCTTTTCTTTAAGGTGGTATTTGCCGAAATGGTTGATCCACAAGTAGCAGGAGAATATATCGCCGGTATGATTCTTCTTGGTGTGGCCCCGTGCACAGCTATGGTGTTTGTCTGGAGTCAGCTGACTAAAGGAGATCCGAATTACACGCTGGTGCAGGTGTCAGTAAACGATATCATCATGATTTTTGCTTTTGCTCCGATTTCTGCGTTTCTGCTGGGGGTTGCAGATATCGAAGTACCCTGGGAAACACTTCTTATTTCAGTAGTGTTATATGTCCTGCTGCCACTGGTCGCAGGTGTGATAACGCGCCGATTGCTGGATCAAAAAAATGATCATAATAAGCTGCAGCGTTTCCTTGAGATCATGAAGCCCCTGTCAATTTTGGGGCTGCTAGGTACAGTGGTACTGCTATTTGGTTTTCAGGCCAACACCATTCTTGATGACCCTTTTGTCATTATCCTGATTGCCACTCCACTACTTCTGCAAACATATGGGATTTTTTTTATCACGTTGCTACTGGCTTGGTGGCTGAAATTGTCACATCGGGTTACTGCGCCAGCTTGCTTAATTGCCACCTCGAATTTTTTCGAGTTGGCGGTTGCCGTTGCCATCTCGCTATTCGGACTTGAGTCAGGAGCCTCTTTGGCCACCGTAGTCGGGGTTCTAGTAGAAGTGCCGGTTATGCTCTCACTAGTGGCGATAGCCAACAGGTTACGGCCAGCCATCAAGGCACGATACGAGGCATCGGAGGGTAATAAGAAATACGCCTCATAGAAGCCTTCTTAATAAAATTTTCTACATAAATATTAATTATATTTACCTTACCTTAACTCTTTCCCCAAATTGCTTTTATCTTAAATTAATAGGTTTCCCTTAAATTACCCGCCTGCTTTTTTTGCACTTCTTACTTAGTAGCTAAATAAATCTGGGAAATAATCTATGAAACTAGTCAAATGTGACTCCTTTAAAAAGGCCTGTCTATCTGTGAGTGTAGGCTTGGCTTGCTCTGCATCCGCCACTGTTTTTGCGCAGGAAATTTTAGAAGAAATCGAAGTTGTCGGTACACGTGCAGCACTTCAGAATGCCATTGATAGGCAGAGAAATTCTGACAAGGTTGTCGGTGTGGTGGACTCTGATGCCTTAGGTAATTTTTCAGATATAAATGTGTCGGAATCACTGCGTCGAATTTCAGGAATAATGGTGGAAAATGATCAGGGTGAAGGAAGATACGTCTCTGTAAGAGGTATGAATACAGATCTAAACGCCATGACTATTAATGGTGTTAGCACCACATCGCCTGAAGATCGCCGCGGGATAATGCTCGACGGTGTACCAACCGATATTCTGAGCTCTATGACCGTCTACAAGACGCTGACCCCCAACCTTGATGCGGACACCATTGGTGGCGCTATTGACCTAGAAACGATTTCAGCATTTTCTTTTGACGATCGAAATGTAAGGGTGATGGCTCAGACATCACATAACGAACTGACTAAAGACTCTAGTAATCCGATGGTGTCTGCGACCTATACAGATCGCTTTGCAATGAATGACGGAGAACTTGGCGTGGCGCTCGTGCTTAGCGATCAGACTCGCAGGATCATCGCGCATAATAATGAAAATGGCGGTTGGGGTGATGTATCGCCTAACGATGACTACGAAATGCGCTACTACGATATGGAGCGTGAGAGGGAAGGCGTCGTTCTGAATCTGGATTACAGGAACACCGAAGGCGATCTCTTTTATGCCCATGTATTCCATAACGAATACCTAGATACAGAGTACCGAGGCAAGTGGGAAGTCAGGGATTCCATGGAAGACAATGATGCTGTCATCAACGGCAGTAACTTTTCTTATGCCACTAGTCGCTTTGATACAGAGGCCCGCTGGCGCCCAGAGAGAAGGGAGATAAGTGCTGGCCAGATTGGTGCAGAATGGACACTAGACAACGGCAGTAACATCAAGATAGAGGCATTTGGTTCACGCGCTGAGCAGGATGACACCAACAAGTTTGCAACTATCTATCGAAGTAAAGAACTTGATCAACCGTTGGTCTATAACAACAGTAATCCTAATCAGCCAGTTCTGACATACCCCTCGGAATTTAAGAATCCAGGTATCTTCAAACTAAAAGCATTTGAACATGAAATTGGTTTGACGACTGACCGGGATGTTGGTGCTAAATTTGATATGACTTGGCAGCTGAGCGCTGAGACTGAATTGCAGTATGGCTTAAAATACCGCCAGCGTGAAAAAGAGAACAATTTTAACTACTGTGGCTATGAGCCCCTAGATGATTTGCCCCTTACTGCAGCTAATACAGTGGCTATCCCCCAGTATCTTGAAACAGTTCACGGTCCAGCTCCATCGACGGCTCATGTGCGCTCCATGGCCGAAAAACGAGGCACTGGATTTACTGCGCTAAGTGACGGAACTTTTTGCCCCTCAGTTGGTTCGTTATTTGAGTTTAGTGGCGATGAGGAAGAGGAGTCGATCCCTGCTGATTGGCTCACCGAGGAAGACGTTTTGGCAGGTTACCTCATGGGTACCACTATCTCAGGAAACGCTACCTGGGTATATGGTTTACGTTATGAGGATACGAGTGCGACCTACACAGGAAAAAACTGGAACTCTGATCTACTTTACACCGGTGTTGCCCGATTTAATAACGATTATGATTTCTGGGCGCCATCTCTAAATGTAAAGTTCGACGTAAATGACACACAAATTGCGCGTGTGGGAGTTTTTCGATCGTTGGTCAGGCCTGGATTCAATCAGTCACGTGCTGGCGCAATTATCAATAATGAAGATCAGGAAATTGAGGGTGGAAACCCAGAGCTTGACCCAACCACCGCGTGGAATTTTGATGTCAGTTACGAATTTTATTTGAATCAAGATACCTTTTTGAGTGCAGGGCTTTTTTACAAGCAGATCCAGGACTCAATTGTCGAGGTAGAAAGGCAGGATGTAACACTAAGAGGGGAGTTCTGGCAGGAGGCCAGTACTTTTGTTAATGCTGATGACAGCAATATTCTTGGTTACGAGCTTTCATTTCAGACAGCCTGGGAGAATGGTTTATTGTTCGTTCTTAACTACACACACGCTGATGGTGAAACAGACTTGCCTGCAGACGCGGCCTCTGGTGATCGAACCATACCCTACTTCAAGCAGGCAGAGAACACAGCAAACCTAGTGCTTGGATACGATAAAGGTTCGTGGGATGTTCGATTAGCGACCAACTTTAGGGACGATTATCTGGACGAAGTCGGCGGCGATGCTCTTAATGACCGCTATACAAGTGATCACATGCAGGTGGATCTTACTGTGAAGTACCAGGTTAATGATAACCTCCTACTAAATGCAGCAGCGCTCAACCTTAATGATCGTCCTGAGTACTACTACTTTGGAAACGGAGCCAGATTATCTCAGTATGACGAGTACGGCTCTACCTTCATCTTAGGTATGAGATATCAGTTCTAATCTAATCATAAAGCGTAAACCTTAACAAACTCGCTGCCTTCCGGATATATATCACCCCCTTTGAATGTATCCGGATAGGCATCAGTTTTGACTTAGCAACAATCAATAATTGGAGAATCCATTTTGCGTGTAGTCTTAGTCTTAGCGGCTGTTCTACTTATGGGTGCCTGTGCAAATCCATATCACATTAGAGCGGATGCATTACCTGTATATGCCGCATTAGAGACAGCTCCTGTGGCTAGTTCTGAAGATGCGGCTGATGATCCGGCCATTTGGATTCACCCAGAGGATCCGAGTAAAAGTCTGATCCTTGGAACTAACAAGCAGTTGGGACTGGGCGTTTATGATCTGGAAGGAAATGAGGTCCAGTTCATTGAGCGAGGTCGCCTCAATAACGTGGATCTTCGTCAGGGTGTGAAAATCGGCAACAATACCGTCACTTTAGCAGCGGCTACAAATCGGACAGAGATAACCCTTGATATTTTTATCATTGAAGACAGCGGCAGGCTCGATCACATTATGGCCATACCCCTGAGTATGGTAGATCCATATGGTCTTTGCATGGGGTTGGATGACGAAGGTGGAGCGCATGTTTTTGCAAATAGCCGTGAATTCGAATATGAGCACTGGCACCTGAATCCGGGATTTGCCCTGGCTCCTAAACTGGTTGCCTCTTGGCATATGAACTCGGGCCCGGAAGGCTGTTCAGTCCATGACGAAACGCAGATTCTTTACCTTGGTGAGGAGGAATTTGGTGTTTGGATGATGCCGGCTGATGGGAATCGTGCTAACGAAATGACCTTGCTAGAGGCAAATTCAGAGGGCCACCTAACTGCAGATGTGGAGGGTATGGATGTGTACCAGGGAACATCAGGTGAGCTTTATCTTATAGTTTCTAGCCAGGGGGACAATAGTTTCGCTGTATATGATCTGAATGACAGTAATCGCTATAGGGGCTCTTTTAGAATTGCTGATACAGAGGATGGTAGCCTCGATGGCGTTCAGGAAACTGATGGTCTTGCCGTTACTTCAGAAACTCTTAGTGCAGATTTTCCAATGGGAATGTTGGTCGTTCAAGATGGGTACAATGATTTACCCACTGAGCACCAGAACTTTAAACTTGTCTCCTGGCAAGCTATCGCGGAGGTTCTAGACTTATAATTTCGGAAAAAATAACAATAAATCTTAGGAATCATAAATCAAGATACTGACCGGTAGTCGTGTCACCAATAAGACTTATCTTTTAGGGTCTCCGTCATCAAAAATGTTAAAGATATGGCAGCCGAGCCCAGCCTCAGCGGCAACCCCCTCCAGGTCGCTTAATAGGTTGTAGTACTGATCATCAGGCTTATATAAAACCGCCTCTGCATGGCCCTGCTCTACTAAGACTTTATTAACGAAGATATCGTCGACAAATAAGTACCTTAAGAGCCTGCCATACCTGTCCGTATCCGACTTGTCCTTTACTAACCGAACCGTCTTTCCTAATACGAGGTCTATGTTGGCCTGTGTGGCCTGCTCGTAGCAGGGCTCGTTACGTTCAGGGGTGTTGATGCCAATGTATCTGACTCTCTGGCGCTCTCCATTGACTTCGATGTCCACAGTATCACCATCAACGACCCTGAGCACTTTTGCTGTAACTGCGTCTATCATGTCTTCACGAGGTTCCGGAGCAGTCCTTTTAGCCTTATATAGATTTGAGGCGAATAAAAAAATATTCCCGTCAGCCCCTCTAATGTTTGGGTAGGTGCTTTCCAGGTAGGCAATACCAGAAAAAGTTAGGATTGCTCCGGTGGCCAAACCAGCGATAAAGAGTTTCACTAGTTGTTCTCTGATTAGCAAATTTTAATGATTTCAGAGTATACCGGTCATTACAGTGCCTAAGAAGGCACAGATCTTAACTGCTTCTACTGTTTCTCAGTAAGCAGAGGTTTCCTATCTTAATTGAGGCTCTTGTGCCTAAAAATTAATGATAAACCTGACAAAATCCCCTTGATATAATGATCTCAAATATAAGAAAAAAGCCGAAATCGAATGCCACCCGAGCAGATAAACCCTCGTGATACTTTGATCATGCGACTAGCGTCCTGCATCGTGATCGCGATGCTCATGTTCACAGTGCTGACTTGCATATTTTTTAATCTGGCCCATGATGGTTTTTGGTTTGTTCGTTCCGCCATCTTCTTACTGGTTTTCATATTTCTAATCTGGCTTGCCTGCCTATACATAGAGAATATCTTTATCCGGGCATTTATAGCTGTTCTCAGTATCCTGGCTACAGCAATATTTGCCGCGGGCCGTCTTGTGTCTTTTTACTATCAGGGCGAAAGCTTCAATGAGGAGTTTCTGTTTCACTTCAATGTGGACACCATGGGGTTTGCCCTAGAGACTTTCCCTGGGCTGGCGGTGCTTGCCTTCTGCTACCTAATTTCTGTTTCCGTGGCGGGTTATTTTTCCGTGTTCAGAATTAAGTCTCGGCCAGCACACGACAAATCCTGGTGGTTGCTGCCGGCCTTCCTTTTTTCATTCGTGCTCGACCCAGACATCACCAGCATGGCCGAGTACAGCCTGTCGCGCGGCAATGCCTCGAACATGGAGCTGGCCACAATCGACTGGGAAGGGACGGGTCTAAAACGTGAAGCACTGTACAAGTCGGTAAATGAAATATCGGCCGGTAAGAACGTCGTGATTCTGTACCTGGAAAGCGTCGAGCAGATGTATACGGACGAGGCGCTTTACCCCGGACTCACCCCATTTCTCACATCTCTCGCGGATGAGGCGCTGGTCTTTAGCAACATCGTAGAGACCCAGGGCACAAATTTTACCGTGGCCGGGATTCTTTCTTCACAGTGCGGCACGCCGCTGTTGTTTTCGGGTGGACCCGGAGGGCCAGGCGGCAATGACATCCTCAAGAACGGTTTCATGCAGGAGGCCTTCTGCCTCGGCGACATCCTGGATGCTGCGGGCTATCACCAGGTCTTCTTGGGTGGCGCGTCCACCCGCTTTGCCGGCAAGGGCGTTTTTCTGTCAGACCACGGCTACGATGAGGTCTATGGCCTTGAGGAACTCTATCCTTACATAGATGACCCTTCCTACACGAACAATTGGGGTCTATTCGATGACAGCCTGCTTGAGATAGCGGCAAATAAATTTGACGAATTAGTCTCTGAGTCCGGCTCACCATTTAACTTCACGGTACTGACAGTAGACACCCATCCGCCGGCGGGTCAGTTTTCGCGGAGCTGCAAGCCCTACGACCACATTGATAACCCGATGTTTCATTCCGTGCACTGTGCCGACCAGCTGGTCGAGCGCTTCATAGGCCACCTGAAGCAAAGTCCCGCCTGGGATGACACGGTGGTGATGGTTATGAGCGACCACCTGCATATGCGAAATGTTGGGCAGGATTATTATCCGGAAGATTACGAGCGTAAGCTGCTGGTTTACCTGCTTAACGCAGGCCAGACCGGCGTAAATGAGACGCCCGGCGCTCATATGGATATCGGCCCAACCTTGTTGTCATTGATGGGTGTGAGACACCAACAGCAGTTTCTTGCCGGTGACAACCTGCTGGGCACAGGCATAAACGAACGTATTTTTGATCCGGCAAACCGAAACCGTCTTGGTGCGATACGCTATCTCAACATGAATCTGCTGTCCCGCATCGAGTCGGGTCTTTGTGAGGCCGAGCCCCTTTACAGTATCGAGCGCAGTAACGTGGCAGCGCCTGCTGTGCAGGTGGAGGGCAACCGGCTTTCCCCGTGGACCATACGTGTGGCCGGCAAGGAGATTAACCTGAGCCGTCGCGGCCGTGTCCTGCCGACACGTGAAATTGGTAGCACCTATGCCCTGATGTCCCTGGTAAACACAGAGGGTAAGGTGGGGCTGACATTCCCGGTGCTCAGGGAGCTGCTGATGTATGAGCTCTACACGCATCGGGACAGCAATTTCTTCTTGCTAACGACCCGTGATGCGATCGCCGAGCTTGAAAATGTGCCGGACTTTAACGGCACTGGACTTTTGTTTGGTAACCTGGCTGAAGGCTTCGAAGTGCTGAAAGAGGGTATCGATTACACGGAAGTAATTACCGCCGAGGCAGACTGCGATAGCCTGCTCGATCAGGCGCGGGAGTTAGACGAAGACAAGATCAACGGCGTCCTTGGCAGTATCTGTGAGAATACGGTGGCGCCCGGTTTTAGTTTCGATCCGGCAGCAGGAAGTCTGCAGCTGGAAAGCGTCAACTACGGAGTCCAGCGTTTTAAGGCCGATTTCACCCGCAACCGACAGGGCTGGTACACCGTTACCAGCTTTGAAGAGCTTGAACCCGTAGCGCCCGAGGGTAGCTGCGATGCCTATTATGGCAACCAGGAAATTCTTGTGCCAAGTGCATTATCGGGTGAGGGTCCCGTGAGCATAGTCCTGAAAAAAATTCCAGGTATTCCGCTTACCTTTGAGCTGGACACTGTCATTCCCTTCGCAGACTGAGAGCACCATAATCGCTGGCCTCGGGATATTCCCTAACAGCCGCATGATCATTTGCCTTTAGGGGTATATTTACTTATTTTTGATTTTCTGAATGCGGTGCCTTTTAGTATCAGCATTCACCCGAAAAAAAGAAGGGGATAGAGATGGCCATCAAAAACAATATTCATTTAACAGGCCTGGTATTTGCTGCTCTGGTCAGTGGACCTGCGGTCCAGGTAAGTGCCCAGACACAGCTGCTCTGGGGTGACCTGCATCTGCACACCAACCTCTCGACCGATGCCTACGCCACAGCCAACAAGGGTATAGACCCCTACGCGGCATACCGTTTTGCAAAGGGAATCCCCATTTACCATCCCAACCTTGATACCAAGGTCCAGATTGACCGCCCCCTCGATTTTCTCGCGATCACAGACCACGCCACCAACCTGAGTGTTGATGTTATGGCCCTCGAAAGCCATCCACTGCTAATGGCGACAGAGCGGGGGCGCGCCATGGTAGAGAGCCTGCAGGCTGCTGTAGATACTCCGCGTGGTGGTTTCATGCGGTATAGCCCAGAAGATGGGGACCGTGCTGCCTTGCAGGCAGACGTCTTCACCCCCGAAATCCGTGCGGCAGGGTGGCGGAAGCAGGTGGATGCCGCTGAGCACCACAACGTGCCGGGCGAATTCACGACCTTCTTTGCCTGGGAGTGGACCTCCCTTATTCCAAGTGCAGAAGGTATCAAAAACCTGCATCGTAATGTGATCAGTAATGCCGACAGCATGGAAGCAGCCACGCAGTTCATTCCTTTCAGTAACCAGGACAGCCTGGATCCCGAAGATCTCTTCAGTTTCCTGCGCAGCACCCAGGAAAGAACGGGCACCGACTTTGTTGCGATTCCACATAACTCAAACATTTCCGGCGGCCTCATGTTTTCGGAAAATGATAATGAGGGCCGGCCCATTGATGCTGCCTATGCGCGTGAACGCATGCGTTGGGAACTGCTCATGGAAATTACGCAGGTGAAAGGCACCTCGGAAACACACCCGCTGCTTTCGCCTAACGACGAATTTGCCAACTTTGAAAACCGGACCTGGCTGTTAACAGGCCAGGACCTTCCGCCGACGCCGGCAGACTACGCGCGCGGCGGCCTCCTCAAAGGAATGGCCTTGAAAGATGAGATCGGAGAGAACCCATTTAAGTTTGGTTTTGTGGGCGCCTCTGATGGCCACATTGGCATGTCCTCCGTGGAAGAGGCTAATTTCCTCGGTAAGATTGCCGTGGATGCAAAGCTCAGCGTTCGCGCAACCTCCCAGGCTGATAACCTGGTATTTCCTGCCTGGGACATGTCCGCTTCCGGTCTCACCGGCGTCTGGGCAGAGGAGAACACTCGTGAATCTATCTTTGCGGCGTTCAAGCGGAAAGAGGTATACGGCACTACCGGTCCCCGCATCGCACTAAGAGTATTCGGCGGCTTCAATTTCAATAACCGTGATTCCCGCGTCAATGATATCGCTGCTGTGGGGTATCGGAAGGGTGTCCCTATGGGCTCTGATCTCACTGCAGCACCACGCAACCGTGCACCGAGCCTGTTGATTCATGCCGCCAAGGACGAGGCCGGCGCCAATCTTGATCGCGTGCAGGTGGTGAAGGGTTGGATAGATGCCGAGGGCAACACCCAGGAAAGAGTCTATGACGTGGCCTGGTCGGGAGAACGTGAGCTGGATAGTGACGGCAAGCTTCCTGCGGTGGGTAATACCGTAAATATCGAAACTACACACTATAACAATACTATCGGCAGTGCTCAGTTGTCGGTAGTCTGGGAAGATCCCGATTTTGATCCGACGCTGCATGCCTTCTACTACGTGCGGGCCATCGAGATTCCAACGCCGCGTCACTCGCTGTTTGATGCCCTGGCCCTGCAGGTTCCTGTCGAGGATACGGGCTGGCCAGCCATCATCCAAGAACGCGCCTACTCATCGCCAATATGGTATACCCCCTGAGCAAAAGCATAGATAAAGGAATCATGAGCATGGCTATACGATTTTTACTTTTCGCAGCATTAGCACTGCTTCTTACCGCATGCAGTAGAGAGCAGGAAGGGGACGGTGAGATGCCAGACATGAATCCCCAGGTTGTTGGCGTGGAAACCGACTGTGACCGCAGCTGCCTCATGGGTATTGCGCATCTTTACATCGCCGCGCTGGGCAAAAATGATCCCACCTCGGCACCCTTGGCAGATGACGTTGCCTTCGTGGAAAACGTCACCCGACTGGATCCCGGTGAGGGGCTTTGGGACAGCACGCTGGAGGGGCCGCAGGATTTCGTGGTCATGGTGCCCGATGAAGAGCTGCAGCAGGTGGGCATGATTGTCGCGATGACGCGTATCAATGATGGGCAGTCCCAGCCCGTTATTGTCGGCATGCGTATCAAGCTAAATGAGTCCGGTCTCATTACCGAGGCCGAGCACCTGGTCTCTGGCATTCGCCCGGAAATGCTCGGGCGTTTACAAACTCCTCGCGCCGGGTTGCTTTCAGACATTCCCGAGACTTCACGCATGCCCCATGAAGACCTCGCCTCGCTGGGCATGTCCTACTACGATGCGCTGGATGAAAATGACGGCTCACTCATGCCCTTTGCCGCGGACTGTCAACGACATGAAAACGGCATGATAACAGCCGGGCCGGGTGAGCCCGGGCCAGGACCATTTAGCGATCCGGATTCCGACCAGGCCCCGGTGGCGCGCGACTGTGCGGGCCAGCTGGACAGCCTAACTTTTACCTACATTGATATGATAGATAACCGCCGCCTGGTGGCCGTTGATCCGGTCACCGGGTTGGTTATGGGCTTTTCCCATTTTCGTCACCCCATGGATAACCTACCGTACGATGTTATACATATAGACGGTTCCACTTCACAGCGCACCGCGGAAAATATGCCTTTTGCTCCGTTTGACTTGCCGGCAGCTCATATCTTCAAAGTGGGGTCTGATGGCCTGATACATGAGATTGAGGCGATGGGTTTCACCACGGACCTCTACTCTCCGACGGGGTGGGAGTAATTTTTTCTGAGACGAAATCGGCCAACAATAACTAATGACAGAACAATTTAAAAAGCGGTCAGCGGATAGTGCGCAAGATGAAAAAAACCAAAGCTGTCAGACCAAGATACTATAGATAGATGTAAGATCCATCCGGCCGCACATAAGGCTCGCCTTGGTATAGTCCCTCTGTCCTAGCCTCATCAATTTCGCTTATCAGATTCACCTGGTCTTCATGGAAAGACGCACCGATACCTGGACGGTCGTTAGGCCACAGCTTGCCGTCCACTAGCGTATAGCTTTCATTCATGTAGTCGGGCAGACCTCCGCGGTTCATTTCGTTAATGATTGGGCCGCTGGTGGCGAAGAGGCAGTGGCTTACCGCCGCGGTGGCCATAGGCGCGGTAAAGTGGGGGACTACACCGACGTTGTGTGCATTGCAGAGCGCGGCGATCTTCATGAAGGGGGTGATGCCGCCAACGTTAGGCATTGAAGCCCGCATCCAGTCCACCAGGTTGGTTTCAACCAGCGGGCGTATGCCGTCCATGATTTCGCCAAACTGCTCACCTGCAGCCAATGGGACTGTAGTCTGGTTGCGTAGGCGTTCAAATTGAGTCGTGTCGGTGATGCTGCGCACCGGGTCCTCGACAAAGAAAGGGTTGAGTGGCTCCAGCAGTTTGCACAGGCGCGTGATGTCAGAGAGATTGAAGCGGGTGTGTGCATCCAGGATCCAGTCGCCGTCATCACCCACACCCAGGCGCATCTGTTCGGCGACGCGGTAGGTCTGATCCACAGCCTGCCTGGCATTAAATTTGCCGTTCTCGTCATAGTCCACACCGTGGTATCGCACGGCGCGGAAGCCGGCGTCCATCACTGAGCGCGCACTGTCCCGGGCATTGTCGACGTTAAGCGTACCGAAGGACTGGTAGCACTCCACGTGATCGCGGGTGAGGCCGCCGAGTAATTCATAGACCGGGACATCAAGTGCCTTGGCCTTCAGGTCCCAGAGCGCGCAGTCCAGTGCGCCCATGGCGTGCAGTTTTTCGCGGCCGGGAGGATAGAACTTGTTGCGGTATAGTTTGCTCCACAGGTATTCGATGCGGAAGGGGTCTTCGCCGATGAGCAGGCCGGCGATGTCCTCATGCAGGTCGCGTGTGCCGCCCTGTCCAACACCGACTAATCCCGAATCCGTTTCAATGGAAACGAGAATCTCGCTGAGGTTGATCCAGTCGGAAAGCCCATTGGTGCCGGTGGGGTTGTAAATGCGGATACGGGTGATGCGGGTATCGCTGAGTGCGCCCTTTGCCTGCTGGGTGATGCCGGCATTGATAATCGGGCCGGTGACAAGGCCAAGTGCAATTGATTGGCAGAGTTGACGTCTTCGCATGGTGTTCCCCTCACAACAACCAGTAGAGACACCTAGATTAATTGATTTAGTACCTTTGCACCAATGCTGAAACTCTTCACCCTCGCCTCATGACTGTAACAGTGGCAGGTGAGGATGAGCTCATCCACCTGGGTGCGCTGAAGAAACTTACCGATAAAGTCCTGCACGCTTTCCTCTGATCCCGTGGCCGATTCGCGCAAAACATGTTCCGACATGGCAATTTCCTGTGGAGACGCAAATTCGTTGAGATCCGCTACCGGTGGCTGCAATGGGCCGGGCTGGCCGCGCCGCAGCAGGATGAAGCCCTGCATGGTGCCGCGCTTAAGGGCGTCACCTTCTTCATCAGTGTCTGCCGCAAAGATATTGATGGCCGCGCCACAGTAAGGTTCCTTGAGCTGCTCGCTTGGCTTGAATTGCTCGCGATAGATGGATAGCGCATCATCCAAGGCATCGGGCGCAAAGTGGGAGGCGAAGAAGTAGGGAAGACCAAGTGCGGCCGCAAGCTGGGCGCCAAATAAACTGGAGCCGAGAATCCACAGCGGGACTTTCAGTCCATGGCCCGGCACGGCTTTGACCCCGTCAAAGCCCTCATCAAAGTAATGCTGCAGTACCTGTACATCCTGCGGGAAGGTGTCGTCGGCTCGCATGTTTTCCCTGCGCAGGGCGAAGGCAGTTTTACCATCGGTGCCAGGCGCCCGGCCAAGGCCAAGGTTAATGCGCCCAGGATAGAGTGATTCGAGCGTACCGTAATGTTCGGCAATCACCAGTGGAGAGTGGTTGGGCAGCATAACGCCGGCGGCGCCGACTTCGATTGTCTTCGTGCCCTCGGCGACATAGCCTATTGCGACGGAGGTGGCGGCACTGGCTATACCAGTAGAGTTGTGATGCTCGGCCAGCCAGTAACGTTTGTATCCAGCGGCCTCGGCCATGTGTGCGAGGCGCCTTGAATTTTGTAGTGCCTGTGCTGCGGTCTCGCCCTCAATTATGGGGGCGAGGTCCAAGAGAGAATAATTTTTTAATCCGTACATGCGTAAAGACTTTCATGTATGCAGTCGGATCATAGCGTACTCTTACCAGCTGTAACCAAACTCGATTTCAAATTGATGCATTTTTAGCTCGATTGTCTGGGTCGGATCGAACGGGCTCGTACCTGTAACCTTTTTTTCCGGGGCATACATGAAGCTCATACTGTACTCCCGACCTGTTCTCATGGAATGTGTAAAGCCGAAGGTAAAGTGATTTTCTATCACACCCGGCGCCATCATGTTGAACAATACCTGACTCTCTTCAATGGGCTGGCTGCCCTGGCTCATACCGGCACGAAATACCCAGTTTTCTAGGGAAGGATTACGCCACTGGTAACCAATCTTATGAGTGGTCATGTCATTCCAACCAAAGCCGGCACCTAGACTGCCGCCAAGGCATGAATCAAGGCTCATCCCACCAACTCCCGCAGTGGGACAACTAAAAAGGGGCTCTATTGGATTTCCTACCGACGATACTGAACTGAAGGAGGTGCGTTCAATATCATAGTAAAGGCTCGACATATTGTTTACGTGATAAGCCAGCCCAGCGCGTAGACTCTCGGGTATATCAAAGCCTCCTTGCTCGGCAAAAAGATCACTATAGTCATCAAATTCGCTCATCTGTATCTTGCTCTGGTAGCTTAGGCCTAAACTAAACTGCTCAGATGCCTCCCAAATGAAACCCAGCTTCACACCGGCACCGTAAGAAAAATCATGCGAGTTGTTAGTCAACGCAGATGGAAAGGTCGTGCCTCCGCTAGCTGCAAAGGTTTCTGTGTAGGGTGCAAAACTGCCAAAGCCGTTACCACGAAATGCCTGTGCTGCTAGCACTGCGGCCACCCCCCAGTTTAGGCTGCCGCTTCGCGCGGAATAGGTAATGTCACTGAATGCTTGTATGAGGTTAACACCTGCATTGCCGGCACCGTAGGGTCCTGGCAGTGTCATGACCGGAGCAGGACCGGGGCCGTCCGGGTCGAAGAGGGCGCTGCCACCCCGGTAGTCAGTGTTCATGCCGCCGCGGCCGTAGATAGAGATTCCCCAGGCCGATTCCTCATCAATAGCCCATGTCTTGGCAAGATACGGAATCGGAAAGAACTCGCTGTCACTATTAATTGCTCCCTGGCCGATAGTGAAGGCACCTCCCTGACCGTTAGCAAGGCTGTTGGAGGTCGTGTACGAACGACGCGGTGAGAAAATGGCTAGCCCAGCCTCAAAGCGGTCGCCCACGATCACCGCAGCGGCCGGGTTGATAGAAGTCGCTATGGCCTCCTGCGGGTCTGCAGTACCTGCTCCTGCCAGTGCCTTATTTTTGACGCCGACGCCATGAGTAAAGTAACCGTTGGTTGCTGCTGCCAGTGAAGAAAAGGTCAGCAAGGAAAAGGCGACTAGGTGCCGCAGGAGGGTCATATTTTTCATATGGGTTGAACTACCTTTTTGTAATCGAAGGCCTGAGATTAAAAGGGGGGAGATTCTAGCAGTTATTACCCTGACAGCAAGGAAAAACATATGCATTACAAATGTTTAGAATGTAGTTTTAGAGTAAGAATTGTGTAATATGACTTCAAAAAATCGGAACCACGATAAATGAATCCTCTTGTTCGTTTTTTTCAAGCACCGCAGACCACGTTGATTCGTCGCATATTGTTTCAAATTCATCTGTGGTTCGCCTTGGCATGTGCTCTTTACATTCTTGTGGTATCCCTGAGCGGGACGGCACTGTTGCTGAAATCGCCGTTCTATAGTTGGTTTGAACCGAAATTCCTAGAGCCGTCGGACGCAGAGCCCCTGACCGGATCGACCCTGAAAGAGCGGATGGCTGAAGTCTATGAGGGCTATACGCTGGGCTTTACCGTCGAGGGCTATGAGCCCGAAGAGGCCACCTATATTGTCTTGCAGAAAGACAACCAATTCATTCCTCATTACTTTAACCAGTACACCGGTGAGGATATTGGGCCTGCGAGGCCCTGGCCAATTCAGGCCGTTGAATGGGTAGCCGGTCTTCACTATGAGCTTGGCCTACCGCGAGAGCAGGGCAGACGAATCAATGGGGCTTTGGGCCTTGTCTTTATTTTGATGGCCGTAACCGGCCTGGTGATCTGGTGGCAAGGTAAACGACGCTGGTGGGAGGGACTGATCATTGTATCGGGCAGTACCCGCTCGATGCTCTGGCAGCTACACAGCTTTTTTGGATTTTGGTTTCTGATTCTCATCTTTGCCTACGGTGTGACCGGCTACCAGCTGGGGTTTCCGCGTGAGATGGCGTACCTACTTGAAGCCCTGGGCATGAATTCGGGGCGCTCGGGGGAAGGTTTTTTGGGCTTTCTGCGCGATATTCATTTTGCCCGGCCGGGAGGGCAGAACCCCTTTGCTCGCTGGGCCTGGATTTTTGTCACCTCCATTCCTGCTTTCATGATAATCAGCGGCAGTATTATCTGGTGGAGGAGGGTCATCAAGCCTAGGCAAAATAATGTCTAGTGGCTAGCTGCCTATGTCTTGGTATACTTCCTACCTTTATTTTTTACTACCGTTTCCGCTGAACGAATAGCGAAATTACAGGAGAATTCTTGATGGCCGAACAACCCCCTGAAATGTTAAAGGGTCCGGTTTCTTTGACCTCGTCTGCACACGCAGGTGTAAAGGTAAAAGATATAGGCGATGCCAGTCACATAGCCCCTTGTCACTTTGCAAAGATCTACACGCCCGAGTTCAGTAAGGCAGGCGTGGATTTCCCCATTATTTTTGTTAAAGACCCCGACACGGGCACTTTTTTTGCTGCGGTCATGTGGGGTATAGAGCCAAACGAAAATCTTTTTGTTGAAAACAATACCTGGCAGGGAGGCTATTTTCCTGCTTCGGTGCGTTGTTATCCTTTTGCTGTTCAGCCAGACCCTGAAAACGAGGAACGACTGTTTATTGGAATCTACGAGGAAGCCGGTGTTGTCAACAAGGAAGAGGGCAACCTGGTCTTTAATGATGACGGCACTGAAACCGAGTGGATGCAGAACGTTAAGGAATTCCTGGTTCGCGTCTGGCAACAGGAGGAAAGGACCAAGCTGTTTGTAAAGACCTTAGAGGAAATGGGGCTTCTGATTCCGCAGACGCTGACGGTTAAGAATTCCGAGACCGGGGAGAATCATGACGTCAGTGGGTTCTATGTTGTAGATAGAGAAAAACTCAGTGAGCTATCGGATGATAAGTTCCTTGAGTTACGTAAAAGTGGTGCTTTGGAGTGTATCCATAATCACATCATGTCGCTTGAGTCCTTGGATAAGTTATTACGCAAAAAGAATATCCGTCCTCCAGCGCAGACCGTGGCGTCACAGATAGAGGCAGGTAAGTCTGCCGCGGCAGCCGACCCTTCTGACGCATAATAAATCTGCATAAAAAAGCCGGTCTATGACCGGCTTTTTTACAACTTTTTATTTATTTTTCTGTTAGAACTTGCACCATAACTTCGTTGCGTCTCATGAATGGTAAAACAAACGGAGCGTTGTAAGCGGCAAACTCGGTTTTGCCTATGATGATGTCCTTTTCTTCCTCAAGGAATTCCATCAACTCCTTTTCATGGCGCCTGACATTTTTTTCTGTCCAGCGCCCTGAAAAACTGATCACTGCCATCGTGCGGGGTTCAATTAGGCGCAACTGCACTTTTGGGTTGGTTGGGATGGGTGCGGTGTCGATGGAATAACTAAGAGGCAGGACGAAAGCTACAAGCCAGCCCTCCTCGGTTTCGGTCTGCTGTACCGGGGCGGTCATTTCAATTTTCTCGCCGCGCGGCTTACTGTCGGCCTGGATAACCGGGGCCGTCATCTCAATTTTTTCCTGCGCGGTGTTGTCACCGCTGATATAGCCAAATAGGCGTCTAAACCCAACTGAGCTAGCATCACCGCGATCGCGTGCGTCTTTAATCAGTGTCTCGGCAATGATGAAAGGTTGGTACTGGCGATACTCAATTTTGTCATTGCTTTCAATGATGCTATAGGCAGGCTCTTCAATTGCCATGGCTGTTGTTCCGTAAAGTGTCAGGGTGAGCGACAGCAACAGCTGCAATATGACAGCTGTTATTGCCGATCTGAATTTCTTCATTGTTGTTTTCATAGCGTTAAATACGCTATGGATGAGCCACTGGATTGCCGAGGTGCGTGCAGCCTAGAACTGGATGGCCTTGGCATCGGCCATGATCAGATCATGGTACACAGGCAGTGACCAGCCCGCGGCTTCATGCGAATTGAGGTTAGACTCAAACTGACGTAGGAAGTTTTCCTTGTTGCCGTAGAGTTCACGCATCTTGCTGGCCGTGAAAGGTATCTCGTATACCGACAGCCGACAGACCACTGACATGGAGGGATCCTGACCGTCTTCAAGAGAGTTGCCGGCTATATAGGTCGCAAAGGGCACATCGACATAGGGGTTTCGTATGCCGCCAAGCGGGTTGCCGTGTTCATCCAGCACCATTAGGGAGCCGTCGTTGTCCATGTTGCGGTCGAGCAGAACTCGGTCGCCACGTGGGGGCTCTATGCCCTTGTCGACCCACTCAAAGAGGTGATGTAGGGCCACGGAGAAATATAGCTCCAGCGGGTACTCGGTGGGTTTGTTCACACAGAGCTCCGGTGTCATGCGAGGATTGTGACGCGCCATCAGGTGACCAATGCCGGTGAACTCGAAATTACGGAACTGGTTGCCCGGTTCGTCACCATCCTGGACCGCCGTCGCCACGTTCATGAATTCATGCTGGGTGGGCATCTGGATCATGGGCTCTTCCACGGGTAGGATGCGGCTGCCGTTGGATGTCGGCATGAAGCCGTCGTAGATATTGCTACCATCAGCAAGCTTGAAGAAGGGGTAGGCCTGGGTCAGGTAGTCAGTCAGCATGCGTGAGGTGGCCGACGTGCCAAAAAGAATTACCTTGCGCATACCGCTGTCAGCAATGGGGCTGCTGTCACTCTTCAAGAGAGCGCCCATCTGTGCGAGAAGTTCACTGATCTGGTTGTTGCTGACCCGATGGTCGGCATAGCGTTCCGGGTTGTGACCGGTAGCATGCTCCAGTCCCATGCCAACCACCTCAACAGCAATGTGGCCTGCGTCCATAATATAAACGCTGCTGTGCTCAAACCCGTGGGCAAATCCTGCGGGGTGCATGGGCTCAGCCAGTACGAGACCGCTGAAGCGAGACATGTCGCGCGGTCTGCGCACGTTCAGCCGAGTTCGGTACGGCTCACCATCGGCCATTCCGGAGATAATGTATTCATCGGCGATATAGTCGAAGTGCTCCATATCGTAGCCTGGCCACTGACCCAGGGCTGAGTTGTAAGGGGTCCCCGGGCCATTGTTGGGTTCAATGGCAGGTATGCTAATGGTTGTGGGTTCAGTAGGCGCATTCTTTGGCGCCATGTATCCTCGCTGTGCATGAGCAGTAATGGAAAAGACAAGAAATGCTGTTGCCAGCAGAATCAGTTTTTGCATGAATTTCCCCTCTTAAGTTTGATGTTGCAGAAGAAGAAAGATAAAGGGGAAAGGTCGTGAAGTCCAACAAAGTGAGTGCAGCTGGATTTGGGCCTAGGTCCCGATGCGTTTGATTGGAGGGGTTATCTTAAAATCAAAAACGCCTAGCTAAATTGAGGGGGTCGGAGTGAGAATCCATCCCAGGGTCATCCGAATTATTAGAAGCGGAATGTATAGGTAAATTTCAGGCTCAGGTCACGGGACAGTGAACTAAAATCATTATCCTTGTCCCTGTCTTCCATGTTGTAGTTAAGTACAATAAATCCCTCCTGGCCGGCCTTGGGTATCCACTGCAGACGAGTATTAACCCCAATGATTTCAGAGACGTTGTCGTACTGCACCAGCGTGACCCAATACAGCGTGCTGTTGAAGGCATACTCGGAGTTCAGAGTGATTAGCCGCGTGATGAAGTCGCCGCCGGGCAGGGAAATGTCGTTCCATTCATAACCCCCCTCGACAATGAACTTGCGGCTCTGCCAGCGCAGTCTTCCGGTGATATTGTCCCGGTCACCGTTATAGAAGCCGCCGGTACCACCACCCAGGAAAAAGGAAACGGGACGCTGGTTGCCTGACTGCATGCGAAAACCGCCGCGATTAAAGCGATGATCACCGGCTTCGACTACCACCTGCCGACCGGGTTCGCTATAGATCACGAAGGGGTTTAACACCACTTCCCGGTTTGTGCCCACGCGCAGGCGGGCGCTGTCGCGGGTATTTGTCGAGGCTTCGAACAGCGTGAAGCGCAGTTTCTCTGTCTGGGCGCCGCCATCAATGAAATTCACTCGTTGGGCATCAAAGGAAAACTGTACCTGCTGAAGGAAGCTGCCGGATTCGAAGAAGTGTGTATAACCCACATCTGCCTGGATATCACGAATTCCGCTGTTGTTCACAAAACCCATGGCCGGGTTGAAGTTGTCCTGCACTTCCTTGTAATTGATGCCGCCACGCCAGCCCTGGTTGTTGGGAGAGCGAAGACCAAATCCAAAAGAGGCATCGTTGCCTTCCAGACCGGTGGTATCTGACTGCATGAACCAGGCATCCCCCTCAAGGGCTACACCGCTGGGCAAGCGAGTATTTAGGTAGCGAAAGTCGACACCGTAAACAGAGTTGTCCAGGTTGGAGGTGGGATCACCATCGGTAATGATGAAACCGACGTTGGATTCCGCCAGGACATTGGCGGAAATGCGGCTGATAAACAGGGTGGTCGGGTCAACATCACCAAAGCCATCCTGCTCGATGGCGAGGGTGCCAATATTCCAGCGACCCACCCGGCCGCTTATCCGGCCGCCATATTCAATGTCAACCGGTGAACCGCCCGGACCAAGGCCAATTTTTCGTGAAAAATATGGACGGGCATTTTGCTCAGAGCTGTCATTGGATGCCGCGTTGCCGACGTTGCCTATGTTGCCGAACTGGAATAGGTCCGAATCGTTATTGAAGAATGCACGCCGCTCCGGAAAGAATAGATTGAAGCGGTCCAGGTTAACCTGCCGGTTGTCCACTTCCACCGCAGAGAAATCGGTATTGATTGTCAGCGCTGCATTCAATGAAGGCGTCAGTCGGTAAAACACGTCCAGTGAAGGATTGGTCTGATCATCTGTTGTGCCGGAGGGAAAATTCTTGCTGTCCACGAGCGCCAGGGAAGGCACGATCTCAAAACCAAGGCCCTGGTTCATATCGCGCATGTTAGTGAGCGTGCCGGCGATGCTCGGATTAAACTGTCGGTTGAATGAGACCCATGCCATTTCCTCGTTACGGCGACGAATGCCGCGGCCAAAATTAAAGCCCCATTCCTCAGTCGCTGGATCCATCGGCAGCGACATGAAGGGAATTTCTATTTCTGCGATCCAGCCGTTCTCGTAGGTGCTGGTCTGAACTTCCCAGATAGTTGACCAGTTGGCGTCAAAGGAATTTATCTGGGTATACAGGGCGTCGTGGCGTACACCGTTCAGGTTAGTTTCAAACCTATACCCGGTTCGGCGCGTGTTAAACGGATCAAGAATGACAATCAGGCGGTCATCCGGACCCAGGCCCTGTCCATGGCGCAGAGTGGGCGTGGCAATCAACTCGGGATCGCTGTCGTCCATTTTTGCCGCAATATAGATGGCGTCACTGGTATACAGCACCCTGACTTCGGTTGGTTCCGATGTTGGTGTCCCGTCTCCCGGGCGTATTTGGTGAAACTCGGTTATAGGTTCGGCCGACGCCCAGACTTCATCATCCAGGATGCCATCGATGACCGGTGCCGTATCAACGCGAACGCCTCGGATCCGCTTGTCCTCAACGCCCGCCTGGTTCTGGGCTGAGATAGGCACCGACAGCAGTGATCCGGCAAGCAACAGAAGTGCTGAGAAGGGTAGATTTACTGCTTTATTCATCAGGTTGAAGGCAAGGGGTAAAAATCGGGAAGCAGTATTCCAAAAATTCGTGGGGCATACCAATTTAAATCATGACAATTCAATGAAAACTTGGCTCCGAAGGGCTATTCAGCTCTTTTGCCTAGTCACCCAGGCGACATGCCTAGAAATGTCAGGATTTTCACGCAGCTTGTCCAGTGTGTTTAGGTCCTTAGCCAGCTGCATTTCATTGAAGAGCTTGTGGATGCCGCTGTGACATTTGCGGCAAATATAAATGCCTGTAGATAATTCCTGTCGACTGAAATGCTTACGAAAAAAAGTACGCCGATGCACTTTCCTGGGCACGAGGTGATGAAAGGTCAGTTCAATTTGACGCTGGCACAGGTTGCAGTGTGTTGGTCTGGTGTCTGACATCAGCAGGTAATTCGAGAGGCTTCCGGTCAGGCCGGAATCTCCTGCCCGTCCCATGCAAAACATTTACCGCTGTCTTTCTGCTTTAGGTTTTCAAGAACGGAGACCAGGTGTGCCGCAGATTTTTTCGGGCTGAACAGTTTGCCTTCCTGCACCCTGGCCTGGAAAGGTTTGGACAGGCCGCTGTCGACAGTGCCTGGATGCAGGCCCGCGATGACGGCTTGCTTATTGAGTCGGTTGTATTCTATGGCAGCGGTTTTGATCAGCATGTTCAGTGCTGCCTTGGAGGCGCGGTAACTATACCAGCCGCCTAATCGATTATCACTGATGCTGCCTACGCGTGCGCTCAGTGCGACAAAGACTGATTTGCTGTCTCGCTTTAACAGCGGCAAAAAATATTTCAGCAGCAGGGCCGGGCCGATGGTGTTCACTGCAAATACTTCGGCCATGTTCTCAGCGCTCAGCTGCTTGAGGGTTTTTTCCGGCTGCAGCTGTCCTTCACTCTTGTCATGAAGCATGCCCGTTGCCGCGATGACCAGGTCGAGACTTTGCGAAAAAATACGAGCGGCGGCTTTTTCAATACTTTTTTGATCTGTCAGATCTAGACTGACTGCATTGACCCGTTCATCTGGATGCTCTATGGGTGTACGCGAGAAAGCAAAAATCTCGGTGGTCTTTCCATTAGCCAGATAGTGTTCTAGCAGTGCACTGCCGATTGCGCCGGAAACACCAATGATCGCAATGTTCATAGTAGGAGCTCCAATGCGCTCGCCAGTCTTTCAGCGCTGGTGAAGGCGCCTTCCACGCGACCCTCTACCGCCCAGTCACCGCAGGCAGCAAGCCTGGTTTCGGCGTCCAGCAGATAATCCTGTTTCATGGACTGCTCGACGCGTGAATAGCGCCAGCGCTGGAGGGAGATAGCGTCATGGTCAGGCAGGGAGACTGGCAGCAGCTGCTCAAGTTCGGCTAGAAGGATTGCCGTGACCTCCTCCTGGGGACGTTCAAGGTTTCCCTGTGCCCATTCATTGCTGGTTTGAATCACCAGGGTTGACGCGGCTCCCCGACCGGCTTTGCTCGAGTTCAGCATGATCCATTCAATCGGCGAGTGTTTGACCCTTGCGGCATCAAAGTGGAGTTTTGGTAACGATTCGAATCCTAGCATCAGGGCAAAGCATGGTGACATGTGCACACTGTCCAGCCCGCCTTCTCCTGAGAGCAATTCTTCTGGGATGAGGCCGCCTAGCAGCTGTCGTGTCTGCGGAGCAGGTGCCGTACTGATCACCCAGTCAAACTCGGTTTCTATCTTCGAATCCTCGGTCTGAAGTGACCAGCCATTTTCACCTTGGGTCAGCTCAGTAATGCGTACCTTGAATTCAATATCCTGTTCAACGGCAAGTTTCTTACACAGGCTGGTCATGGCTGGACTGCCAACGAAATGGGGTTCGAACCACTGGCGGGTATAGGACTTTTCGCCAGCCGCGAGTGTAATAACGTGCGGCTGCCATTCTGTGACGTCTCCACTGTCTATATAAGGAGTAAGAAATTTCTTGAAAGCCTCGCTGCGTGAGGTCAGGAACTGGGCACCATGATCAAACTCATAATCGCCAATAGTTCTTGTTGCCAAACGTCCACTGACGCCGCGTGATTTTTCAAACAGGGTGACCTGTGCATGCTCGCGTAAACGCTTTCCTAGTACGAGGCCGGAAAGGCCTGCACCAATGATTGCTACGTTTTTCATGACGAGGCGGATGCCACTACCAAGCAGCAAATAACGATCGTCGTGATGATGACCCGTGAACGGAAATAGTCCTTGTCAATTACCCGGTTGCGGTTAAGCATGAAATCTATGCATAAAAGGGCAACCAGGGGTAGGGCAAGCACCACCATGAAAAGTCCTGGTGACAGCATCAGCCAGCACAGCCAGACCATCACGGCGATGATGTTACTGCTGATGAAGAGTCCCGGGGCGGCATTTCCGAGAGAAAGCTGCTGCCCCCAGTGTATGCCGGTAAGAAAAACCGTGATCACGAGACCATAGGCTGCTGTGGCCTCAGTGACATTGCCAAGCAGGGGCAGGGTTGAGACACCAAGCAGCAAGAGTCCGGCCCCGGCAATAAAGGGCAGTGCCCCGGCAAAAATCAGCGCATGAGGCAGGTTTTTTTCCAAAGGCGGCCGTGTCGTCATGAATCCAATATTGTAAGGATAAAGAGATTTTTATACTGTCTTTGACCCTGGTCAGATCACCCTGGCGAATCGCTAAAGCGGTAATCCTGACAGGTTTTACTGGCGTATATGGTAATGTTTTCTATCCATTTAATAAGGAATGCCCATGTTCAGGTCAAGTCACTTTGCCATACTCCTTTCAAGCCTGCTTTTTGCCAGCGCACACGCCCAGGAAGCCCCTATCGAGCAGCAGGCTGCCTGTGTTGGATGGCTCGACCATGAGATAGGGCAGCTGCATACCAACAAAACAGTTGATCTGTGTGCCGAGACAGCCGGCAAGGTTGTCCTGCTGGTTAACACGGCCAGCTACTGTGGTTACACCTACCAGTTCAGCGGCCTAGAAGCACTCTATCAGCGCTACAAGGACGAGGGTTTGGTGCTGGTTGGTTTCCCGTCCGATGATTTCAACCAGGAAGACGATGATGCCGCTAAGACGGCAGAAATCTGTTACATCAACTACGGGGTCACCTTCCCCATGACTGATATTGTGAATGTAAAAGGTGAAAACGCGCACCCAGTGTTTTCACACCTGGCAAGTGAAACCAAACGTCCAAACTGGAACTTCAATAAGTACCTGGTTGACCGTGATGGAAATGTGATTGACCTGTTTCGCAGCGGGGTCAAGCCGGACAGCAAAAAACTGGTTACCGCAATCGAAGCACTGCTCTGAAAATGGCGTACGCCAAGACAAACCTCCCTGAAAAAATTTGCCAGCATTGCCTACGACCATTTAGCTGGCGCAAAAAATGGTGGCGATGCTGGGATGAAGTAAAGTACTGCAGTGAGCGCTGCAAACGTCAAGCACGCAGCGCTCGCGACAGGCCTCAGCAGAACCTGTGCGCTTCAGCAAGCGCCGAAGACGAGTTTTAGCCACCCAGTAAAATCGTATTCCCTTTATTTCCACTTTTTAATCGATGTTTTTTGTCCTGCCTCTGGTTAGAATCCTGATGGATGAACCTTGGGGGATTGGTCAACATCGTGATAATTTTGCGGCGCTTTTTTTATTTTTGCTGTGCATCCTTGCTGGTGGTGTTGGCACAGGCCCAGACCAGCGTCCCAAGACCGGACAGCAACGAACCTGCTTCCCGCCCTGCGCCCCGTGATGCAGAAGGTCGCATAATCCTGGGCACTCCGCCCGGTGAAGAGATGGGCGCCTGGGATGGATTCGGCACACGCCCCATGATCATTGATTATGATATTGTGCCCGAGGGCTCGATTGTCGCCAGTAATCCCTACGCGTCTTACGCCAATGATCCTGACCGGCCTTTCGACAAAATAGACCTCACCGATGTCCCGTTCATGCCCTGGGCCTGGCATCTCTACCAGCAGCGCACGCGCACCCGCTTTGAACCCTATACCCGCTGCAAACCTTCGTCAGGACCGCGCTCGGTAACGACGGCTTACGGCACCCAGTTTGTTGATTTTCCCGACATGCAGCGCATCTACATGTTTCCTGTCGGCGGGCCGCGACATTTTCGCGTGATCTACATGGATGGCCGTGAGCATCCTGAAAACCTGAAACCGACCTATCATGGGCATTCCATTGGCCGCTGGGAAGGGGACACCCTGGTTGTAGACACAACAGGGTTCAACGAAAAGATGTGGATTGATGCAGAAGGCACACCGCATACCAACCAGCTGCACATGATGGAAAGGTTCACCCGCGAAACCTACAACACGCTGAGATATGAAGTCACCATAGACGACCCTGGTTCCTACACGGAAACCTGGAGCAGCGGTTTTGTCATGCCGTGGCGTCCGGGCGAGGCATTCGAGTTTGTCTGCCAGGATGCCAACATGGCCTTTGAGCTGATGCTGGGCACCGAGTATGAAAGCATGGACCGCAGCCATCCTATTTTTCCCTGATATGAAAAGTCTTTGTTCTTTTATCACTGTTTTTTTTCTGCTCTGCTGGCAGGTTGCCCTGGCGCATCATGGTAAAGTGGTCAAGTTCGATACTGAGCAGCAGATTCAATTGGAAGGACGCATCACGAAGGTGGACTGGGCCAACCCCCATGTGCATCTTTTCGTGGTTGAACCCGCTTCAGGGGATGACTGGTACGTCGAGCTGGAAAGTCCGGTGATCCTGGAATGGAACGGATGGGATGCCTTAACAGTCCAGCCCGGAGACCTTATCAGCATTAGCGGTTACCCGGCTCGCGACGGCAGCCCACAGATTTGGGGGGAGCGGATCCTCCTTGCAGGAGAACCGGTTTTTATCGGTGAAGTGTCAGCACTGAGCCTGGCCTTACAGGAAAACCAGGACCGCGACACTCCCCGCTGGCCCGATGGGCTGCCCCGGCTTAGCGCAGCGCCAGGAGAGGAGGGCTACTGGGTTCCTGATACCACCGTAATGATGGAAAACGGCGTCAATGTAGAAATGTCGTCCTATGGATTGCTTGAAAATCTGGTTGATGCGTCACGTGTTGCTCCGATGCAGGAATGGGCACTGAGACTTTATGAAACCCGTCAGCAAAATTTTCTCCGCTTTGACCCTTCCTTCGTCGAATGTCGTCCACCGGCAGGTCCGCGCAAGTGGCAGGCGCCTTTTGGTTTTCAGCTGTTAGAGGATAAACAGTGGCAGCGAATTTTTTTCGTACCCGGAGGGGGTAACCAGGACTGGCATCTTATCTATACCGACGGGCGCGGCATCAACACAGGCTTTCCTGTAGATAACGACAATATTCTTTATTACGGCAGAAATGTCGCTGAGTGGGAGGGCGACACACTCGTGATTCGCTCCGAAGGCTATAACGAAAAGTTCTGGTTAACCGGCGGGTTGCCTCACACCACTCAGATGAAAGTTGAGGAACGCCTGACTCGAGTTGATTTCAACACCATGACCTATGAAGTCACCATTGATGATCCCGGTGCCTATACGCGACCCTGGTCGATGCAATGGAACATGATCTGGCGAGAGGGCGGCGATCCGCCTGAGTACTACTGCCAGGACAATCGGCTCTAACAGATACAAGATCGTACCGGCTTCGCACTTGCAAGGAGCAAGATAAAAGGGATTCAACTGAAACGAGTATACACAGTAAAGATTTTTACTTTTTGCAAGGTCTAAGGCTTGACGGGAAAACGCAGAAAATAATTCTGTTCTTGTTCCTTGATTTCAACTATGAAAACTTATTTGTAGTCTTCAATTGGCAGGCATGAACACACTAGGTTCCTGTCGCCGAAAACCTGGTCGATGCGTCCAACCGGCGGCCAGTACTTGTTGTCTTTCAATTTTGCGATTGGATATGCGGCGGTTTCCCGCGAATAGGGTTTATCCCATGACTTAGTGAGCAGACTCTGTGCGGTGTGAGGGGCACTGCGCAGGGGGCTTTCATCGAGGCTAATAACGCCGGCTTCGATATCGCGAATCTCCTGACGAATACCTTTCATTGCCTCAACAAAGCGATCTAGCTCCTGCTTTGATTCGCTTTCGGTTGGTTCAATCATCAGGGTCCCGGCCACCGGGAATGACATCGTTGGGGCATGGAAGCCGTAATCAATCAGGCGCTTTGCCACATCATCAACCGTCACTCCCGTGCTTTCCTTGATTGGGCGAAAATCAATAATGCATTCGTGAGCCACCAGGCCATTCTCTCCTGTATAGAGAATCTGGTAATCCCCGGACAGCTGTTTGGCGAGATAGTTAGCGTTGAGTATAGCCGCCTCGGTAGCTGATATTAGGCCAGAAGCACCCATCATTTTCAGGTACATCCAGGTGATTGGGAGGATGCTGGCACTGCCGTAGGCCGCAGCAGAAACGGCATTCTCTTTTTTATCAAGGCTGTTATGACCCGGCAGGAAAGGAGCCAGGTGTTCGGCCACGCCAATTGGACCGACGCCAGGACCACCCCCGCCATGGGGAATACAAAAAGTTTTATGCAGGTTCAGATGACTTACATCGCCTCCAATGGTGCCGGGTTCAACGTGTCCGACCATGGCATTCAGGTTGGCCCCGTCGATATAAACCTGGCCGCCATGTTCATGCACGATAGCGCAGACATCGCTGATCCGGGATTCAAAAACGCCGTGCGTGGAAGGATAGGTGATCATTATCGCTGCCAGGTTGTCGCTGTGCGTCTCGGACTTGGCCCGAAGATCATCGACATCAACGTTACCCTGGTCATCACAGTTAACAACAACCACTTTCATGCCGCACATCTGTGCTGAAGCGGGATTGGTGCCATGTGCGGATTCCGGTATCAGACATATATTGCGGTGTGCCTGTCCGCGCGCTTCCTGCCAGCCGCGGATGGCCAGCAAACCTGCAAATTCACCCTGTGAGCCGGCATTCGGCTGCAGTGAAACGGCGGCATAGCCTGTCACCTTGCACAGCATCTTCTCAAGATCGCGAATCATTTCAAGATAACCGCGTGCCTGGTCCTTGGGGGCAAAGGGATGAAGGTTGGCAAACTCCGGCCAGGAGACCGGCTGCATTTCCGCCGCGGAATTCAGTTTCATCGTGCATGAGCCGAGAGGGATCATGGTCCTGTCGAGTGCGATGTCACGGTCAGCCAGCTTGCGCAGGTAGCGCATCATTTCAGTTTCGGAATGGTAGGTGTTGAAGACCGGATGCGTCAGTACTTTATCGCTGCGTCGCAAGGCATCTTCGATGGGTGAGGGAGCCGATGCTGGCAGAGCCCCGCAGTCAAAAAGTGAGAGAATGACTTCTAGGTCTTTTTCCGTCGTCGTTTCGTCAAGTGAAATGCCGACGAGACTGTCATCAATGGCCCGCAGGTTAATGTTCTGTACGCGCGCAAAGTCATGCACGTGCTGAGTCTGGTCGCCGGTCTCAACAGTCAGCGTATCAAAGTACGATTGA
Organism: Gammaproteobacteria bacterium; assembly: GCA_009922595.1. Classification (GTDB taxonomy): domain Bacteria; phylum Pseudomonadota; class Gammaproteobacteria; order Pseudomonadales; family Pseudohongiellaceae; genus Eutrophocola. The sequence goes on along the minus strand of RFVC01000005.1, from coordinate 14,208 downwards.
TTGACGATGGTGTATCGTTCCGCTTCGAGTCTGGCCGCCAGGCGGCAGGTCAGCTGATGGACTCTTTCTGCAATTCGCCTGAGCCCACCAGGACCATGATAGACAGCATACATACCAGCTATGACGGCCAGCAGGACCTGGGCCGTGCAGATATTACTGGTCGCCTTCTCGCGGCGGATGTGCTGCTCGCGTGTTTGCAGGGCAAGGCGGTAGGCCGGATTGTTATGTGCATCTTTGGATACGCCAACAAGGCGTCCTGGCAGTGAACGCTGGTAATCTTCATGGCAGGCCATATACGCCGCATGGGGCCCGCCGAAGCCCATTGGGACACCAAAACGCTGCGTGCTGCCAATGGCGACATCGGCACCCATTGCACCCGGAGATTTCAGCAGCATCAGGCCGAGTATGTCGGCTGCCATCACTACCAGCGCGCCAGACTCCCTCATCTTGCTGATCAGGCCCGTGTAATCCTGCACCTCGCCACTCGCGCCAGGGTACTGGATAAACAGACCAAAACAGTCATGCTTCCGTGCTTCTTCGGGTTTTCCTGTAACCAGTTCGTAACCCAGTGGTTCGGCCCGAGTGCGCAGCACCTCGAATGTTTGTGGAAAACAGTCTGCATCGATAAAGAAGGTGTTGCCCTTGGCCTTGCTCATCCTGCGGCAGAGGGTCATTGCTTCGGCTGCAGCGGTTGCTTCATCCAGCAGTGATGCGTTGGCGATACTAAGGCCGGTCAGGTCGCAGATCATAGTCTGAAAGTTTAGCAGGGCTTCGAGGCGTCCCTGCGAAATTTCCGGCTGATAGGGTGTGTAGGCGGTATACCAGGCCGGGTTCTCAAAAAGGTTGCGGCGAATTACCTTGGGTGTATGGCAATCGTAGTACCCCTGTCCTATGTAGGACTTGAACACCTTATTGTTGGACGCAATCGCCATCAGCGCTTTTTCAGCAGAGGCTTCGCTTAAGGGTGAATCCAGGTCTAGTGCATGCTCCTGTCGAATAACATCCGGAATGGCAGCTTGTATAAATGCCGTCATATTCTTAAAGCCGAGTGCGGCAAGCATGACATGCTGCTCATCGGCATTAGGGCCGATATGCCTTGAAATAAAATCGTGGCTGTCATTTAACACGTTTGTCATCCCTTGCTTTCTCTTGTTTCACTTACCGCTTGTAACCGGTTTTTATAAAAGGAAGTGGCGTCACGATGACAGGCAGAGGTTTACCGCGCACCATCGCTCGCAGGGAAGTGCCTGGCTCGGTCAGGGTCGAATCAACGTAGCCCATTGATACCGGTCCGTTCAAGCTGGGCGCAAATCCGCCGCTGGTAACCGACCCAACTGGCTGGCCTTCACCATTGAATAGTACAGCGCCTTCCCTCACTAGCGCCTTGCCTTCGCTTTTCAGTCCGGCCCGTTTCTGTTTAGTACCCTTCTCCATCTGTTCAAGAATGATGTCGGCACCGGGGAATCCGCCCTGTCTAGCACCGCCGGTACGCCGGGCTTTGCTGATACTCCATTCCAGTCCAGCTGATACAGGCGTTGTTCCGGTATTCATATCATGGCCATACAGGCACAGCCCGGCCTCAAGACGTAAAGTGTCACGGGCGCCGAGGCCTACTGGTTTGATGTCGTAGTTGGCCAGTAATGCCCTTGCTAGATCGTTGGCTTTGTCAGCCGGTATGGAAATTTCAAATCCGTCTTCGCCGGTATAACCCGAGCGTGTGATGTAGCACTGTGCATCTAATATTGATGCCTGTGTTCCCTGCATAAATGACAAGCTGGAAACATCTGCTGCCAGTGCCTCCATTATTTCCTCTGATGCGGGGCCCTGTAGTGCCAGCAAAGCCCTGTCTTCCAGCACAGTGATATCGACACCTTCAAGATTCGCTTCCAGCCAAGCCAGGTCTGTGGCTTTGCAGGCAGCATTCACTACCAGGTAAAAAAGTTGTTCGTCCCAACGGCAGATCATCAGGTCGTCCAGAATACCACCTGATGTATTGGTCAGCAGGCCATAACGCTGTTTGTTGATGGGAAGATCCTGAAGGTCAGCAGGAATAAGTTTCTCTAGCTGCTGTACTGCCTCTGGCCCCTCAACCAGGATCTGTCCCATATGCGAGACATCAAACAGGCCGGCCGCGGAGCGTGTGTGCAGGTGCTCTGCCTTCACACCTTCAAACTGCACCGGCATGCTGTAGCCGGCAAAAGGTACCATGCGAGCTCCAGTTTCAAGGTGCAGGTCATGCAGCGGGGTAATTAGAAGTTCTTCTGAAGGACTGACTGCCATGGATCAATAGTTGCCGACCACCAAAAATGAGCCCTTCTATAGTAGCAAATACGCGGGTAAAGCGTATTTAGCTTCAGGCCCCTAAAATCTGAGGAAAACATACAAATTTAATGGATTATTCAGTATGTTAGACGTCCTGAATTTTCATATTTTGAGGGAATAATAATGAATAACGATGCCTACCAAGCCGGACGCGACATCGCGGTAAAAATGTGGGGTGAAGAAGTCGCTGCGGCCAGGGAAGAGCGGGCGACCGACTTCAACCGTCCCTTTGAGGACCTGGTGACAAAATACTGTTTTGGAGAGGTGTGGGCAGAAGAAACCCTCGATCCCAAAACCCGCAGCATGATCACCCTGGCAGTGCTTACTGCGCTGACCAAGCCTAATCAAATTAAAGTGCATGCCCGCGGCGCCTTAGCCAACGGCGTTTCAGTTGAAGAAATTCGTGCCATCCTTATCCACAGCGCGGTGTACTCTGGTGTGCCGAGCGGAGTGGAAGCATTCAATGCCGTCAAGGAAGTACTTACCGACATGGGCCTTGATAGTTAACAGTAGAGAGTTTCAAGTCACGAGTTTTAACTTTAGCCCTCGCAACTCGTCACTCGTAGTTGGATGCTGGATTAAAAATAATTAAGAGGATTTAAGAATTGATTGGGAAAAATAAAATAAAGGTCGGGTTTATAGGTATCGGCAACATGGGATGGCCCATGGCGATGAATCTTTTCAAGGCAGGCTATGATCTGACCGTTTTTGACCTGGATAAGGCGCGGTCAGAAAGTTTTAGCGTGGAGTGTGGTGCACGTTCTGCAGCAAGCCTGGCCGAACTTGGGGTAATGGACTTTGTAATCACCATGCTTCCAGACGGGCATGTGGTTAGAGAAGTGCTGATGAAAACTGAAGGTGGTGCTTTTATTAATAACGCAAAACCTGGTTGTGTCGTTATCGACATGAGTTCCGCAGAACCTACCGGTACACAGGCGCTGGCAAGGGACCTGACCGAAAAAAAGGTCACGCTGATGGATGCTCCTGTTTCAGGCGGTGTGCCGCGTGCCAAGCTTGGCACACTAGCTATCATGATTGGGGCTGATGATGAGTCTGTCCTGGCAGCTGCGCGCCCCTTGCTTGAAGCCATGGGTGGACAGCTTTTTGAAACAGGAGGCGTCGGGGCAGGGCATGCCACCAAGGCCTTGAACAACCTGGTCGCAGCAACCTCCTTTGTCGCAACCTCGGAAGCGATGCTGGCGGCAAAGCGTTTCGGACTGGACCTCAATAATTTCGTAGACGTGGTAAATGTTTCGACCGGACACAATTTTATGACCGACAAGGTGATGAAAGATCACGTCATAGATGAGCAGTGGGCGACCGGCTTTGCCATGGGGTTACTGGTTAAGGATGTGGGTATCGCCAATGAGCTGATCGATGCGGTGAACATGGACGCGCCGTTATCCAGACTGGTTAACAAACGCTGGCAACAGGCGCTGGACCAGAAGGAGTTCAGCGCAGACAATACTGAAGCCTACCAGGTATGGGATGCCCTGCAGCCAGAGTAAAAAAATTAATCAGACCATCAATAAACTAAATCTCCAGGTCTGGCTGGCGATCACTAATGGCGTTATTGAGATTTAGCCGCAAGCCCCTAGCCGCAAGCTGTTGGGGATGAATTTATTTAATGTTAAAAGGCTAAACTTTTTGGTAAACCCGCATTTGTGGGCGCAGTTAGACATTTCTTTGCTTGAGGCTTCTAGCTGTTTTTAAGTCAGTCGAAAGGATGATTTAAAATGATGGTTTCTTCCCGGTCGGGCCCGGTTGAGATTATATCGACAGGGGCCTCGATTTTTTCCTCGATGAACTTGATGTAGTTGCGCGCATTCTCAGGCAGCTCATCCATCGATTTTGCCCCGAAGGTAGATTCCGACCAGCCGGGCAGCTCTGCATAGACTGGTTCAAGGTCGTCATACATATCAAAATTGGTCAGGCAGGAAAGGGAGTTGGCATCCACGCCCTTATAGCCGGTACATACCTTGACGGTGTCTAGGCCATCAAGCACGTCCAGCTTGGTCAGGCAGATACCGGATACCGAGTTAATGCGAATAGACATTTTCAGGATGACGGCATCAAACCAGCCGCAGCGGCGGTTTCTGCCAGTGGAAGCACCGAGCTCCTTGCCCTTGGTGAAAAGCATTTCACCCACTTCATCAAAAAGCTCGGTGGGGAAAGGGCCGCTGCCAACGCGCGTGGTGTAGGCTTTTGTGATACCCAGCACGTAATTCAGGTAGAGAGGGCCGAATCCGCTGCCGGTTGCAGTACCGCCAGCCGTGGTATTCGAAGAAGTCACGTAGGGGTAGGTGCCATGGTCAACATCCAGCAGAGCACCTTGCGCGCCCTCAAACAGAATGTTGTCGCCGTTTTTCCTGGCGGTATGCAGAATTTCTATCGTGTCAGAAACCATGGGACGAATACGCTCCCCCATGGCGAGGCTCTCATCGAGTGTTTTCTGATAATCCACGGCATCGAACTTGAAGTATTCGGTGAGGGCAAAGTTATGGTACTCCAGCACTTCTTTCAGCTTTTCCGCAAAGTGCGCCTCATGCATTAATTCGCCGAGTCGGATACCCCGACGGGCCACCTTGTCTTCATAAGCCGGGCCTATACCGCGACCGGTGGTGCCGATTTTTTTGTTCCCGCGTTTGGCTTCTCGCGCCTGGTCCAGAGCGATGTGGTAGGGAAGAATGAGTGGGCAGGCCGCGCTGATCTTCAAACGATCGGTAACCCGACCAGATCTTGCTTCGAGTTCATCGATTTCTTTCAGCAGGGCTTCGGGGCTCAGCACCACGCCGTTACCAATGATGCAGGTCACATCTTCACGAAGGATGCCTGAGGGCAGCAGGTGGAGTATGGTTTTTTCACCGCCAACCACCAGGGTGTGGCCGGCGTTGTGGCCGCCCTGGAATCTGACTACGTTGCTGGCTTTTTCAGTCAGCAAGTCAACAATCTTCCCTTTTCCCTCATCACCCCACTGGGTGCCAAGCACAACTACACTTTTGCCCATTATTTCGCCTTAACTAATGAGAATTCTGATTAAATTAAATGGGTTTGACCTGCCAGCCGTCCTCGTCGTTGACCAGTTCATGGTTACAGCCAAGGTCGGCGGCTGAATCATCCTGACCAGTGAAAGCGTTAACCACCTGATGACCTTCTTCACGTAATGTCGAGACGACAACCGCCAGGGCGGGGTCACCTTCCGCCGGGGCATAAATCTTTTTGGGAGATGAAAATTCCTTGCTTCCCTGGGCCAGCAGAATTTTTAGGTCAGCATCAAAACCGGTTGCGGCACGGGCACGGCCAAAGACTTCACCGATATCATCGTAACGCCCGCCGTTGGCAATGGCTTCACCGTAACTGGATACGTAGGCAGCAAAAACGACGCCCGTATGATATTCGTAGCCGCGTAATTCACCCAGGTCAAAATAGAGGGACTGGTCTGGAAAGCGGTGTTTGATGGCAAACGCAATCTGGCGTAGTTCTTCAAGGCCCTCTGTCACGGCGGATGCGTTGCTCTTGATAGCGCCGGCCGCCTGGTCAAGCACGCTTTCATCACCATGCAGTGTCGACAAAACTTTGATATTTTCTACCAGGGTTTTGTCTGCCTCGGCCTCAGAGAGAATTTGTTCGATTTCGCCGGTGGATTTCCGCTGCAGTGCGGCAAAAAGTTTTTCTTCCACTTCTTTTTCAAGTGCCGCTTCCTCGACGAGGTTCCGGTATATAGCCACATGCCCTAGGGCAAGCTGGCTGTCTGAAATACCAGCGCAATCCAGAGTTCTGAGCATCAGCGTGATCACTTCAATGTCGCTTTCGATGCCGTTGTGTCCGTAGAGTTCGGCCCCAATGATCAATGGACTGCGCGAGCCTAGAAGGCTCTGCGGTGTTGTATGAAGCACACTGTCTGCATAGCACAAACGGGTAGGCACATCCCGCTGCAATACATGCGAATCTATGCGGGCAGCCTGGGAGGTGATATCGGCGCGAACTCCCATACCGCGACCAGTCAGCTGGTCAACAATTTTGAAGGTCTGAAGCTGTAATTCGTTGCTGGGCAGGATCAGGAGAGAATCGAGGAATTCAATGAGTGGTGTCATCACCAGCTCGTATCCCCAGGTGCTATAGAGATCCAGGATTTCCCGGCGCAGGGATTCCAGTTGGCTTGCCTGAGGCGGCAATACTTCATCAACGCCGTCCGGTAAGAGCCAGCGGTTAGCCTTGGTCATGGGTCTCTCGATCTAACGGTCTAATTTACCAGGTAGAGCAGGATGATACCGGTGATCATGCTGCCCAGGCCTATTAGGCGCAGTGCCTTGTTATCTATCTCAGCTATTGACGCGACGAGTGACCGCCAGCGTCCGGGGTATAGGAACGGCATTATACCCTCTATTACTAGCACCAAACTTATTGCGATGCCCAAATCTCGCCACATTTTCTTACAGCCGCGTTATTCAGGCTGGCTGCTTGTTAGGTATTTGAAAAACTCACTGTCCGGGCTGATGACGAGCACATCGCCGCTGTCACTGAAGGTTTCAATGTAAGCATTTAGGCTACGGGTGAATTCATAGAATTCCCTGTCTTTGTTGAAGGCATTGGCATATATAGCAGCAGCCTGGGCGTCGCCTTCACCGCGAATGAATTCCGCATCGCGATATGCCTCGGCCTGAATCACAATGCGCTGGCGATCGGCATCGGCCTCAATACCTTCCTGAAGTTCCCGGCCAGTAGAACGCAGTTCCTGGGCTTCTTCCTGGCGCTCCGTATTCATACGCTGATATACCGACTGGCTGACGTTTTGCGGCAGGTCGATTTTCTTTACGCGAATATCAACCACCTCAATACCAAGTTCCTGCTGGGCAATCTTGTTCTGTTCACTGGTCAGTTCGGTCATCAACAAATCACGTTCTCCGGATACAACTTCGTGCACGGTACGTTCACCAAACTGGTTGCGCAGGCCGGTGTTGATGCGCTGTGCGAGCAGGTTATTGGCAGTGTTCTCATCGCCTGAAGTGGCGCGGTAATAGTCTGCTGTATTGGCAATGCGCCATTTGGCGAAAGAATCCACTTCCAGGTATTCCTTCTCGGACGTCAGATAACTCTGAGTGGGTGCGTCAAGGGTCTGTATTCGACCGTCAAATTTTCTTACCGTATGCACACCAGGCACCTTGAAATGCAGCCCTGGCGGTATATCAAAATTGGTGACCTCGCCAAAGGTCAGCAAAACAGCCCGGTCTATTTCGCGCACAACGTACAGACAGTTATAGACGATGATCAGGACTAGTGAAAAACCTACGAGACTGAAAAGAGTTGAATTCCTCATGGGCGTGACCCCCTTAGCGGTGCTGATCGTGTTGCATTATTCTGTAAAGAACGCAGTTGCGTATTACCTGAACCTTCAAAAGAGCCGGTAACCTCAGGTGTGCGCCTGTTGGTATTTATGATCTGGTCCAATGGCAGCACCATCATGTTATTACCGGAACCATCGGTATCAATCATGACTTTAGATACGTTTGACAGGACGGTCTGCAGCGCATCTATATATAGCCGATCGCGAGTTACCTCCGGCGCACGCTGGTACTCGACCAGTAGCTGTTCAAAACGCTGAGCTTGACCTTCGGCCTGCGCAATGACCTGTTCCTTGTAGGCGTTGGCATCTGCCATCTGGCGCAGGGCATTACCACGCGCTTCAGGGATAACCGTATTGGCGTAGGCGCGGGCCTCATTCTGATAAGACTCATTGTCCTCGTCTGCCTTTATCACATCGTCAAAAGCATCGCGCACCTGCTGTGGTGGCAAAGACTGATCGATATTGACCTGGCGTACCGTGATGCCGGTGCCGTAAAGGTTGAGGTAATCCTGCAGACGTACCATGGTGTCTTGGGCGATCTGCTCACGCCCCGTGGTAATGGCATTATCCATGGTGGAGGAACCCACTACGTGACGAATTGCTGATTCGGCCGCATGTTGCAGGGAAATTTCTGGATCTTCTACTTCAAGAAAGTAGTTGCGGGCATTGGTGATGACATACTGTACTGACATGGTGATGTCTATAATATTGTCATCTTCGGTCAGCATTGTGTTGCTGAAGTCGCGATCGTAAACTCGTGTCACGTTAATCAGCGTTACCTCGTCCACCAGTGGTGGGTTCCAGTGCAGACCAGGAAAAACTACTGCTTCCTGTGCAACCCCGAAGCGCAGCACCACGCCGCGTTCCTGCTCATCAACGGTGTAAAAGCCGGCGCCAACCCAGATAATGGCGAGAATAATGAGTACGCCAACTACCAGGCCGCCAGATAGGGTGTCTTCTCCGCCCTGGCCGCCGCTACTGCTGCCACTGCCACGGCCTCCTAAGAACCCGCTCACTTTACTAATGAAGGCGTTGATAATGTTTTCAAGATCCGGAGGACCCTGATCATTACCGCTTGGACGATTGTTCCAGGGATCGTCCTTGCGATCATCATTGTCTGGTTCATTCCAGGCCATTCATGTCTCCCGATTCCGAAATTCCAGGAATCAAATGAGTGAAAAAATAATTGCACTTTGTGCAGAGGCGAAGCGCGATTTTAACGAATAATGCGGGTCATTTATACAGCTTTCGGCGAGACGTCCAATTAATCAGGACGGTGCAGGGCCCTAAGAAACCGTAGTTTTGCTCAGGATGAAGCAGCCTTGTGAGCTTCTCCTTCCCGGGTTTGCGTGTAGAGGCTCTCCGCCTCGGTTTCTTCCTGTAAATCAGATTCCGTTATCTGCATTTCCTCTTCCTCGATTATCGTCTCGGCATCCTCAAGCACCGGAGCAGGATCCAAACCTGCCTCACGCATAACGCGATTAAATTCTTCTCTTGGCATACGGATGTCCAACCTGATCAGACCCGCCTCATCAGTATTTTCCTGCTGAACTACGCCATGCTGATAAAGCCTTGCCCTGAATCGGCCCTGATCTGGCGTTAATGCCAGCTGCAGTTCCATCATGTCCTCACCAAGTGTGTCACTGATGGCCTGGAGCAGTTCGGGAATACCGGCGCCGGTCTTGGCCGAGATCCAGACCCGCCAGGGTTTGCCGTTTTCATCACGATCAACGTGTGGAGCCTGTCCATTTAGCAAGTCGATTTTGTTATAGATAAGCAACACAGGAATATTCTTGGCGCCAATGCCTGCAAGAACACTGTCTACCTCTGTTTTCAGCACCATGCGTTCCTCGTTATGGCAATCAATGACGTGAAGCAGCAGGTCGGCTTCGGTAGTTTCCTCAAGCGTTGCCCGAAAGGCATCGACCAGCTGATGGGGAAGCTGGCGTATAAAGCCCACCGTGTCGGCCAGGATGGCACTGCCGAGGTCGGGTAGCTGTATGCGTCTCAGGGTTGAATCCAGCGTCGCAAATAATTGGTTGGCTACATAAATGTCTTCCTGGCATAGCGCGTTGAACAAAGAAGACTTGCCTGCATTGGTATAGCCCACCAGAGAAATGGTCGGGACTTCCTTTCGCTTGCGGGATCGCCGACCCTGTTCTCGCTGCTTGCGCACTTTCTCAAGGGATTTATTGATCGTCTTGATACGCCCGTGGATCAGGCGCTGGTCAATTTCCAACTGTGTTTCACCGACGCCGCGCAGGCCTATGCCGCCTTTCTGGCGATCAAGGTGAGTCCAGCCCCTGACAAGACGGGTGAGCGAGTGCTGCAGCTGGGCAAGTTCCACCTGCAGCTTACCTTCGTAGGAGCGGGCACGCTGCGCAAAAATATCGAGGATGAGTCCGGTGCGATCAAGGACCCGGCAATTAAGCGCTTTTTCTAGGTTGCGTTCCTGGCTGGGGGTAAGCGGGTGATCGAAGAGAACGACTTCCGCCTGGTGTAACTGAATTAGTTGAGTAATTTCCTCCAGCTTGCCGGCACCCACGAAACTCCGGGGACTGGGTGTTTTCAGCCTTCCAGTAAGTAATTCAACTGGGCACGCGCCAGCGGAGAGAACGAGTTCTTCAAATTCCCGCGGATCAAGGATATCGCGTTCACCATCCAGGTGCATCTGGACGAGGATGGCAATTTCACCGCTGTCTGGACGCTCGAAAAAAATAGTGTGGTCCTACCTGACAGATCGTGCCGGCCAGGCGTTGTGGCTGGGTTAATTAAATAGAATTGCCAGGAGCATCATCTTCATCTGCTCCAGCTTCAGCACCCTGCATAGGGACGCGGATCTGGCGGCTTGGTACCACGGTAGAGATGGCATGCTTATAGACCATCTGGTTTACCGTGTTTTTCAGCACGATGACAAACTGATCAAAGGATTCAATCTGTCCCTGAAGCTTGATGCCGCTGACAAGATAAATGGCTACTGGAACCTTTTCCTTGCGCAGTATGTTCAGGAAAGGGTCTTGTAATGAATGCCCTTTTGACATGGTATTTCTCCAAAGAATTAAATGTAAAATGCCTCAAATACGGAATCCTATTCCGCATAGATCATCTATTGTCCTTAAACAGAGGATATCAGTTGATTGCGGAGTGACAGCTTTCTCTTTATCCATCTGTTCTACTCCTAATAGTGGCTTCTTTGTGTAATTTCAAGCACTTATTCACAATATTTACACTTTCGGACACCATTTTAGTCTCCAGCCGATGCAATTCAGGCCAGCCTCTAAGCCAAGTTAGCTGCCGTTTTGCCAACTGACGAGTGGCGGTAATCGCCTTGGCCACCATGGTGTCATAGTCGTACTGCCCGTCCAGGTAATCCCATATTTGTCTGTATCCCACTGAGCGAATCGCGGGCAGTGCAGGGTCAAGATCGCCCCTCTTAAATAAGATTTTCACTTCGTCGACGAATCCAGCCCTCAGCATCTGGTGAAAACGGTTTTCAATCTGCTGATGAAGCGTTGCCCGTTCAGCTGGATGCAAAGCAACGAAGAGGAGATTGGAAAGTACTTGGGGTAAAGCTTGTTGGGCCTCCTGTTCCTGCCTGTGATGCTCGGTCATGGTGATGCCGGTGCTTTCATAGATTTCCAGCGCTCTTTGCAGGCGCTGCGGGTCATTGGGATGGATACGTTCAGCGGATTCGGGATCCACTTCGGCAAGCCGGTCATGCACCGCCTGCCAGCCTAGGCCCTGCGCCATGTCTAGAATCTGCTGGCGAATCTCGGGATCTGCTGAGGGCATCGATGCCAAGCCGTCACGGAGCACCTTGAAGTAAAGCATCGTTCCACCCACCAGCAGGGGCTGCTTGCCCCTGCTGATGATGTCGAGGGAAAGGCGTATGGCATCCTCCCTGAATTCGGCCGCCGAATAGGGCTGGGCAGGATCACGGATGTCCACCAGGTGATGTGGCAGTTTTCTTAGTGTTTCTTGGTCAGGCTTGCCCGAGCCGATATCCAGTCCGCGATAGACCAGCGCAGAATCGACGCTGATGATTTCAAAATTATGGTGGCGCGCAAGCTCCAGGGCGATGCCGGTTTTGCCGGCGGCAGTCGGGCCCATTAGGCAAAGCACGGGTTGTGTTGGTTCTATGCTGGCCAATGCAAAACTCTTTTTTTTGACTGAGTTACAAGGTACAAGATCAAGGGTACAAGAGTCATCATTCTACTTGTACCTTGTATCCTGTATCTTGTTCCTATAGATAGGGTTAAATTGAGTTTCTCAGGCGTGATTTCCAAGTATTTTGTGGTATGAGTTCCAGTGATCCCATAGGCATTTTCGATTCCGGTATCGGTGGTCTTTCCATTCTTGAAAAGATCCATGACCTGCTGCCGAATGAAAACCTGATTTACCTGGCTGATTCAGCCAATGCTCCATATGGGCCGAAAGGAGAAGCCTTCGTCCTCGAAAGAAGCCGGGAAATCATGACCTTTTTTCTCGAGCACCAGGTGAAGGCGGTGGTTGTGGCCTGCAACACGGCGACCGCGGCTGCTGTGGGAACAGTACGAGAGGAATACGACATTCCGATTATCGGCATGGAGCCCGCGATCAAACCGGCCGCCGAGAAAAGTCAGAGCCGCGTTATCGGCGTGCTGGCCACGGAGGGAACCCTGGCCAGTGACAAATTTGTGGACCTGAAAAGCCGCTTTGACGGGAAGGTCGAAATCATTACGCAGCCGTGTCCGGGTCTTGTGGAAGAGATCGAAAAGGCGGAATTAGATACCACTGCAATCAGCACACTGCTGGCGCAATATATACCGCCATTGATTGCAAAAGGGGCAGATACGCTTGTGCTGGGCTGTACTCATTACAGCCTTATTGCTGCACAGATTGCTGAAGCGGCAGCGACTGCAGTCAACATTGTTGATACCGATGATGCCGTGGCAAGGCGGTTGAAAAGTGTGCTCGAGGAACATTCTCTGTGTTCAGAGACAGGTGGTGATGTCAGCTATTTTGTTAACGGTGATACCGAGAGGCTGATGAAACTATTCCATCGCTGCCTGGGCCGAGCGGTCAATTTAGAAAAGGTTTAAGTGAAAACTTAGGTGAGGGGAAATGAAATGATAAAACAACAAGTTTGTAACCGGGCAGTCATGCTGTTTGCGGTGCTTTTTTGTCTCTCTGTTCGGGCCCAGTCAGAGCTTGTCACCATCAACCGTTTTGTTGCCCATGAATCCTCGGTGCCAGCTAACGCTGGTGAGCGGGTTGGACTTTACCTGCGTGAAAAAGTTGGCGCCCCAACCCTGGAGGCGATCACAGAAGGTGAAGTGCCGGAGGGAAGGGTGGTCCTCTTCGTTCACGGCAACTCGGTGCCTTCCATTCCGGATTTTGACCTGCCCTACAAGGATTATAGCTGGATGAGTTACCTGGCCGATGCAGGTTACGACACCTTTGCCATGGACCAGTCCGGGTACGGTCTTTCCCCGCGGCCGATGATGGAAAACCCCTGCAACATGCTTGAGTCAGACCAGAACATCCTGATGCCTGAGTCGCTTGAGGAACCCTGTTCACCTGAATACAGCCATGCACTGACAAACAGCGATTCCGACTGGGATGAAATTAACACCCTCGTTGACTATATCCGGGAGCTGCGCGGCGTGGAAAAAGTCAGCCTGGTCGGCTGGTCGTGGGGCGGAATCCGTACCGGGGGGTACACGGCAAGGCACCCTGAGAAAGTCGACAAGCTCATTCTTTATGCGCCGGGCTACGAGCGCAATGGCCCTTCCAACCCTCCGGCAACACTCCCCAGCAGTGGTGTCCCGATGGGGTTGCAGACTTATGACGCCTTGATGAACACCCGCTGGAATGATCGCCTGCAATGCGAAGATCAGGTGGATGCGGATATCCAGCCGGTGATCTGGCAGGAAATCATGGCCTTTGAACCGTATGGGTATGCCTGGAAACCAGAAGGGGTCATGCGTGTCAGAAGGGGTGACTACTGGGGCTGGAACAGTGAGTATGCGGCCAGGGTTTCTGTACCAACACTGATCATGATTGGTGACCGCGATTTTCTGCTTCCCACGGTGAGGGAGTTATACCCAGACCTGACTGGAACGGACAACAAGGTGATGGCGATCATGGAATGTGCAACCCATTTTGCCGTCTGGGAAAAAACCCAGTACCGTTTCATGCAGCAGGCCTCGAGAGAATGGCTTGAATCCGGCAGTGTCAGGGGAGCCAGAGAAGGTATTATTGAAATTGAAGCCATGAGGCCGTGATTCTGACAGCCTTGTTACTGGCCCCGCATAAATAGCTTGTCCAGTTCATACATTGAGAGCTGAGTCCAGGTGGGCCTGCCATGATTACACTGGCCGGAACGTTCGACTAATTTTTTTAATGTTGCCTATTTATTGGTTGCTCAATATGTCATTTAAATCAACTACCGAAATTATTAATGTTTATTCATTGTGGCCACAGGAATTCACTTTAGATAATTATAAAACAATTTTTACAGATAGTACCTGGTATATGGGTTATGTGAATTCAATTATGTA